>NZ_CP077080.1:4205110-4505475 GCF_019141525.1 Pseudomonas alvandae
ACCTGCGCCGGTTATCGCTACGCCGGCAAAACCATCGACCAGCGGCCCAAGGTCAACGAAATCCTCGAACGACTACCGTCGCTGCGACAATTGATCGTGCTGCCCTACGCCCAGCCCGATGCCCGCGTCGAAGACTTCAAGACCCCGGCCCGCGTGGCGCTGTGGAACGGTTTCTACCAACGGGGCGGCGAGCCGGTGTTCACACCCGTGCCGTTCGATCACCCGCTGTATATCCTGTATTCCAGTGGCACCACCGGCGTGCCGAAGTGCATCGTCCACGGCACCGGCGGCGTGCTGCTGCAACATGCCAAGGAACACGGTTTGCACGTGGACCTGGGCCCCGAAGACCGGCTGTTTTACTACACCACTTGCGGCTGGATGATGTGGAACTGGCTGGTGTCGGCGCTGGCCATGGGCAGCGCGGTGGTGCTGTATGACGGCTCGCCGTTCCACCCCGGCCCCGAACGCCTGCTCGACCTGATCGACCGGCAACACGTCAGCGTGTTCGGCACCAGCCCCAAATACCTGGCCGCCCTGGAAAGCCAGGGCATCAAGCCACGCCAGACCCACGACCTGGGCAGCCTCAGGACCATCCTGTCCACCGGCTCGGCCTTGGCGCCCCACAGTTACGATTATGTCTACCGCGACTTCAAGGCCGACGTGTGCCTGGCCTCGATGTCCGGCGGCACCGACATCGTGTCGTGCTTCGTCAACGGCAACCCGCTGGCCCCCGTGCGCCGGGGCGAAATGCAGGGGAAGAGCCTGGGTATGGCGGTGCAGGTCTGGAACGAGGCCGGCGAAGCGGTGGTGGGCGAAAAAGGCGAACTGGTCTGCACCCGGCATTTCCCGGCGATGCCCATCGGGCTGTGGAACGATCCCCACCAGGAAAAGCTTCACGCCTCCTACTTCAGCCAGTTCCCCGGCGTCTGGGCCCAAGGGGACTACGCCGAAGAACTACCCCACGGCGGCCTGCTGATCCACGGACGCTCCGACGCGGTGCTCAACCCTGGTGGCGTGCGCATCGGTACGGCGGAAATCTATCGGCAGGTGGAAAAAGTCGCAGAGGTCCTCGACAGCGTCGCCATCGGCCAGCAATGGCAAGGGGATGTGCGGGTGGTGCTGTTCGTGCGCCTGCGCGAAGGCGTGGCGCTGGATGACGAACTGGAGCAGAAGATTCGCCAGGTCATCCGCGCCAACACCACACCGCGTCATGTGCCAGCGAAGATCCTCGCGGTCAGCGATATTCCGCGGACCATCAGCGGCAAGGTGGTGGAGCTGGCAGTGCGCAACGTGGTGCATGGCGAGGCGGTAAAAAACACCGATGCACTGGCTAACCCCGAGGCGTTGGAGCAGTTTCGTGGGCGGGTGGAGCTTGCGAGCTGATCGCACATTCCAAGTATGTGGCGAGGGGATTTATCCCCGCTGGGCTGCGAAGCAGCCCTAAAACCTGACAATGCGATGTTAAGGGTTGATTGAGGCCGCTTGATTTGGGACTGCTCCGCAGTCCAGCGGGGATAAATCCCCTCGCCACAGTGGGGCCCGACGATCAGTCCATAAGCCCCCATTCCCCGCCCGCAGGCGGCTCAGCCGGTGGCGCCGCCCCCGACTCCGCATGCAACTTCAGGCGCAAGCGCAAATTGTTCGCCGAATCGGCATTTTTCAACGCCTCTTCTTCATCGATCGCCCCTTCCACCACCAGGTTGAACAACGCCTGGTCAAACGTCTGCATCCCCAGCTCTTCGGATTTCTCCATGATGCCCTTGAGCTCACCCAGCTCGTTGCGCCGGATCAGGTCGGCCACCGTGGGCGAACCGAGCATGACTTCCACCGCCGCCCGCCGCTGGCCGGTGCGGGTGCGTACCAGGCGCTGGGAGACAAAGGCCTTGAGGTTGTTGCCCAGGTCGTGAAGCAGTTGCGCCCGGCGTTCCTCCGGAAAAAAATTGATCACCCGGTCCAGGGCCTGGTTGGCATTGTGGGCATGCAAGGTGGAGATCACCAGATGGCCGGTGTCGGCGAAGGCCAGGGCATGTTCCATGGTTTCACGGTCGCGAATTTCGCCGATCAGCAGCACATCCGGCGCCTGGCGCAAGGTGTTCTTGAGGGCGGCGTGGAAGCTGCGGGTATCCACGCCCACTTCCCGCTGGTTGACGATGGATTTCTTGTGCCGGTGAATATATTCCACCGGGTCCTCGATGGTGATGATGTGGCCGCTGCTGTTGCGGTTGCGGTAATCGATCAGCGCCGCCAGCGACGTCGATTTGCCCGAACCCGTGGCGCCGACGAACAGCATCAACCCTTGCTTGTGCATGATGGTCTCAAGCAGCACCTTGGGCAGTTTCAGGTCTTCGAAGCGCGGAATGTCCAGCTTGACGTTACGTATGACCATGGACACGTCATTGCGCTGCTTGAAGATGTTGACGCGGAACCGTCCGACGCCGGCCAGGGAAATCGCCAGGTTCATTTCCAGTTCCCGATCGAACTCAAGGCGCTGTTCGGCGTCCATCAATGACTCGGCAAGCCCGGCGATGTCGCCGACCTTGAACGCCTGGTTGCTCAGCGGCTTGAGCACACCTTCGAAACGCGCGCAGGGCGGCGCGCCGGTGGACATATAGAGGTCGGAGCCGTCCTGGCTTGCCAGGATTCGTAACAAAGGATCAATTTCCATGGCCATAAAAACATCCGCGAACTTCAATGGACACGCTGACCCGAGCCAGAAAAACTTCAGATCAACCCGCGCTTAACTTCTTCAGAGGATAGTAGAAGCCGCAGCATCGACATGACATCCAGGGACTCCCGTGATGAACGCAATACCCGCCAGCAGCGACACACAGCAGTTGATCGCCCGCCTGGACTGGACCACCAGCCCGCTGGGCGCCAGCGAAACCTGGCCCCAGAGCCTGCGCACCGCCGTGGACATCGTGCTCCATTCGCCCATGCCGATGGCGGTGCTGTGGGGGCCGCAGCTGATCCATCTGTACAACGACGCCTACGCCCGCCTGGTCGGCGACAAGCACCCCAGGGCGTTCGGCCTGCCCACCCACACGGCCTGGCCGGAGCTACGGGGCGAAACCGAAAGGATTTATCACGGCGTGTTGCAAGGCCGCATGCGCACCTGCCGCGACCAGCGCTGGCGCATGCCGTTTGGCGGCCGCCTCTGTGATGTCTGGCTGGACCTGACCTACAGCCCCGTGCACGACGAACGTGGCAGCGTGGCCGGCATCCTGGTCACCGCCATCGAGACCAGCGAACGGCGACGCCTGGCCCAGGAATTCGAACGGCGCTCCGAAGCCAGCCTCAAGGCCCAGCAGGAAAGCGAAGAACGCCTGCAACTGGCCCTGGCGGCCACCGATGCGCTGGGCACCTGGGATTGGGACATCAGCGAGGATCGCTTCATTGCCGACGCGCATTTCGCCCTGCTCCATGGCGTCGACCCGAACCTGTCGCGCCAGTTGCCCATCAGCGCCTATCTCGAAGGCGTCCACCCCGAAGACCGCGCGATGGTCGCGCGCAGCATCAAGCATTGCATCACCCATGGCACCGAATACGCCGAGGAGTATCGCCTGCTGCAGCCCAACGGCGAGTTGCGCTGGGTATTCGTGCGCGGGCGCTGCTACAAGGACCGCCATGGCCGGCCCAAGCGCTTTCTCGGCGCGGCCCTGGACCTGACCGAGCGCAAACGCACCGAACATGCGCTACGCCAGAGCCAGACCGAGCTGCAACTGATCATCAACGCGATGCCGATACTCATCAGTTATGTCGACCGCGAAGAACGTTTCCGGCTGAACAACAGTGCCTACCTGAACTGGTATGGCCTGACCCCGCAGGAGCTTTACGGCAAGACCGTTCGCGAAGTCATCGGCGAGGAAGCCTACGCCGCCCGCGCCGTACAGATCGCCGACGCCCTGGCAGGCAAGCCGTGCAGCTTCACCGCTGAGTCGGCCCACCGCGACGGGCGGCCGCGTCATGCGCTGATCAACTACCTGCCGCGCCGGGGCGGTGACGGGTCGGTGAATGGCTTCTACATCTTTGTAATCGACGAGACCGAGCGCAAGAAAACCGAGGAAGCCCTGCGCAACCTCAACGAAACGCTGGAGGAGCGGGTAATCGCCCGCACCCAGCAACTCGCCGAGGCCAACCACCGCTTGCAAAGCGAGATGTTCGAGCGCGAGCGGGCCGAGGAAGCGCTGCGCCATGCGCAGAAAATGGAAGCGGTGGGCCAGCTCACCGGCGGCATCGCCCATGACTTCAACAACATGCTCACCGGCATCCTCGGCAGCCTCGACCTGATGCAACGCTACATCGCCGCCGGTCGTGCCGCCGAGATCGGTCGTTTTACCGAAGCGGCGATTTCCTCGGCCAACCGCGCCGCCGCCCTCACCCATCGCTTGCTGGCCTTCTCCCGACGCCAGTCGCTGGATCGCAAGCCACTGGATGCCAACACGCTGGTGCGCTCGCTCGAAGACCTGCTGAGCCGCACCACCGGCGACCACATCGTGCTACGGCTACAATTGGCCGGCGAGCTATGGCCCGTGAGCACCGACGCCAGCCAGTTGGAAAACGCCCTGCTCAACCTGGTCATCAATGCCCGGGACGCAATGCCCGATGGTGGCGAGCTGACCATCGAAACCGCCAACGTCTACCTCGACGGCAGCGATATCAGCACGCTGGAGCCGGTAAAGGCCGGCGACTACGTGATGATCGCGGTGCGCGACAACGGCAGCGGCATGACCCCCGCCGTGCTGGCAAAAGCCTTCGATCCATTCTTCACCACCAAGCCCATCGGCCAGGGCACCGGTCTCGGGTTGTCGATGATTTATGGCTTTGCCCAGCAGTCCGGCGGCCACCTGAGCCTGGACAGCGTGCCGGGCCAAGGCACCCGGGTGCAGTTGTACCTGCCGCGCTTGCATGTCACGCCGGCGGAGCAGCCTACAGAACCGTCAGTCACCGACGCACCGGCGGCCATCGCCGGAGAAACCGTGTTGCTGGTGGAAGACGAACCGGCGGTGCGCATGCTGGTGCTCGACCTGCTCGCCACCCTGGGCTATACCGCTCTCGAAGCCGAGGACGCCAAGCGGGCCCTGGTATTGCTGGAGTCCGGGCAACGCATCGACTTGCTGGTGACCGACGTCGGCCTGCCGGGCATGAACGGCCGCCAACTGGCGGAGATTGCCCGTCAGCACCGGCCCGATCTGAAAGTGCTGTTCATGACCGGTTACGCGCAGAAGGCCACCGAGCGCCAAGGGTTCCTTGACCAGGGCATGGACATGGTCGCCAAGCCGTTCACCCTTGATCTGCTGGCGAACAAGATTCGAACGATGATCAACCATGACCACTGACTTGAGGCATAATCGCCGCCCTTTCGCCCCGTTCAGGTCTGTGCCGCAATGAAAGCCCAAGCCCGCCATATCCTGGTGAAAACCGCCGAAGAAGCCGAACAGCTCAAGCAACGCATCGCCAAGGGCGAGGCCTTCGACGTGTTGGCGAAGAAATACTCCACGTGCCCCTCCGGCAAGCGCGGCGGCGACCTGGGTGAAGTGCGCCCCGGACAAATGGTCGGCGCCATCGACGCGGTGATCTTCAAGAAACCGCTGCGGGTGGTGCATGGGCCGATCAAGAGCAAGTTCGGGTATCACCTGGTTCAGGTGTTCTACCGGGATTGAGGGATGCCGGCCCCGAAGCGGCTCCTGTGGCGAGGGGATTTATCCCCGCTGGGCTGCGCAGCAGCCCCAAGTTCGGCAGCTCGGTGTGCCAGGAAGATTGCGTCCACTGTTTTAGGGCTGCTTCGCAGCCCAGCGGGGATAAATCCTCTCGCCACAAAGACAGCACTTCCAAAAATGTCGCTACTTGGGTATCAACGCCCCCGGCACCTGAATCACCCGACTCGCCAGCCAATGCCCCGCCTCGGCCGCCTCCGCCGGGCTACCGCCCAGTAAACGACTCGCCAGGTAGGCGGCGCTGAACGAGTCTCCCGCCGCTGTCGTATCCACCACGCGCTCAACCCGTTGAGCTGGCACCTCATAGAACTGTCCATCACAACGGATCAGGCAGGTCTCGGCGCCACGCTTGAGCACCACCTCCGGCGTACCGAGTTGCCCATAGGCCGCGAACACCGCCTCGCTGTCGGCATGACCGAACAGCGCCAGTTCGTCCTCCACGGTCAGCAACGCCAGCTCGACGTGGGGCAACACGCTGCGGTAAGCCGCCCGGGCGGTCTCGACCGAAGCCCAGAGCCGTGGCCGGTAGTTGTTGTCGAACACCACCTGGGCACCGCGTCGCCGCGCCTCGATCAAGGTTTCGATGAGTTTGCGCCGGCCCTGCTCGCCAATCACCGCCAGGGTGATACCGCTGAAATACAGCACGTCATAGTCCGGCAAGGCTTCCAGGATCGGCGCGGCGGCCGGCGTGGTGAAGCACTCGCGCACCGCGGCCTCGTTGCGCCAGTACAGAAAACGCCGCTCGCCGGCCGCGTCGGTCTGGATGCAGTACAGGCCCGGCAGGCGTCCGGGCAAACGCTGGACCCTGTCCAGGCCGATGTTTTCTTCGGCCCATCTGCGGCACATGGCGTCGCTGAAAGAGTCGTCGCCCAGGGCGGTGACGTAATCCACCACGCCCTTCTCGCCCAACGCGCGGGACAGATACACCGCGGTGTTCAGGGTGTCGCCACCGAAGCTCTGCACCAGACTGCCGTCGGCGCGGTGTTGCAGTTCGATCATGCATTCGCCGATCAGGGCGATGCGGGGTTTAGTGTTGCTCATGGGTAATCCTGATATTCAGCGGTGTTCTACAGGCCGTCTTCGCGAGCAAGCCCGCTCCCACATTTGAACCGTTGTGAACACGGCGTTTGTGTCCACTAAAGATCCCCTGTGGGAGCGGGCTTGCTCGCGAAGAGCTCAACTCGGTCTCAAGCCTTAGAAACAAGTCTCCATAAGCTCAACCACCCGCAACCCCTCATCCACCAGGCACCCCACCCGCCACTTGTCGAACGTCAGGCACGGGTGGGAAGTCCCAAACGCAATGATGTCCCCCACCCGCAGCTCGACCCCCGGCGCCACCGTCATGAACGCATGCTGGTCCATCACCGCCGTCACCTTGCAAGCGCTGACATCGTCACCCGTCACCAAATCAGCCTCTGGTTTGTAGCGCTTGAGCGGCACCGGCAGCCCGGCGTCATAGGCGACGTCGCGCTTGCCCAGGGCGATCACCGCGAAGCCCGGCTCCGGCATCGACTGCACGTGGGCCCAGACTTCCAGGGCCGGGCGCAGGCCTTCGTGCAAGTCGCTGCGCCGTTCCAGTACGCAGCACTGGGCTTCCTTGTAGATGCCATGGTCGTGGGCCACATAACTGCCGGGACGCAGCACGCTGAGGAAACGCCCTTGGGCATTCCGGGCTTCGAAGGATTCGGCAATCAGGTCGTACCAGGCCGAACCCGAGGCGGTGATGATCGGCTTGGCGATGGCGAATGCGCCGCTGTCCTGCAACTGCATGGCCAGCCCCACCAGCGATGCGGCGAATTGGCGAATGCCGCTGATGGCGTGATCGCCGTGAATCACCCCTTCGTAGCCTTCGATGCCGGTCAAGGCCAGCGCCGGTTGTGCACCGATGGCCTCGGCCAACGCCAGCACCTCGGCTTCGCTCCGACACCCGCAACGACCGCCGACGACGCCGTACTCGATCATCACATTGAGCCGCACGCCGCGAGAGGCGAAATAAGCGCCCAGGTCAGCGACATTGTCCGGATGATCGACCATGCAATGGAATTCGAACGCCGGGTCGGCCAGCAGATCGGCAATCAATGCCATGTTGGGTTTGCCGACCAATTGATTGGCCATCAGCACCCGCCGCACGCCATGGGCGTAAGCAGCACGGGTCTGCACTGCCGTGGCGACGGTCAGGCCCCAGGCGCCGGCTTCGAGCTGGCGGCGGAACAGCGCCGGGGTCATGCTGGTCTTGCCGTGGGGCGCCAGCTCGGCGCCGCTGTCACTGACGAATTTCTGCATCCAGCGAATGTTGTGCTCCAGCGCCTCGCGGTGCAGCACCAGTGCCGGCAGGCTGACGTCCCGCAACAGATGAGCGCCCACGGCAGCGGCGCCCTTCTCGACGTACGCGTTATCGATGGCAGAAGACATGTTCGAACTCCTCACACAGCCATGGGCTGGCTATTCGTTGATGCGACGGGCCAGGTTGTTGGCGCTTTCGATCAGCACCCGGCGGTAGTCGGCGTAATTGTTCTTGGCGTCAGCCCTCGGGGCGACGATGCACAGGGTCGCGATGGCAACGCCGCTGGGGTCTTTGACCGGTGCGGCGAAGCAGTGGGTGAAGGTGTCGGCGACGCTGTCGAAGGAGAAGAATCCATCGACGCCAGCCTGGCGGATTTCCTTGAGGAATTGCTCCAGGGGCAAGCGCTCGCCGTCCGGCAGGATGAAATCGTCAGGGTCGATCAGGTCGATGATCTGCTGGTCGCTCAAATGCGCCAGCAACAGGCGCCCGGAGGCCGTCCAGGGGATGGGCGCGTTCTCACCGATGTCCGAGGAAATGCGGAAATGCCGCTCGCCTTCCTTCATCAGCGCGACCGTGTATTTGCGCCCGTTGAGCAGGCACATCTGCGCCGTTTCCCGGGTCTGCCGGACGATGTCCTGCAAGGCCTGGTCAGCCTCGCGACTCAGGTCGAAATGCCGCAGGTGGGCCTGGCCGAGAAAATACAACTGGCGCCCCAGGTAGACATGGCCGTCCTTGCCCACCGGCTCGAGGATGCGCCGCTCCAGCAGCGACGCCACCAGTTCATAGACCGTGGACTTGGGGCTGCCGATGCCGCTGGCGATGTCGTTCGGGCGCAGCGGCTGGCCGATTTCCTTGAGGAAATCGAGGATATCGAACGCCCGATCCAATCCCCGGGCCCGGCGTTTGATGGTGTCTTCGGTCATGTCTTGGATTCCCATTCAATTGGCCGCGAGTGTACGCAGACTGCAAGCTGGCCACAGCTCATTGTGGCGAGGGGATTTATCCCCGCTGGGTGGCGAAGCCGCCCCAAAACTTCTGTTATGGCAAAAAATTTGGGACTGCTTCGCAGCCCAGCGGGGATAAATCCCCTCGCCACATGTGATCACTTTTTCTTGTAGGCCACGCAGTCGATCTCGACCTTGCAATCGACCATCATGCTTGCCTGCACACACGCCCGGGCCGGGGCGTGTTCCGGGCTGAAGTATTCGCCGAAGACCTTGTTGAAACTCCAGAAATCCCGTGGGTCCTCCAGCCAGACACCGCAGCGCACGACGTCTTCCAGGCCATAGCCAGCCTCTTTCAGAATGGCGATCAGGTTCTTCATGGTCTGGTGGGTCTGTTCGACGATGCCGCCAACAATGATCTCGCCGTTCACCGCCGGTACCTGGCCGGACACGTGCAGCCAGCCATCGGCCTCCACGGCGCGGGCGAAGGGCCGTGGTTGTCCGCCACCTGCGGTGCTGCCGGTGCCGTAGCGCGTAATGCTCATGGGTTATCTCCTTGTTGAAATGAGTTAAAAACGAGTGTTCTTGAGGAATTCCGCCAGGCGTGGCGATTGCGGTCGCTCGAACAATTCCTTCGGCGGCCCTTGCTCTTCGATGCGGCCCTGGTTCATGAAGACGATCTTGTCGGAGACCTCGAAGGCGAAACGCATTTCGTGGGTGACCAGCAGCATGGTCATGCCGTCTTCGGCCAGGCCCTTGATCACGTTCAGCACTTCGCCGACCAGCTCCGGATCGAGCGCAGACGTCACTTCGTCAAACAGCATCAGGCTCGGGTTCATCGCAATCGCCCGGGCGATCGCCACGCGCTGTTGCTGGCCGCCGGACAACTGACCGGGAAAGTGATCGCGCCGTTCCAGCAGGCCGACCCGCTCCAGCCATTTTTCGGCCAGGGCGACGGCTTCGTCCTTGGGCAGTTTTTTCACCTTGAGCAGGCCGAGGGTGACGTTCTGCAGCGCAGTCAAATGCGGAAACAGGTTGAATTGCTGAAAGGCCATGCCGGTCATGGCCCGGTGCCGGGCGATGACTTTCTCGGCATGACGCACGCGCTTGCCACCCACCTCGTCATAGCCGATGGACTCGCCGTCGAGCATGATCTGGCCGCCCTGGAATTCTTCCAGCATGTTCACGCAACGCAACAGCGTGGTCTTGCCCGAGCCACTGGAACCGATCAGCGTGACCACGTTGCCGCGCTGCATGCTCAGGTCCACGCCCTTGAGCACTTCCAGCGGACCGTATTGTTTGCGCAGGCCACGAATGTCCAGCAGCGGTTGGGTGTTGGAGGGCTTTGTATTGGAGAGTTTCGAAACGTCAGTCATGGCAACGCCACCCGTTTTTCAATGTGCCGCCCGAGCAATTCGATGGCGTAGTTGATGATGAAGAAGAGAAAACCGGCGAACAGATAGAACTCCAAGGTCATGAAAGTCCGGGCGATGATCTGCTGGGTGCTGAGCAGCAATTCAGCCACACCGATCACCGACAGCAAGGTCGAGGCCTTGACGATTTCGGTGGAGGAATTGACCCAGGTGGGCAAAATCTGCCGCAACGCCTGGGGCAACAGCACGTAGCCCAGCGCCTGGTAGAACGTCAGGCCGATGGCTTGGCTCGCTTCCATCTGCCCACGGGGCAACGCCTGCAAGGCACCGCGCACGATCTCGGCCACGTGAGAGCCGCAGAATAGCGTCAGGCCCAGCACGCCGGCCTGGAACGCGCCGATCTGCCAGCCCAGGGCCGGGGCCATGTAGAAGCAGGCCAGCACCAGCACGAACACCGGTGTGCCGCGAATCAGGTCGACGTAAAAACGAAACGGCACGCGCATCCAGACCCGCCCATACGTCAGGGCCAATCCGGCGACGACACCGATCAACGTGCCCAATACAATCGCCAGCACCGAACATTGCACGCTGGTCAGGAAGCCGTTCCACAAGGTGTCCCGGGCGACCCACAACTCATGTGGCCAACTGGGGGATTCGTACATGGGAAACTCCTAACGGCGGATCGCCAGGCGCTGCTCGAAATACCGCAGCAGCATGGCAATGAGGTAACAGGCCGCGACATACAAGGCCGTGGTCACCAGCCAAGTTTCGATCACGCGGTAGCTCTCCACGTTGATCTTGCGGGCGTAATAGGTCAGCTCCGGCACGGCAATCGCCGCGGCCAGGGAGGTGTCCTTGAACAGCGAGATGAAGTTGTTCGACAAGGCCGGCAAGACGTTGCGCAGCATCACCGGAACAGTGATGTAGGCCTTCACCTGCCACTCGCCGAGGCCGATGGCCAGGCCCGCTTCACGCTGTCCCTTGTGAATGCTCAACAGCCCGCCGCGAAACACTTCGGTCAGGTAGGCCCCGGCGTACAGCGACAGCGTGATGACGAACGACGGCAGTTTGTCGAGGCGAATGCCCAGGCTTGGCAAGGCGAAGTAGATCAGCAGGATCAGCACCAGGATCGGCGTATTGCGGATCACCGTGACATACACCGACGCCAGCACCCGCAGGAGCCGATGTTTGCTGAGCAGCGCGAATGCCATCGCCAGGCCGATCACGCAACCAATGGCGATCGACACCAGCGCCAGGGAAAGCCCCAGGCCCAGCCCCGCGAGCAGGGTGTCGAAATCGCGCCAGACGGCGGCAAAGTTCAACTGATAATTCATGGTCGGCAGCACCTTCGACGGAGCGCCCGCAAGGGGCGCCCCGGGCTCACAGGGTCATTTGAATTCAACAGGGAAACCGATCGCCGGCGACGGCAGGTCAACGCCGAACCATTGCTTGAATGACGCCGCGTAGGTAGGGAATTCCACGCCGGTCATGGCCTCGTGCAGGGTGGTGTTGACGAAGTTCAGCCAATCCTGGTCGCCGCGCTTGACCGCACAGGCGTAGGTTTGCGGGCTCCAGGCATACGCCGGGCTGCGGTAGCGCCCAGGGTTCTGCACCATCAGGTATTTGACCGAGGACTGGTCGGTGGCGGCGGCATCGGCGCGGCCGGAGTTCACCGCCTGGTACATCAGGTCGACGCTGTCGTACTGGTCGACCTTGGCCTTGGGCAACGCCTGGTGCACCAGTTCTTCGGCGTAGACGTTCTGCAACACCGCCACGGTGACGCCATCGCCGGCAGCCTTGAGGTCTTCGATTTCCTTGTACTTGCTGTTGGCCGGCAACAGCAGGCCCACCCCTTCGCGGTAGTACGGCAAGGTGAACGCCACTTGCTGGGCGCGACTGGCGGTGACGGTGATGAACTGGCAGCTCATGTCGACCTTGTCGGTCAGCAGGTTGGGAATCCGCGCATCGGAAGACTGCACCACGAATTCGACTTTCTCGGGATCGTTGAACAAGCCCTTGGCGACCATCCGTGCGATGTCGATATCAAAGCCCTGCAACTTGCCATCCGCTCCCTGGAAGTGCCACGGCGCATTGGTGCTGCCCGTGCCCACGATCAATTTCCCGCGTTGCAGCACGCTGTCCAGCTTGCTGTCGGCCGCCTGGGCGACACCCATGGCAGCCGTCGTGGCCGCGAAGAGAAAAACACACGCTTTGAACAAGGAAGGTCGGCGTTGCATGGCAAGCACTCCAGGGTGAGTTTATTCCGCTATACCGGAATTTAGTATGTAACAACGGAATAGACAGCAGAAAGTGTGCCACAGCCTTTCGACGCGATGGAGTGGAAAATGGAATTTCAACGAAATCAGGCAGATAGAAAAACAGTCGATGCAGGACGAAATCATCGCGCGTTTGCGGTTGCTACCGTTGGCTACGGCTGCCGGGTAGCAAGGCCCCAGCGCGAAGCACAGCGAGTGCGCGATACACCCCAGCGCACCAAAATGGTCATCCCTACGTTTTTGCAAAGTTAGCCCGGCAGATACAGCAGATTCTTCTTTGCCAAGCCCAACAACGGCACAACCCGCCAGGGCCGCTTTGTTAGCTTATGGGCATGCAATCACGACCTGCTGCCGGCAGTGTCATCAACGCTCTACGGGAGCCCGAAGGATGACCAAACCCTCTTATATTCCGCACAACACCGGACAGTTCTACATCAATGGTCGTTGGCAGTCGCCGGCCCAAGCGACGATGCTGGCCGTGATCAATCCGGCTACCGAGGAGGTAATCGCCGAGGTCGCCCAGGGATCGTCCCCGGACGTTGACCGCGCCGTCGCGGCAGCTCGGGCGGCGATGCCCGGCTGGGCCGCGACGCCAGTGACGGATCGCGCGCGCATCCTCGGCAAGCTCCACGAGCTGATCCTCGAACACCAGGAAGCCCTGGCCCAGGTACTGTCCCTGGAAATGGGCGCGGCGATCGGTTTTGCCCGATCCATGCAAGTGCCGTTGGCGGCCGAACACGTCCGGGTGGCGCGCGATGTGCTGTCCACTTATGCATTCCAAAAGATCGAGAACGGCACCGCCATCGTGCGTGAACCCATCGGGGTCTGCGGCCTGATCACGCCGTGGAACTGGCCGCTCTACCAGATCACCGCCAAGGTCGCCCCGGCGATTGCCGCCGGCTGCACCGTGGTGCTCAAGCCCAGCGAACTGTCGCCCTTGAGCGCCCTGTTGTTCGCCCAACTGGTGCACGACGCCGGTCTGCCGGCGGGCGTGTTCAACCTGGTCAACGGCGACGGTGCCGAGGTCGGCGCGGCCATGGCGGCGCACCCCGACATCGACATGATCTCCATCACCGGCTCCAACCGCGCGGGCGCCCTGGTCGCCCAAGCCGCGGCACCGACGGTAAAACGCGTCACCCAGGAGCTGGGCGGCAAGTCGCCGAACGTATTCTTGCCCGACGCCGACTTCGCCAAGGCCGTGCCGCCAGGCGTGATGTCGGCGTTGCGCAATGTCGGCCAGTCTTGCAGCGCCCCCACGCGAATGATCGTACCGAGGAATCGCCTGGCGGAAGTCGAGGCACTGGCGGCGACCACGGCCAATGCGATCGTCGTCGGCGCCCCAGGGTCGGAAGACACCGTGCTGGGCCCGATCGCCAACGAGGCCCAGTTCAAGCGCGTGCAAGCGATGATCGAAGCGGGCCTCGCGGAAGGCGCCAAGTTGATTTGCGGTGGGCCAGGTCGCGTGGACGGCTTTGCCAAAGGCTTCTACACCCGGCCAACGGTGTTCTCGCAAGTCGATAACGGCATGCGCATCGCCCAGGAAGAAATTTTCGGCCCGGTGCTGTGCATCATTCCGTACGACACCCTGGACGAAGCCGTCGCCATCGCCAACGACACCGTCTACGGACTGGGCGCACACGTCCAGGGCCAGGACCTCGACCAGGCACGCGCCGTGGCCGCGCGCATCCGTGCCGGGCAAGTCCTGCTCAATTACCCGGCCTGGAACCCCATGGCCCCGTTCGGCGGATACAAGCGCTCCGGAAATGGGCGTGAATATGGGCTCCATGGGTTCGAGGAATATCTGGAGATCAAGGCGATTGTCGGATTTGGTTGATCGCTCTGATATCGCGGACATCAAATGAAACCGAATTGACCAGCGTTATCCTTGGATTGGCGCATTGCAGCCCGGAGAATGGCCGGCCTCATTTGGCAGGACACATCAATGCGGCAAATCAGCGTCAACGCAAAGCCACTCAGGGGCCTGCATCGCCGCCTTCGCTCAATCGAGCGCTGGGCGTCGAATTTTGAAGGCAATTTCTATCCAAGGCAGGACGGTTACCGATATTCGAACTGGAAAATCCCAGTCCACGAACTGCTGGTCGAAGGCGATCAAGCCCGGATCGAAGTCCAGGCGTTCTGCGTCCAGCAGTTGCTCGAGGCAGCGGCCCACATATCTCGGGCGGCAGACCGCTCCGAAGGTTATTACCGCGTCGCCTGCCTTCTGACATGGCCATGGCTCTTTGAAAGCGAAGTCACCATTTTCTATGACAAGGACTACTACCTGGGTTTCCTCAGCGACGCGAACGCGCTAGCGCCCCAACGGATTAGCGACAAGTTGGCGCTGCACGTTCCACCCAATTTCATTGAACACGGGCGTAACGTAGTCCACCCAGAAAACAACATCACAGTCCAATGGTGGTGCATCGGCGAACCGGCCTGAGCACCTCGCCAACCCTACTCCTCTGCTCGCCCGCTGCCCTCGCGATCACCCTCATACCGCCGCGCCAACGCAAATGCCGGTAGCCAGGACTCACGACGCACGGTCCAGCATTCGTAGGTGGGTTTGAGTTGATCGGGGGAATCGAGCGCGCCAAGGTGCACTTCGATCTCGTCGCCGCTACGGGCGAACAGCGACGAGCCGCAGTGGGGACAGAAAAAGCGTCCGGCGTAGTCCCGGGTTTCGCCCGTGACGGTCACCGCGTCCCGGGGGAACACGGCCGCCGCGAAAAACACTGCGCCATGGTGCTTGCGGCAATCCAGGCAGTGGCAAAGGCCGACCCGGTAAGGGCGGCCGGAGGCTTCAAGGCGGACGTTGCCGCACAAGCAACCGCCGGTGAATCGGTCCATCGGTCTTCTCCTCTGCAGTCGGGAAAAATGTCATGACGCATGCCGATCAAGGATAGGCGCATGCTGCGCCATCAGCTCCACCACCCAATCAATGAACACCCGCAGCTTGGCACTGATATGCCGGTTCGGTGGGTAAGCCACATACATCGGCATCGACTCCAGTCGCCAGTCTTCGAATAGCGGAACCAACGTTCCCTGCGCCTGGTGGACCCGCGACATGTAGGTGGGCAACCAGAGCACCCCGAGCCCCGCCAGGCCGGCGGCCAAATAGGCATTGCCATCGTCGATCGCCAGGGCGTAGCGCCCCTTGATATGCAGGTGCTCGTCCTGCCGGTACATGGCATAGGGTAAGGCTTTGCCGGTGCGTGCCCAGAGGAAACCGACGACGCGGTGCTGGGAATCCTCCAACTCGCGGGGATGAGCCGGAGTGCCCAGACGCGCCAAGTAGCTCGGCGCGGCGAAGACGCCCAGGGCCAGGTCGCCGACGCGCCGGGCAATCAGCGATTGGTCCGTCAGCTCGCCGCCGCGAACCACGCAATCGACGTTCTCATCGATCATGTCGACGATGCGGTCGCTCACGCCCATGTCGATCTGGATATCCGGGTAACGCTCATAGAACGCTGGCAACGCCGGGATCAGGATCAGCGCCGCAAGTGGGCTCGGCACATCGACCCGCAGTCGGCCGCGCGGCAACGCCTGGGCGCCGGACAGGCTGGTCTCGGCGTCGTCCAGGTCAGCCAGCAGGCGAATCGCCCGCTCGTAGAACACCGCGCCGTCCGCCGTGACGTTGACCTTGCGCGTGGTGCGGTTGAGCAATTTGACCCGCAGCCGCGCTTCGAGCTGTTGCACCAGTTGCGTGACGGTGGTCTTGCTCATGTGCAGCGTCTCGGCGGCCTTGGTGAAACTGCCGGCCTCGACGACACGCACGAACGCTTGCATCGCGTCGAAACGATCCATTCTTTGCCTCGGATTGTTTGGTTTCTACAAACAGTGATCGCCAAGGTTGCTCGTTTATCGCCAGGGCACAAGCCCCTAGAGTGACTTCATCGTTGAGTTCCGGCCGCTATCGGCCATTGATGGAGAGATTCCCATGACCACCCGAGACGTTGTTTTCCCACCCGGCCGCCAAGCGCTTTACGAGCGCAACCGTTATTCACCGGCTGTTCGCTCCAACGGTTTGCTGTTCGTCTCCGGGCAGGTCGGCAGCCGCGAGGACGGCTCGCCGGAGCCGGTGCTGGAAGATCAGGTGCGCCGCGCCTTCACCAACCTGAATGCGATCCTCGCAGCCGCCGATTGCAGCTTTGACGACGTGATTGACGTTACCGTCTTCATGGTCGATCCGGAGTCGATCTTCGAACGGGTCTGGAGCGTCGTGGCCGAATTCTGGGGCAACGCGCCGCACCCGACGGTGACGGCGGTGGGCGTGACGTGGCTGTATGGCTTCCAGTTCGAGATCAAGGTGGTTGCCAGGTTGCCAGGGTCCTCCTTGTAGCATCGGGCGTGTGGAGGGTCTGCGGTGAGTGTGTTGGCTGTGCGTGCGCCATCGCGAGCAAGCTCGCTCCCACAGGGTTCCGTGCTGGCAGGAGAATCGAAGTCACCCTAATAAATGTGGGAGCGAGCTTGCTCGCGATCGCGTAGGGTCAGCTTGCATGGTCTTTTCTTCCGACCGCAAGCTACCCTTTCACCGCCGCCTCGATCGCCGCGATGTCGATCTTGGTCATCGTCATCATGGCCTCGAAGGCGCGCTTGGCGGCGGCTTTGTCGGCACTGGTGACCGCATCCACCAGCACCCGCGGGCTGATCTGCCACGACACGCCCCACTTGTCCTTGCACCAGCCGCAGGCACTCGCCTGGCCGCCGTTGTCGATGATCGCGTTCCACAAGCGGTCGGTCTCGGCCTGGTCGTCGGTTGCGATCTGGAACGAAAACGCCTCGCTGTGCTTGAACATCGCCCCGCCGTTCAAGCCGATGCAAGGAATGCCGATCACCGTGAAATCCACCGTGATCACATCGCCCTGGCTGCCCGACGGGTAATCGCCCGGCGCGTGGTGGATGGCGTTCACCGCGCTGTCGGGAAAGGTTCTTGCGTAAAATTCCGCCGCCTCTTGCGCAGTGCCGTCGTACCAGAGGCAGATCCTGTTCTTGTTGTTCATTCGGATTCTCCGAAAGGGACTGGACCGTGAAGTCTAGCAGTCCCTCCGGAGGTGAATGGACTCAGGTGAACAGATCGACGCCCAACTGGAATGCCACCCACAACGCCAGGCCGGTCGCAAACATCAGCGCAATGTTCTCGAACAGATTGTTGCGGTATTCCTTGCCCAGCAGCGATTTCTGGTTGGACATGATCAGCAGGCCCAGGGAGATCACCGGCAGGCCAACGATGTTCAGTGCATTGACACCGATGGTCAGGGTCACGAAGTCCGGCATGCCCGGCAACGACCAGATCAACGGCGTGACGAGGATGAACAGCATGAACCACTTGTGCATCGGGTCGCGGTGGAATTCCTTGCCATAGCGCTCGCGACGCTCGGGTCGCACGTGCTGGAAAGCATCGGTGATCAACATCGGGAACGCCGTGGTCTTGCCGGAAATGCTGGCGAACAGCGTAGCGAAGACGCCGATGAAGAACACGTACCAACCGATCGAGCCAAAGAACATTTCCAGGGCCTTGCCCAGGTCGCCGAGGGTTTTCACCTCGATACCGTTTGGCCGAAGGATCTCCGCGCCAACGATCCAGATCGCGAGGTTGATGACGATCCCGACGAACACCGCAAACAGCAGGTCGTTGCGCTGGATACGCTTGTGCTCCGGCCCGACCCAGCCTTTCTGGCGCATGACATAAGGGTGGACGAAGTTGGCGATGGAGCCCGCCACCGCACCGATCACCGAGACCGCCACCAGCAGCGCACCGTGCACGCCTTCATCGGGCGGAATGCTGAAGCCGATGGTGCCTTTGACGATCCCGGCGACATCCGGACCGGACATGACCGCCAGGGCCAGGAATGCCAGCGTCATGATCGCCAGCAAGGCCTTCATCACGCCTTCGATCATCGAATAGATATTGCGCCCGACGAGCATCCACACCGCCAGCACCACCGCCACCGAGCACAGCAGCGGGTAGTCGACCTTGAGCAGCATCGCCAGGGCCTCGCCGGCGCCCTTGATCATGTAGGCGTTCATCAAATGGCCCATGAGCAGCGCGTACACCAGCAGGAACCAGGCGAAGAACGGATTGAGCTGGGCGTAGCCCTGGAGGATGGTCATGCCCTGGTTATTGCAGAGCTGGAAGCGCGCGATGATGTTGACGATCAGGTATCGCAGCAGCAGGGACACCGCCAGCACCCACATCATGGCGTAGCCATAGTTCGCACCGGCCACGGAAGACGTGATGAGGTCGCCGGCGCCCAGCCAGGACAGCACGGCAATGATGCCGGGGCCAAGAAGCTTCAAGAGGCGTACGAAGCGGCTCTGCGCGGGAGCCACGGCCTGGCCTTCGGCGGAAGGAATGCTCGACATGGATGAGTCTCCGTTGTTTTTTTTGTGAGAAACGGAAACAGTCGACCACATTACGTACGACATCGTACAACTAAAATCAGGCTGGAATTATGTAGAAATGTTTCATGGGCCCCGGGGCTCAAAGACACCGGGGCCGTCGACCTTCGTCACGGCGCCTCCCTCCGCTCACCGTTATTGATCATCCAGCGAATCATGCTCGCCAACGGCACCCGATAGTGCTGGGTTGCGCATTGGCCGGCCTGCTGCGGGTCGTACCATTCGACGTAGCGGCTGAACAGCACATGGCGGCCGTCCTCGGCCACCCGCAGCTCCATTTCGCGGCAATGCAACATTCCCTGATCGAGGGTTTTTACCCGTCGATGCAGGACCAGCGCCTGGCTATTCATTCGCGGCGCCCTCTTCCCCACATCGTGGAGCGTCCTGGACGGAACCCAACTTTCCTTGCGCGACAAAATCGGCACGGCGCTGGGCGATGGCGTCGCGAAGCGCCACGTAGTAATCCGGCTGGGTCTGCAGCTTGTCGGTGAGTGGCAACGCCTCCGCGCGGCCATCGACGACGCCACCCACGGTCTTGATCGTGCCCAGGGTTTCAACGGTATCGCTGTTGTCGCCGAACGGATCGACCGCAAAGCTCACCACCTTGCCGGTCGCGTCCCTCAGGTTGGCGGTGCCCAGCAGCGGCAGCTCGACGATCGGTCCGGGAGCGATGTTCCAGACGCCAAACGTCTGGCCGAAATCGGACTCGT
The DNA here is from genome assembly GCF_019141525.1 of Pseudomonas alvandae. Taxonomy (GTDB): domain Bacteria; phylum Pseudomonadota; class Gammaproteobacteria; order Pseudomonadales; family Pseudomonadaceae; genus Aquipseudomonas; species Aquipseudomonas alvandae. The sequence goes on from NZ_CP077080.1 coordinate 4,224,811, forward strand.
GGCGTTCGATGCCCAGCTTGCCCGACACATCGATCAAGCCGACGATACCCACCGTGGTGTTAATGGCAAAACGGCCCAGTGTGTTGACCGAACGCTGCCCGTTGCCTTGCAGCAAATCGTTGATGAACACCTTGGGCTCGCCGAAGTTGGCGACGAAGTTGTGCACGCCGGCCTGGAGCATGTCCGGCAATTTGCGATACCCACGGGCGATCGGGGCCAGGGCGTAATCGTCGACGGTGCGGTTGAAGGCGAAAATGCCACGGTTCACCGGTTCGGCTGGATCATGGACGGCGAAGGGCACGCTCTCGCAACTGCCTGGCGTGGCAGTGGGCGTACTGCTGCAACCGCTGGCGAGTGCCGCCAGCGCGACGATGACGGTGGATCGGACAAGCAACGGCGCGGGTTTGGTGATCGGCATGCGGGGCTATCTCGGGGAGGAATGGGGACGATACCAATCAGCCAATGACGCGGTTCCTGTGGCGAGGGGATTTATCCCCGCTGGGTTGCGAAGCGACCCCAAAACCAGGCACCACGGTACGTCTGGTTCATTGAGTCAACAGCTTTGGGGCTGCTTCGCAACCCAGCGGGGATAAATCCCCTCGCCACGGGTTCCGTTTGCCATCGTCTAACCAACTGGAATCGACCCCATCCTGCCGCCGTTTTCTTGCCCACAGATTTCCGGAATATTGCTCTCCGGCAGCTTTGTTTCCGGATTGAAATATATGACGCAAGCCCCGGATTGCCCCTAGTATTCCACCCGTATTCATTGCCCGACGTGACCCCCGTGAGCCATTTACTCCTGGTGGACGACGACCTCGAAGTCCTCGCCCTCCTGCGCAAATTCCTCGAACAACACGGCTATAGCGTCGAAGTCGCCGCCGACGGCAAAGCGCTGTGGCAAGCGGTGGAACGCCGACAGCCGGACCTGATCATCCTCGACGTGATGCTGCCGGGCGACAACGGACTGGTGCTCTGCCAGCGCCTGCGCACCGAGCACCGGGTCGGGATCATCATGCTCACCGCCATGGGCGAGTTGAGCGACCGCGTCGTCGGCCTGGAAATGGGCGCCGATGACTACCTGACCAAACCCTTCGACGCCCGCGAACTGCTGGCCCGGGTACGCGCCGTCCTCCGGCGCACCGGTGAAGCCAGGGGCGCCTTGGGCGACTTGACCCGCCCGGTCCTGGAATTCGACGGCTGGCAACTGGACGTCACCCGCCGCGAGTTGCGCTCCCCCGACAAGGTCATGATTCCCCTGTCCAGCGGCGAGTTCGAACTGCTGCTGGTCTTCGTCGAACATCCACGTCGGGTGCTCAGCCGCCAGCAACTGCTGGACCTGGCCCGTGGCGAAACCTTCGATGCGTTCGACCGCAGCATCGACGTGCAGGTCAGCCGACTGCGTCGCAAGCTGGAGACCGACGTCACGGGCCCGTCGATGATCCGCACCGTCCGCAACAGCGGCTACTTGTTCAGCCCCCACGTGGTGAAGCGATGACACCGGGCGGCACGAAGGTGTCTCGACCACGGGACACCGTGGCGCGGTGGATCGCCTTGACCACGATGGTGGCGATGCTGACGTTGCTGGCCCTCAACGAATTGTTCGGGGTATTGGCCGGTGCCTGGGCACGCCCTCCCCTGATGGAAACCGGCCTGATGGACAAGGCCGCGGCAATCACGCGCATCATCGATTCCGCCGCTCCCGGGCAACGCCACGACATCGCCAAGACCGCCAGCGACCCGGGGCTCAGCGTGCAATGGTTGCAGCGCTATGAGGACGCGCGGTTGCCAGTCATCGGAGACCCGGAGTTCAGTGAAGGTTCGGTTTTCCTGCGCCGGCAATTGAACAGGCCCGACGCCCGAATCGAGGCCTATGAGCCGGACGATTGGCCAACCAAGGATAATCCTGACAGGCGCTACGCGGTGATCATCGAGCTGACCGACCACACCTGGGTCATATTCTCGGTGTCATCCCGCAGTTGGGGCCTGGGGGAATGGCAACGCAACCTGATCATCATCGCGCTGATCCTGCTCTCAACCTTGATCGTCGCCCTGATCGCCACACGACACCTGGCGACCCCCCTGGAGCACTTTGCCGAGGGCGCCCGGCGCTTCGGCGTGGACTTCCGGGCGCCGCCGATCCCAGTCGTGGGCCCCTATGAAATCCGCCAGGCGATCCTCGCGTTCAACGCCATGCAGGCCCAGCTCAAGCACTTCGTCCAGGACCGCACGCAGATGCTCGCGGCCATCTCCCACGACCTGCGCGCACCGTTGACCCGCATGCGCCTGCGCGGGGAATTCATCGAGGACGCCGACCAGCAATCGAAGCTGTTCAGGGACGTTGACGAGATGCAGGCAATGGTCAACGCCGCACTGGAATTCTTCCGCGACGAAGCACGCCTTGAACACGCCACGGCATTTGATCTGGCTGAGCTGCTGCACACCGTCGTCGATGACTTCAGGGACGCCGGCACCGAAGTGTCGTTCGAAGGCGCCCAGCGTTTTGTCTATGTCGGCCGACCCATCGGGATCAAGCGTGCGCTGACCAACCTGATCGACAACGCGGTCAAATATGGCAGCGAGCCCGGCGTTCGTTTGAAAGCCTTCGCCGATTGCGTCGAGATCCGCATCGTCGACCGCGGGCCGGGCATCGCGCCTCACTATCAAGAGCAGGTGTTCGCGCCGTTCTTTCGCGTCGAGGGCTCGCGCAACAAAAACACCGGCGGCGTCGGCCTGGGCCTGTCGGCGGCACGGGCGACGGTGCTGGAGCATGGCGGGACACTGGTGCTCAGGAATCGACGCGAGGGTGGCCTGGAAGCCAGGGTCTCGCTGCCGCTCAATTGACCCCGGCGAGGCGCGCTGAACAACGATGCCCTAAAACCCACGCGATTTCGGTAGGATGTCCGGCCTTTTGACCCGGCCCCCTGTCTCGTGGAATTGCCCCGATGATCCTGATCGTTTACGCCCATCCCTACCCCGACCAGTCGCGGGTCAACCAGCAGATGCTCAAGCGCGCGTCCGCCAATCCGGACGTGGTCATACGGTCGCTCTACGATCTCTACCCAGACTTCGCCATCGACGTCGAGGCGGAACAGCGCGCCGTCGAACAGGCGGATCTGATCGTCCTCCAGCATCCAATGTACTGGTACAGCATGCCGCCCCTCTTGAAATTGTGGATCGACAAAGTCTTCACCCATGGCTGGGCCTACGGCAAAGGCGCCACGGCCCTCAATGGCAAGGGCCTGCTGTGGGCCGTCACCACGGGTGGCGAGCGGGAACATTTCCAGATCGGCGCGTACCCGGACTTCTCAGCGCTGGCCCAGCCACTCCACGCCACGGCGCTTTACTGCCACATGCGCTGGCTGGAGCCGGTCGTCGTGCACGGCGCGTATGCCGCCGAGTCCGAAGCCCAACGCGCACAAATCGAACACTACGGCGCACGCCTGGCCTCTTGGAAGGAAGATTGAGATGGAGACGCACAGCCTGATCGAAATGCTCATCTACCTGGCCTCGGCGACGCTGATCGTGCCGATTGCCGTGCGCTTCGGCCTGGGCCCGGTGTTGGGTTACCTGCTGGCCGGCTGCATGATCGGCCCGTGGGGGCTCAAGCTCATCACCGATGTGAAGGCGATCCTGGAATTCGCTGAAATCGGCGTCGTGTTGATGCTGTTCATCATCGGCCTTGAGCTCGATCCCAAGCGCCTGTGGGCGCTGCGCCGGATGGTGTTCGGCGGCGGCGCCTTGCAGATGCTGGCCTGCGGCGGCGCAATCGCGGCGTTCTGCGCGGCCTTGGGTTTGAACTGGACGGCAGCGCTGCTGGTCGGCCTGACCTTGAGCCTGTCCTCCACCGCTATCGCCATGCAGGCGATGAGCGAACGCAACCTGACCGCCACCGCCGTCGGGCGCAGCAGTTTTGCCGTGCTGCTGTTCCAGGACATCGCGGCCATTCCCCTGGTCGCCATGATCCCGTTGTTGTCTGCCCACGGCGAAACCCCATCCGGCATGGCCCTGGCGCTGTCGATCGTGAAGATCGTCGCCGCCATCAGCGTCGTCGTGCTGCTCGGGCGCTACGTGACGCGACCGCTGCTGCGTTTCGCCGCGCGCTCGGGCCTGCGGGAGATCTTCAGTGCCGTGGCGCTGTTCCTGGTGTTCGGTTTCGGTTTTCTGCTCGAAGAAGCCGGCCTATCGATGGCCATGGGCGCGTTTCTCGCCGGAGTCTTGTTGGCGAGTTCCGAATACCGCCATGCCCTGGAGAGCGACATCGAGCCGTTCAAAGGCCTGCTGCTGGGGCTGTTTTTCATTGGCGTCGGCATGTCGATCGATTTCGGCACGCTGATCAACGCACCGCTGAAAGTCATCACCCTGACCCTGGGCTTCATCCTGATCAAACTGCTGGTGATCAAGACCGTCAGCCGCTTCCTCAACGTCCCCGCCGGCCAGCGCTCCTGGCAAGCGGTGCTGCTCGGCCAGGGCAGCGAATTCGCTTTCGTGGTGTTCGGCGCCGCGACCCTGGCCGGCATTCTCACCGACCAATGGGGCAAGAGCCTGACGCTCGCGGTGGCCCTGTCCATGTGCCTGACGCCCTTGCTGATCCTGCTGCTGGACCGAATAGAGTCGGCCACCAAGAAGGACAGCCAGGAATCCGACCTCGTCGACCAGCAGAACCCTCGGGTGATCATCGCCGGCTTCGGTCGTTTCGGGCAGATCGCCGGACGTTTGCTGATGTCCTGCGGCGTCGAAGTGGTCGTCCTGGATCATGACCCTGACAATATCGAGACGCTGCGCAAATTCGGCGTGAAAGTGTTCTACGGCGACGCCACGCGCCTCGATCTGCTCCACGCGGCCGGCGCGGCCCAGGCGGTGGTGCTGATCAATGCGATAGATGACCAGCAGGACAACCTGACGCTGACCCGCATGGCCCAGGAGCATTTCCCCGGGTTGAAACTGATCGTGCGGGCGCGGGACATGGCGCACCTGATCACCCTGCGGCAACTGGGCGTGGAAAGCGCCGAGCGGGAAACCTTCGAAAGCGCGCTGGCATTGGGTCGCAGCGCGTTGGTGCAGATGGGCGTCGGTGCGTACGAGGCGCGTGAGCGCGCCGATCAGTTCCGTCGCCTGAACCTGCGCATGCTCGAGGAAATCGTCGCCCAGCCGGAAGACGACCTCAAGTTCCGGCACGACGCCTACCGTCGCGCCAATGCGCTGCTCACCGAGATGTTCAACGAGGACCGCCAGCGACCGATTGACAGCTGGCCTGAACATCACCGAAACGAGACGGAAAAAAGCGACGGCTAGGGGCTGGTGCGGCCTGTCTGAAACATCTGTGGCGAGGGGATTTATCCCCGCTGGGCTGCGAAGCAGCCCTAAATAAGTGAACCTATCTTCCAGGCACACCGAGTTACATGGTTTGGGGGCCGCTGCGCAGCCCAGCGGGGATAAATCCCCTCGCCACGGGTGTCAACTTTGCGAGCGCAATCGGCGCCGGCGCGCGTCTTCAGTGAACCAACCCGTCCAACTCGGCCAGCATCTGCGCCGGGATCTTCAGTTCGCTCGCCGAGAGGTTTTCCCGCAGATGCGCCACGGATGACGTACCGGGAATCAGCAGGATGTTCGGCGCACGTTGCAGCAACCACGCCAGCGCGACGCACAACGGTGACGCCTCCAGGCGCGCCGCTACGCTCGACAGGGTTTGCGACTGCAGCGGCGTAAACCCACCCAATGGGAAAAACGGCACGTAGGCGATGCCTTGCTTGCCCAACTCGGCGATCAGTTGTTCGTCGTCACGATGGGTCAGGTTGTAGTGGTTCTGCACACAGGCCACCTTCGCGATGCCCTGGGCCTGCTTGACCTGGGACGCCGTGACGTTGCTCAGGCCCAGATGCCGGATCAAGCCCTGGCGCTGCAATTCGGCCAGTGCCGAGAATTGTTCCTCGATGTCGTCATCGGCGGGTGCATGCAGATTGCCCCAGGCGCGCAGGTTGACCACTTCCAACACATCCACGCCGAGGTTGCGTAAGTTGTCATGGACGGCGCGGGTCAACTCGGCCGGGCTGTGGGCCGGGTTCCACGACGCATCTGCACCGCGCACGGCGCCAACCTTGGTCACGATGACCAGATTCTCGGCGTAAGGGTGCAACGCTTCACGAATCAACCGGTTAGTGACATGGGGCCCGTAGAAGTCGGCGGTGTCGATATGGTTGACGCCCGCCGCCACCGCTTCGCGCAGCACGGCGATGGCCGCTGCCGGATCCTTGGGCGGCCCGAAGACCTGGGGCCCCGCCAGTTGCATCGCGCCATAGCCCATGCGCTTGACCGCACGATCGCCCAGTTGAAAAGTCCCTGCGGTGTCTGCCCTGCTCATCTCGTACCCCTTGGATTAAATGTGCCTGGGCCGACTATAGGCGTTGACCACTCCACTGATAATCGGGTGCAATCCGAACGGGTTGTACGGCGGAGAGAACAATGGCGACGGATATCCAGGACTTGCTGTCCTTTGTGGCGGTGGTAAATGCGGGTGGGTTTCGTGAAGGCGCGCGGCTCAGCGGCAAATCCGCGTCCAGCCTCAGCGATGCTGTACGCCGCATCGAAAGCCGCCTTGGCGTGCGCCTGCTCAACCGCACCACCCGCAGCGTGGTGCCGACCGAGGCCGGGGCGCGGTTGATGGAACGCATCGTGCCGGCCCTGGGCGAAGTCGAATCGGCGCTGGACGTGGTCAACGATTTTCGCGACCGCCCCTCAGGCACCCTCAGGCTGAACGTGCCGGTCAGCGCCGCCCGGCTGGTGCTGCCCGCGATCATCGCGCCGTTCTTGAAAAGCTACCCCGACATCAGACTGGAAGTGGTCACCGAGGAGAGTTTCGTCGACATGCTCGCGGCCGGGTGTGACGCCGGCATTCGCTACGACGAACGCCTTGAGCAGGACATGATCGCCATCCCCATCGGCCCGCGCTTGCAGCGCTTCGCCACCGCCGCCTCGCCGGCATACCTCGACGCCCGGGGCCGGCCCGAGCACCCGCGGGATCTGCTTCGGCACGCGTGCCTGGCCGGCAAGTTTCCCAGCGGGGCCATGCCGCTCTGGGAGTATGAACGTGACGGGGAAACCATCAGCGTCGAGCCGAACGGCCCGTTGATCGTGCGCATCGGCGGCGCCATGGACCTGGCGGTACAAGCGGCCATCGACGGCCTGGGTGTTGTCCATTTGTTCGAGGATTGGCTGCGGCCGTACCTCGACAGCGGCGAACTCGAGCCGGTACTTGAACCATGGTGGCAGCGCTTTACCGGACCGTTCCTCTACTATCCCGGCCGCCGCTACCTGCCCTCGCCGCTACGGGCATTCGTGGACTTTATCAATCAGAACCGGGACGAAACGAACAACACCGTCCACTGTGGGAGCGAGCTTGCTCGCGATGGCGGCAGTACATTCAACATCTCTGCAAGCTGAACCACCGCTATCGCGAGCAAGCTCGCTCCCACAAAGGTTCTGCGCCGTGCCCGCGTCCAACAAACAACACTGCTCACTGTGGGAGCGAGCCTGCTCGCGAAGACGGTGGTTGATTCCCCCCACTGCCCGCTCGTCTCCCCGTCGCAAGGATTTTCGAACCAAGCATATCGCCACGGCTCGGACCTACATAACACCGCCGCAAGCCACCGTGCTGCGCTTCGACAAGCACGGTTTCGACGGCGGGATCATCAAGGTTCCTTTGCGCTTCGCTGCCGGGAGTTTTCGCTATGTGTGACGGTCTTGTTCAACACGTTTCTTCCAAGGACTCCCTGGCATATTTCGACCAGCGAGACACCTCCGGCGGTCATTTCGGGACAAGCCTGACGCCCGTGGAATTGTGCGTGGCCACGCCGCCGAAGACGCAGCCGCGACACGGCATGATCGAGCCAAACATGCAGGTCAGCGCCATCCGCCGTCGTGGTGGGCGCCTGGAGTGCATCAAGGTTCGCTGGGGCTGGTCGCCCATCTGGTCGGTGGGAACAATGCCTCCGCTGACGCACCTGCCGTTGCACCTGGTGATGCGCTCCAAGGTGTTCGACCAGATCAAGCGCGAGGGCCGCGTGCTGGTGGCGGTGGACGGCTGGTATGAATCGCCGGAACCGACCGCGCCTCACCCGGCACAGCGTCCTGCCTACGTGACCTCCCGGCAATCGACTCCGATCTTCATTGCCGCCCTGGCCCAGGCCTGCGAAAACCCCTTGGGCTGCGACGGCCTGGCCCTGGTGACCTATGGCGACATCGCCAGCCAGCAGCAGCGCCTGTTGGCGTTCAACGCAGAAGACGCTCTCGAATGGCTGGCGCCTGACCTGGGTTGGGAGCAGGCGCAGCAACTGATCGAGCGCATGAATGCCACGCCGCCGCACCTTGAATCGGGGGTGACCGTTCAACGCCCGGCCCAGGGCGGCCTTTGATCTGGAAGATGAAACCATGTACGTAATCATGGGTGCCACGGGCCACGTTGGATCGGCCACGGCCCGAGCCTTACTGGCGCCAGGGCATGCAGTGATTGTCATGACCCGCAACGCCAGCCACGCCACGGAATGGCACGCCAGGGGCGCTCAGATCGTCGAAGCGCATGCTGAAAACGTCGAGTCACTGCGCGCCGCCTTTCAACTTGGGCGCAGGGCGTTCATTCTCAACCCGTCGGCGGCCCCCAGTACCGATACCGATGTGGTGGAACGAGGTACCGTCGCCAATATCCTGTCCGCCCTTGATGGCTCGGGGCTTGAGAAAATCGTGGTGCAATCCACCGCTGGCGCCCAGCCCGGCGAACGTATCGGCGATCTCAGCGTCTTGTGGGAACTGGAAGAAGGCTTGCGCAACCAGCCTATCCCGGCGGCGATCAATCGCGGCGCCTATTACATGAGCAACTGGGACAGCCTGCTCGACACCGTCCGAGATACCGGCAAGCTCCCCACGCTATTTCCCGCCGACCTGGCCTTTCCCATGGTGGCGCCTCGGGACCTGGGCGAAGTGGCGGCCGCACGGATGCTATCGTCGATTGACGACGTTGGCGTGCGTCACGTGCAAGGACCTCGCCTGTATTCGCCCAACGACGTGGCGCAGGCTTTTTCCAAGGCCCTCGGCCGGCCGGTCGAGGTCCAGGTGATACCCAGGGACCAATGGGAAAGCGCCTTCCAGCGCCTCGGTTTCAGTCTCGCCGCGGCGCAATCCTATGCGCGCATGAGCGCCGTCAGCCTCGACAGCGGCTTCGATGTGGGCGATGACGCGGCCCTGCACGGCATCACGACGCTGGAGGTCTACATTGAGGCGCTGGTGCAGCGCAGCGGCCTGGGAGCACTGGGATAACGGAATGCAGGAACGTTGCAGCAATGGGCGCTAAACTGCCGCGGTCCTTTTTTCCAGCATGAGGTTTTGCATGAGCAACCCAGACATCACCTTCACCCCCGACCCGGATACAGACTCCATCTCCTCCGACGTCGCCGGCTTCGGCGGCCTGCTGGTTTCCACGCAAATCCCGACCCGCGCCGACGGCAGCCTGGAACTGGGCGACATCACGGCGCAAAGCGAGTGCACGTTGCAGGCGCTCAAGATTGCACTGGAACGTGCCGGCAGTTCCATGGACCGCGTGCTGCACCTGACCATCTACCTCACCGACATGGCTGACCGCGCAGCCTTCAACGAAGTCTACAAACGCTTCTTCGCCAAGCCCTGGCCCGTACGCGCGGCTGTCGGCGTGGCGGCGCTGGCGGTCGAGGGGATGCGGGTGGAAGTGACGGCGATGGCGGCGAAGGGCTGAACCGCACACCTCAGACAAGCGAGATGCTCTTGTGGCGAGGGGATTTATCCCCGCTGGGTGGCGAAGCCGCCCCAAAGAGGTGGATGGAGATAAGCCTGACACACCGAGGTGACTGCTATTGGGACTGCTGCGCAGTCCAGCGGGGCGGTGCGACGTTTCGCTAAATCCCCTCGCCACGGGTTCTGTGTTTACTCATCTTTTCAGCCTACAGAGGGCTGTGTTTATTCGGTTGTAGGATCCTTCGCGTTCGGGCTACGTCGTCTTGCGCCGTTACCTACAACTACGCCAGAATCCGCCGGCTTGCGCGCCTTGGGGCCGGGCTTTACTGTTGCTCGGTCGCTGAAAATCAGCGATCGGGTTTGGTAGCCCGGCTTCTACATGACGCACAGCTTCACTGTTTCAGTTGCCCTTGCGCATCTGTATCAATGGTGGCCATGCGTAGGGCGTCTTCGGGCGCGCCGGTGTTCATGTGGACCGGTCTACCAACCTTCGTATGGCCGCCACCCTTCGTTTGGTAGCGAGGGTGAAGGCTCCTCTGAATTCCACATGAGACCTTCATTATGTTCAAAGTAACCCCGAATCCTCCCGACACCGATCCAGCCGACGCGAAGGCATTCGACGAAGCCGCCGACCGCGCCCTCGATTACTACCTCAAGCCTAAACCCAGCAAACCAACACCCGACCCCAGTCAACTGTTCACCGTGATCAATGGCGTGGGCACCGAAGCCCTGCTCGCCAACCTCAGCGAAACCCTCGCCTCGGCCAACGCCATGATCAATGACCTGGCGTTCGACCTGGACGGCTCGCGACGACACGTTGCCCTGGGCATCCTGCAGTTGATCGAAATGGGCGCAATGCTGGCGAATCGCGCCCTGGACAACGTCGAAGCGCGCTAGCCGCCGCTGCACATCCCCTTTGTGGCGAGGGGATTCATCCCCGCTGGACTGCGCAGCAGTCCCAAGTTTTTTGCCAATGCATAAATTTTGGGGCGGCTTCGCCACCCAGCGGGGATAAATCCCCTCGCCACAAAGGGAGTTGCGTGCAATCCAGGGACAAATCCCCGCCTATACTTCTCTGCCAATCCCCCCGGGGCCTGCACTTCCAACAATAAAAAGCAGAGGTGGAACATGGTCTGGCAACAAGTCTACGATCCCTTCGGTAATGCGGTGCTGTCGACGTTCCTGGCGGCGGTTCCGGTGGTAGTGATGCTGGCGTCCCTGGCGTTCTTTCATGTCAAGGCGCACCTCGCGGCGCTGTACGCCCTGGCCTCGGCGTTGCTCATCGCGATTTTTGCCTTCGGCATGCCGGCCAACATGGCCGGTTCGGCGGCGCTTTACGGCGCGGCCAACGGGCTGCTGCCCATCGGCTGGATCGTGCTCAACATCATCTTCCTGCACCGGCTGACCACCGAGAACGGTTCGTTCAAGGTCCTGCAGGATTCCCTGGCGCGCATCACCGATGACCGCCGCTTGCAGTTGCTGTTGATCGCCTTTTGTTTTGGCGCGTTCTTCGAAGGCGCGGCGGGTTTCGGCACGCCGGTGGCGGTGACTGGCGCGATCCTGATCGGGCTGGGCTTTTCGCCGCTGGCCGCCTCTGGCCTGGCGTTGATCGCCAACACCGCCCCCGTGGCGTTCGGCGCCCTGGGCACGCCGATCATCACGCTGGCAAAAGTCACCGGACTGGATGAGATGGAGCTGTCGATGATGGTCGGTCGGCAACTGCCGTTCTTCTCGGTGATCGTGCCGTTCTGGCTGATCTGGGCGTTCGCCGGCTGGCGCAAGATGCTGGAGATCTGGCCGGCGATCCTGGTGGCCGGCGTCAGCTTCGCCATCCCGCAGTTTCTGGTGTCGAACTTCCACGGGCCGATGCTGGTGGACGTGATCGCCGCGCTCATTTCGATGGCCTGCCTCGCGGGTTTCCTGAAGGTGTGGAAACCGGCCACGGTGCACACTTCGGCGGCGCTGACGGGGCGGCACGATGACTCGAAGATCGACGCCAGCGAGCAACAGACGCCGGTGGCCAGCGCCGCGTTTTCCAATGACGCTCGACCCGCGGTGCTGCGCGCCTGGATGCCGTGGATCATCCTCACCGTATTCGTGTTCGCCTGGGGCACCCAGGGCTTCAAGAACATTTTCGACACCCGCCCGGCCATCGATCCGCAGACCCAATCGGTCAAGCTCGATCCACAAGGCAAGCCAATGCGCGAGGCGAATCCGATCTTCTCGCCGTTGCTGACCTTCGGCACCATCCATCAACAGATCGAAAAAGTCCCGCCGGTGGTGCCCCAGCCCAAAACCGAGGAAGCGGTCTACAAGTTCAACTGGTTCACCGCCACCGGCAGCGGCATCTTCCTGGCGGCGATCGTGGGGGGCTTGTTGATGGGCTATTCCATCCCGCAACTGGCGCGCCAATACCTTCGAACGCTGTGGGTGGTGCGCTATTCGCTGATCACCATCGTGGCGATGCTGGCGCTGGGTTTCCTCACGCGTTATTCGGGCCTGGACGCCACCATGGGCCTGGCGTTCGCCGCGACGGGCATTTTCTACCCGATGTTCGGCACGCTGCTGGGCTGGCTCGGCGTGGCACTGACCGGTTCGGACACGGCTTCCAACGTGCTGTTTGGCGGATTGCAGCGGGTCACGGCGGAACAACTGGGAATCAGCCCGGTGTTGATGGCTGCCGCGAACAGTTCAGGCGGGGTGATGGGCAAGATGGTCGACGCCCAGTCGATCGTGGTCGCTTCCACCGCAACCCGTTGGTACGGCCACGAAGGGGAAATCCTGCGCTATGTGTTTTTCCACTCGGTGGTGCTGGCGATCCTGGTGGGCGGGCTGGTGACGTTGCAGGCGTATGTAGCGCCGTTCAGTCACATGGTGGTGGGAGGACGTTGAATGGAGAAAGGCTCTTGTGGCGAGGGAGCAAGCTCCCTCGCCACGGGTAAGCGGACTTACCTGGTCGGTATTACTGAACGTTCTTCAGCTTGACCACATCACCGGACACCGAGGTGGTGTAGCCGGTCAGGACCCAGGCCCAGAACCAGTTTTCCTGGACTTGGGTGTTGATCATGGCGTCGCCGCCCTTGGCCTGGATCGCCGCGGTCTGGGCACGGACGAAACGGTTGTTCTGGCGGATCGGGATCACGCCGAACAGCAGCAGGCCGGTGGCCTTGGCTTCGCTGTGACCGACGACGGTGTATTGGCTGCTGTCGTACTGCTGGGTCTTCATCGGGGTGCCGGTGCAACCCGCCAGGACCAGGCCGAACAGTGCGCCGGCGACAACTTTGCTGATGTGGTTCATTTGAGGCTCCATGGATAAACGCCCGGGATCCATCTCTCGGGCGGCGCGTACTCTAACCGATCAGCAATAAAATGACACAACATCCTCTGCCCATTTCAGGGCTCGAAAGGCCCATGGCAGAGCCATTCGTCAGGTGCGCCTCCAGCGAAACAGACTCGCGTCGATAGCATGAAAACTACGCCACGGAAGGCAGTTTCTTGTCTTGACGACCGCCAGGTAACGGCCGGTCCCGTTGGAGGGTTTCATCATGATCGACGTAACAGTCTGGAGCGTTACCCTGCCGGTGCAAACGCCCGCGCAGGTCGTGGCGACCAAAGCCATGCCGAGTTTGAAAAACAAGTATTTCGACAATAACGGCCAGCGGATCGTCTTCTGGGCGCCCGTCACCGGCTCCCATACCGGTAACAGCAAATTCCCGCGTTCCGAACTGCGGGAAACCAGCAAGGATGGGAAGCATCGCAATTGGCGCTACAACAGCGGCACCAACACACTCAAGGGCGAACTGTCGGTCAACCAGGTGCCGTCGGAAGGCCGTGTGGTGGTGGCGCAGATTCACGCCAAGAATGCCCCGACGCCGTTGTTGAAACTGGTTTACCGCTACGAAAAGGGCACCGGCAACATTGACGTGGAATACCGGGTCAAGCCCAACGACAAAAAGAGCCCGGTGATCTACACCGTGCCCAAGGTGCCGTTGAACAAATCCTTCTCCTACACGTTGCAAATGGACAAGCAAGGCCAGCTCACGATGCTGATCGGCAGCAGCGGCAAACAGGTGAAGCTGGACAAGTCCTGGTACGGCTACGACTTCTATTTCAAGGCCGGCGTCTACACGCTGGACAACAAGGGTTATTCCAACGAAGGCGGGAAAGTGACCTACACCAAGCTGAGCGCCAGTCACAAGTGACTGACGCTCTTCCCACATTTACGCCTTGGACGGTGCCACGGCCGCTTGACGACCACTGAAGGTCAACAGGAAACCCACGAACACCACCAGCGCAAAACCGGCCGGGAACAGCCAGATGCTTTTCCAATCATGGCCGCCTTCCACCACGAAATGATCGGTCACCTGCCCCGCCACCCAGAAACCGATCAACATCCCCACGCCATAAGTCGCCAGGGTGATCAAGCCCTGGGCTGAGCTGCGCAGGTGTTTCGGCGCCTTGGCGTCGGTGTAGACCTGCCCCGAGACAAAAAAGAAGTCGTAGCAGATGCCGTGCAGGGCGATGCCGATGAACAACATGAACGCCAGCTCGCCGTTGTCGCCGTAGGCAAACAGCACGTAGCGCAACGCCCACGCCAACATCCCCACCAGTAGCGCCAACTTGATGCCGAAGCGCTGGATGAACAGCGGCAACAGCAACATGAACAGCACCTCGGACACCTGCCCGATGGCCATTTTCGCCGTCGGGTTGGTCATGCCGGTTTCGGCCAGGAAGGGATTGGCGTTCTGGTAATAAAACGCCAGGGGGATGCAGATCAGTATCGAGGCGATGAAGAACACCAGGTAGCTGCGATCCTTGAGCAGGCCCAACGCATCGAGCCCCAGGGATTGCTTGATGCCGCTCGCACTCGCCTGCTCCTTGAGCGGTGCCGTGGCGGGGAGCGTGAAACTGTAGAGCCCGAGGACCAGCGAGGCGATGGCCGCCATCAGGAAGGTGTTGCGCAAGCCACCGGATGTAATCGCCTCGCGCGAATCCCAGGCGAACACGAAGCTGATCACCACGCCCGCGGCGATCCAGCCAAGGGTGCCCCAGACCCGAATGCGTGAGAACTCCAGCGCCGGGTCGCGCATTTGCCGGAAGGCCACGGAATTGACCAGGGCCAGCGTCGGCATGTAGATCACCATGTAGGCCAGCACGAAGGGGTAGAACGCGCCGAAATCCACCGCCGAATAAAGCTGATACAGCAACACCGCGCCCACCAGGTGCAACACCGCCAGGATGCGCTCGGCGTTGAAGTAGCGGTCGGCGATCAGGCCGATCACGAACGGCGCGATGATCGCCCCCCAGGACTGGGTGGCGAAGGCCATGCCGACCTGCCCGCCACTGGCTTGCAGCGTGCTGGACAGGAACGTGCCGAGGGTGACGAACCAGCCACCCCAGATAAAGAACTGCAGGAACATCATCACGCTGAGGCGTGCGTTTATCGTGGTCATGGCTGTCACCGTCTTGTTGTTCTTGTGAAATTTGAAGCCTCGTTTAGAGCACTTTGTGGCGAGGGGATTTATCCCCGCTCGGTTGCGAAGCGACCGCAAAAATTTGGGGGGCGGCTGCGCAGCCCAGCGGGGCGGTGCGACGTTTCGCTAAATCCCCTCGCCACAAGGGTTACGTCATCGCATTGGGGGCAACCCCAACAACCGCCGGTTGGATGCCTCATCCGCCGTGACTCCGGCAAAATCATCGAACGCCTTGGCCGTCTTGTTGATCATGTGCCGCTGGATGAACGCCGCGCCCTCGGCCGCGCCCTGTTGCGAATCCTTCAGGCAGCACTCCCACTCCAGCACTGCCCAGCCATCAAAGCCGTATTGGGTCAGCTTGCTGAAAATCGCCTTGAAATCGATCTGCCCATCGCCGAGGGAACGGAACCGGCCCGGGCGATCCACCCAGCCCTGGTAGCCGCCATAGACACCGGAGCGGGCGTCGGGGCGAAACTCGGCGTCCTTGACGTGGAACATGCGGATGCGCGCGTGGTAGCGGTCGATGAAGCCCAGGTAATCCATCTGTTGCAGCAACAAGTGGCTGGGATCGTAGAGAATCGCGGCCCGTGGATGATGGTCGACCGCCTCGAGGAAGCGCTCGAACGAGGCGCCGTCGTGCAGGTCTTCGCCTGGGTGGATTTCGTAGCACAGGTCCACGCCCGCCGCATCGAAGCAATCGAGGATCGGCCGCCAGCGCCGGGCCAGTTCGGCAAAGCCTTGCTCGACCAGGCCCGAGGGGCGCTGCGGCCACGGGTAGATGTACGGCCACAGCAACGCACCGGAAAACGTCGCGTGGGCCTTGAGGCCCAGGCGCTGGCTGGCGCGGGCGGCCAGCTTCAGTTGCTCGATGGCCCACTCGGTACGCGCCTGGGGCTGGCCGCGCAGGTGGGCCGGGGCGAAGTCGTCAAACAACGCATCGAACGCCGGATGCACCGCCACCAATTGGCCTTGCAAGTGCGTCGACAATTCGCTGATCTCCACGCCGGCCGCGGTGCACGTGGCCTTGAGTTCGTCGCAATAGGCCTGGCTCTCGGCGGCCCGGGCCAGGTCGATGTAACGCGTGCCCAGGGTCGGCACCTGGATGGCTTTGTAGCCCTGCGAAGCGGCCCAGCGGGCGATGTTCGCCAAGCTGTCGAACGGCGCTTCATCGGACATGAACTGCGCCAGGAAAATCGCCGGCCCACGCAGGCCGCTCGGTGTCTGGTCGTGAGTCTTCACAGCTGCGATTCTCCGGTTTCCAGCGTGGTCCACTTTGCCTCGCCACGGTGATTGATGATGGCGGCCTCGATAAACGCCATGCCGCGCAAGCCGGTTTCGATGCCAGGTACGCCCGGCACATCAGGGCCTTCGACCTGGGCACGAATGGCCTGGGCGAAATCGCCGTAGAGGTTGGCCATCGCCTCCAGATAACCCTCCGGATGCCCCGCCGGCAGACGCATCCGCCGAGTCGCCGCTTCACACAGCCAAGGCTGGCCGACACCACTGCGCAGGACGCGCAGCGGTTGGTCGACGGCGCGATGGATCAGGCTCGCCGGTTCTTCCTGGCGCCACTCCAGCGCGCCTTTGTCGCCATAGACGCGGATCTTCAGCGGGTTCTCTTCACCGGTGCAGACCTGGCTGGCGAGCAACATGCCGCTGGCGCCGCCCTCCATCTTGAATAGCATCGCGGCGTCATCGTCCAACTGCCGGCCCGGAACATGGCTGCCCAACGCGGCGCATAGCTGCTGGATCGGTTGGTCCGCGACGAACTCGGCCAGGGAAAACGCGTGGGTGCCAATGTCGCCGATGCAACCACCCAAGCCAGACCGGGCCGGATCATCACGCCATTCGGCCTGCTTGTTGCCTTGGGCGGCGAGGTCCTGGCTGAGCCAGCCCTGGGGGTATTCGACGAACACTTTGCGCACCTGGCCGATCACGCCCGAACGCACCATTTCCCGGGCCTGCCAGACCATGGGATAGCCCAGGTAAGTGTGGGCCAGGCCGTAGAGGCAGCGACTGTCTTGCAGCACGTCCCTCAAGGCCAGCAACTCCTTGAGATTCAGCGCGGCGGGCTTCTCGCTGAATACGTGGAAGCCGGCCTTCAACGCCTGGCTGGCAATCGGCGCGTGGAGGTGATTGGGCGTGACGATCACCAGCAATTCCATGCGCTGATCCAGCGGCAGCAGCGCTTCGTCGTCGAGCATCTGTTGCCAGTTGTGGTAACAACGCGATGCCGCCAGCCCCAACGCCGCGCCGGTCTGCCGGTTGTTGTGGGGATCGCGGCTGAACGCGCCGCACACCAGCTCGAAACCGCCGTCCAGGCCCGCGGCCTGACGATGGGCCTGGCCGATGAATGCGCCCTCCCCACCGCCGACGAAGCCCATTCTTATTTTCGGTGCTACAGGATTCATCGCGATTCTCTTCTGTCCGGATCGATGATGTAACCGGTTACATCATGACGGGAATCTAGGCTTGGTTTTGTCGCCTGTCAAACGCTATGGAACAGGCTTGAGATGTGTCGGGCGACAAACCTGCGGTAAGCTCGCCGCCATGCCTGGGTCGCCAGGCGCCGAATCGAGGTGCCCTTGTCCAACATCCGTGAAGTGGCCCGGCTGGCCGGTGTGTCGGTGGCCACGGTGTCCAGAACACTGAAATCTCCCGAACGCGTGCTGCCCGAGACCCGGGACAAGGTCAACGCAGCGGTACTCCAGGCCGGCTATCGACCGAACCTGATGGCGGTGCAGTTTCGCTCCCGGCGCACCGGCAACCTGGTGATTCTCGTGCCGACAATCGCCAACACGTTTTTCGCCCGGGTCATCAGCGGCGCCCAACAAGCGGCGCAAGCGGCCGGCTATCGGCTACTGCTGTGCGACACCCAGGGCCGCGAAGCCATCGAGCAGGAATTCGCCGCGCTGGTCTACGCCCATCAGGCCGACGGCGTGATCCAGTTGCGCGCCAGCGACCCCTTTGTCTCATTGCCTCCCGGCACCGACGCGCTGCCGCTGGTCAACGCCTGCGAGGTGGTCAAGGACGCGCCCTACCCGACCATCAGCCTGGACAACCGCGGTGCCGCGCGCGCCATGACCGAGCACTTGATCGGGCTCGGCCATCGTCGCATCGGCATCATCAAGGGCCCGCGCAGCAGCCCGCTGACCCTCGACCGCGTGGCCGGTTACCAGGACGCCTTGCACGACGCCGGCATCGCGCTCGACCCTGAGCTGATCTGCCACGGCGACTTCACCCTCAAGGCCGGCTACGAAGGAGCCGGGACGATGCTCGCCTTGGCCGAGCGCCCCAGCGCGCTGTTCTGCGAGAACGACGAAATGGCCATCGGCGCGCTCAAGCGCATCAAGCAGATGGGCCTGCGGGTGCCCGAGGATATTTCCCTGGTGGGTTTTGACGACATTCCGTTCGCGGCGTATTGCGATCCTCCGTTGACGACCATTTCCCAACCGGCTGAAACCTTTGGTCACAAAGCCGTGGAGATGCTGATTGCCTTGATCGAGAAGCGCCCCATCACGCAGCGGCATGTGCTGCTGCCGTTCGAGTTGACCGTGCGGGGCAGTTCGGCTCCCCTGGTAGGTTTCCGTTCCGAGCCAGACCGCTAAGACCAGGGCCGCTGCGCGCCCCAGCGGGAGCAAGCTCCCTCGCCACGGGGATATCTGCTACTGAGCGCATACCTCCGGCTAGGCGAGATTGCTTTTGTGGCGAGGGAGCTTGCTCCCGCTGGGGCGCGAAGCGGCCCCGAATCAAACTGATTACGAAAGTTCTTTGCTCGTGCTTACTCGCCACCACCCAATACCCTTGTTTCGACTACAGTGGAAAGACTCTGCATAAAGCCATAACAAGACGGAGAGTCCTCAATGCGAGTCAACAAGCGCTTCACCCTCCTGGCCGCCGCCGCAGCCTTGGCGGTCGCCACCACCGCCCAAGCTGCCCCGGTGTACATCAACATCCTGACCGGCGGCACCAGCGGTGTGTATTACCCGATCGGGGTCGGGCTTTCCCAGATCTACAGCAGCGGCATCGAAGGTTCCAAGACATCGGTACAGGCCACCAAGGCTTCGGTGGAAAACCTCAACCTGCTGCAAGCCGGGCGTGGGGAGCTGGCGCTGGCCTTGGGCGATTCGGTGGCCGATGCGAAAAACGGTGTGGAAGATGCCGGCTTCAAGGCCCCGCTGACCAAGCTGCGGGCGATTGCCGGCGCCTACCCCAATTACATCCAGATCGTCGCCAGCGAAGAATCGGGGATCAAGACCCTGGCGGACCTCAAGGGCAAGACCGTTTCCGTCGGGGCGGCAAAATCCGGCACCGAACTCAACGCCCGGGCGATCTTCAAGGCCGCCGGCCTGACCTACAACGATATGAAGGTCCAATACCTGCCCTTCGCCGAATCGGTGGACCTGATCAAGAACCGCCAACTGGACGCCACCCTGCAATCCTCCGGCTTGGGCATGGCCGCCATTCGTGACCTGGCGTCGACGATGAAATTGAACTACGTGTCGATTCCCACTGACGTGGTACAGAAGATCGGCAACCCGGCCTACCAGAGCGCCATGATCCCCGCCAACACCTACGACGGCCAGGCGGATGCCGTGCCCACCGTGGCCATCACCAATATCCTGGTAACCCGCGCGGATGTCCCGGACGAAGTGGCCTATCAGATGACCAAGCTGCTGTTCGACAACCTCCCCCGCCTGGGCACCTCCCACTCGGCGGCCAAGGACATCACGTTGAAAAACGCCGCGAAGAACCTGCCGATCGCCCTGCACCCCGGTGCCGAGCGCTACTACAAGGAAGTGGGCGCGCTGTAGCCCTTGGCACTGCAACGGCGCCCGTCGCCGTTGCAGCATTGCGTTTCGCATCCGCACGTCGACAACAGGCAGGCATCTCATGAGTGAAGACCAGCACGGCATCGCCACGGACCCGCGGGACTGGCCCAAGACGCTGTTCTACGTGGCGTTGCTGTTTTCCATATTCCAGATCATCACGGCGGCCTTTTCACCGGTGTCCAGCATCGTACTGCGGGCAGTGCATGTGGGCTTTTTGCTGTGGGTGGTGTTTTTGAGCTACCCGGCCCACGGCAAGCAACGGCCCTGGCAGCCCTTGGCCTGGGCCTTGAGCCTGGCGAGCGTGGCGACGGCGCTCTATCAATGGGTGTTCGAGGCCGACCTGATCCAGCGTTCCGGCGACCTGACGACCGCGGACATGGTCATCGGCGTCATGCTGATCGTGCTGGTGTTCGAGGCGGCGCGGCGGGTGATGGGCATCGCCTTGCCGATCATCTGCGGCCTCTTTCTCGCCTATGGCCTGTTCGGCGAACACTTGCCAGGCGAACTGGCCCATCGCGGCTACGGCGTCGATCAAATCATCAACCAATTGGCCTTCGGCACCGAAGGCCTGTACGGCACGCCGACCTATGTATCGGCCACCTACATCTTCCTGTTCATCCTGTTCGGCGCGTTCCTGGAAAAGGCCGGCATGATCAAGCTGTTCACGGATTTTGCCATGGGCCTGTTCGGTCACAAGCTGGGCGGTCCGGCGAAGGTGTCCGTGGTGTCATCGGCACTGATGGGCACCATCACCGGCTCGGGCATCGCCAACGTCGTGACCACCGGCCAGTTCACCATTCCGCTGATGAAACGCTTTGGCTACAAGGCCGCGTTCGCCGGCGGCGTGGAAGCGACGTCGAGCATGGGCAGCCAGATCATGCCGCCGGTGATGGGCGCGGTGGCGTTCATCATGGCCGAGACCATCAACGTGCCGTTCGTGGAGATCGCCAAGGCCGCGCTGATTCCGGCGTGCCTGTATTTCGGCTCGGTGTTCTGGATGGTTCACCTGGAAGCCAAGCGCTCCGACCTCAAGGGCCTGCCCAAGGACCAATGCCCGAGCGCCTGGGGCGCGGTCAAGGAGAGCTGGTTCCTGCTGATCCCATTGGCCGTTCTGGTCTACCTGCTGTTTTCCGGCCGCACGCCGCTGTTCTCCGGCATGGTCGGGCTGGCGCTGACGGCCATCGTGATCCTCGGCTCGGCGATCATTCTCAAAGTGTCGAACTACGCCTTGCGCTGCGCCTTCTGGGTCGCGCTGGGCATCCTTTGCGTCGGGTTCTTCCGGCTCGGTATCGGCATTGTATTCGCGGTGATCGGCGTGCTGGTGGTGGCCTGCTGGTTCATGAAAGGCACCCGGGAAACCCTGGTCGTCTGCCTGCACGCCTTGGTGGACGGCGCCCGGCACGCCGTTCCGGTAGGGATCGCCTGCGCCTTGGTCGGCACCATCATCGCCGTGGTCTCGCTGACGGGCGTGGCGTCCACGTTCGCCGGCTATATCCTGGCGATCGGCAAGGACAATCTGTTCCTGTCCCTGCTGCTGACCATGCTCACCTGCCTGGTGCTGGGCATGGGCATCCCGACCATCCCGAACTACATCATTACCAGCTCGATTGCCGCGCCCGCCCTGCTGGAACTTGGCGTGCCGCTGATCGTGTCGCACATGTTCGTTTTCTATTTCGGCATCCTCGCCGACCTGACCCCGCCGGTGGCCCTGGCCTGCTTCGCCGCCGCGCCCATCGCCAGGGAGAGCGGCCTGAAGATCAGCTTCTGGGCGGTGCGCATCGCCCTCGCCGGCTTCGTCATTCCATTCATGACGGTGTACAACCCGGCGTTGATGCTGCAGGGCGACAATCTGTGGATGACGGCGTACATGGTGGTCAAGACATTGTTGGCCGTCGGGCTCTGGGGGATGGCTTCCACTGGATACCTGCAACAGAAAATGCCGATCTGGGAACGCCTGATGTGTTTTGCCGCTGGCGCGATGCTGGTGGTTGCCCTGCCCCTGACCGATGAGATCGGCTTCGTGCTGGGTGCGCTGCTGATTTTCCAGCACGTCTGGCGCTCACGACGTGTCGGGCGAGCCTTGGCGTGATTGGCTTGTGCCTGGGCTTGTCCGGCGTGGTCTGGGCACACCTTGAACTCAGCGAGTTCACGCTGGCCTGGAACCACACCATCGAGAAGATCCGTTGGGAGGAGGATTACCGGGTCAGCGAACAGGGCCTGATCCTGGGTGAGGCCAGGGTCAAGGGCAACGGCGCCGGCATGGAAATACCCGAGGGCGCTCGGCTGGAAAACGGCAGTTGGCGATATCACCGCGAACTGCCGCCGCTGCAACCGCTGAAGCTCGGCCGCACACCCCAGGCCGGCGACTATCAGCTGTGTCATGCCGGCGTTTGCCAGCCGATGGCGCATTGGCTGGGGCCGCCTTCCGCACAGCAACCAGCCGTGGAATTGTGGAGTTGCCCGCTTTGATCGTCACTCAGCGCTGATGGAGCGCCACGCCGCTTGTGCCAACAACTCCCGGTGAGCCTTCGGGCTGGAAGGCACCCGCCCCGCCAGCCATGCCCGGCAATAACTTTCAGACGCGCCGATGATCAGCGAGAACATCAACTCGGCGGGATAGCGCTTGAGCGCCTCGCCCTGCTCTGCGGCGCTCAGCCACTGCCACAGTTGACCGTTACGTGAGGTGTTGCGGCTGGCGAGCTCGTCCTTGAACGGTCCCTTGGTCACCGCAAAGCGCGCGTGATACTGGAAACGCGCCCATTCGGGCTGGCTGTCCACCCAATCAACGTAGCTGTAGATCAACGCTTGCACGCCCTGTTCGGCGGTTGTCGCCTCGGACAGATATTGCTCGCGCAAACGCGCCTGATCCTCCAGGGCGGTGAAGAACAGCGCCGCCACCAAGCCTTCCTTGTTGCCGAAATGATGGTAGATC
The DNA here is from genome assembly GCF_019141525.1 of Pseudomonas alvandae. Taxonomy (GTDB): domain Bacteria; phylum Pseudomonadota; class Gammaproteobacteria; order Pseudomonadales; family Pseudomonadaceae; genus Aquipseudomonas; species Aquipseudomonas alvandae. The sequence goes on from NZ_CP077080.1 coordinate 4,247,805, forward strand.
GCGCCGACGCTGGTCTGGCATTCGGTGCGGATCATTTCAATGGTGGTCGCCTCGATGCCCTGCTCGTTGAACAGCGCCAGGGCCTTGCGAAAGATATCGCGCTTGAGCTCGGCCCTTCTGCCGGGGAAGGCGCGTTCGAGTAAATCTGCTGTTTCCATGCTTGGCATTAACCGGTTCGTTGAATGGACCGGGCGCTGGGTTGCCCGTGATGAAGTGAGCACAGCTTGACAGATTCGCCGCCAACAGAATACCGTTCCGTTACAGAATATTATTCTGTAACGGAACATCATTCCGCAAAATCACTCGTCAGCGAGGCTTCACATGAATCAGGTTCTCGGTATGTTCAACAGCGCAGGTCCGGACGCGTTCAGCAAAATGGCCTGTCAGATGGCGCCGTACTTTTCCACCATCAACCCTCTGGTCACAGAGTTGCGCCAGGGCGCGGCGACCGTGCAGGTGCCGTTTCGCAAGGAAATCACCAATCACCTGGGAACAGTCCACGCGATCGCCATGTGCAACGCCGCCGAGTTGGCTGCGGGCATGATGACCAACGTTTCCATTCCGGAAGGCGCCCGCTGGATTCCCAAAGGGATGAGCGTGCAATACCTGGCCAAGGCCAAGAGCGATGTGACGGCGGTTGCGAATGGCGACGAGGTGGACTGGCAGACCGAAGGCGACAAGATCGTGCCGGTGGACATTCATGACGTGGAAGGCAAGAAGGTGTTCACGGCGCAGATCACCATGAACGTGAAGCTGGGTTGAGGCCGAGGGCGTCCAGGACGCCCTCTATCCAATGATTGTGAAAATCGTGGCGAGGGGATTTATCCCCGCTGGGCTGCGCAGCAGCCCCAAACCTGTGAACTCAATATTCCTGGCACACCGAGTTGCCTGGTTTGAGGGCTGCTTCGCAGCCCAGCGGGGATAAATCCCCTCGCCACAAAACAGGTGCTCGACTCACCGAGAGACGTTGCTGAGCCTATTTTTTGGTCAGGCGAACGTAGCCCCTCGGGTGTTCACGAACAACGAGTACAGCGAGTGGCTGCCGGCCATGAACAGCCGGTTGCCTTCTCGCCCGCCGAAGCAGATGTTCGGGCAGCGTTCCGGCAACGAGATGTGCCCGATGGCCTTGCCCTCGGGGTTGAACACCCGAACGCCGTCGAGTTTTTCCAGGTCGGCCTTGGGGTCGCCATTCCCGCCCCAACCGCACCAGAGGTTGCCGCTCTCGTCGCACTTGATCCCATCGATGGCCGCGTAGTCCAGCCCTTCGATGTGCTTGCGCCGCTCCCCCAGGGTGCCGTCATCCTTGACCGTGATCGCCCAGATCAAACGGTTGGGCTTGGCCCGGCCTTCGACTACGTAGAGGGTTTTTTCGTCCGGGGAAAAGCACAGGCCGTTGGGCCCCGCCAAATCGTCGATTACACGGCTGAGCCTGCCGGTCTGGCCGTCGATGCGGTAGACCGCGTGAGGCTGCGCCGGGGTGACTTTGTGCCCTTCATAATTGTTGCCGGTCTGGAACGGTGGATCGGTGAACCAGATCGAGCCGTCGCGTTTGCAGACGATGTCGTTGGGCGAGTTCAACGGCTTGCCGTCGAAACTGTCGGCCAGCACGGTGATGGTGCCGTTGGGTTCGGTGCGCGTGATGCGCCGACCTTCGCTCGTCGTGGTCGAGCCTTCGCAGACCAGCAACCGCCCCTGGCGATCGCGGCACATGCCGTTGGAGAAGTTCGAGTTCTCACGGTACACCGACAAGCCACCGGTTACTTCATCCCAACGCACGATGCGGTTGTTGGGAATGTCACTGACCAGCAGGTAGCGACCGTCGCCGATCCATACCGGCCCTTCCGCCCAGCGCAAGCCGCTGGCGAGCTTCTCGACACTGGCGTTGAAGATGCGCAAGTCCATGAAGCTGGGGTCGAGGATATTGACCAGGGGGTCTGGATAGCGCTGGCTCAGCGGCTCGGCCTGGGCCAGGCCGGACAGGTTTCCAAGTGTCGCGGCGGCGGCCGAGACCACCAGGGATTTCTTCAGGAAGATCCGGCGCCCCTGATCGGCGGTTGCAGGTTGCGAAGCATCCATCGTACGTCTCCGTTAATTATTATTGGACGGGGACGTTTGTTTTACTCTCTGATAGGACATCGTACAAGATCAAAAATGCAGATGCTTCCTTCCAAGAAACTTTCAACACGGAGAAAAGCCACAGCCAGCTTGAATGCATGACTTATCCAGGCCCTGAGACAAGAAGGCGTGGTTCGACGGGCTTGTTAGCGCCCGCCATATACGGTAAAAATTCGGCGCAGTTGTACGACAACAAAATCAAGAGCCCGCTAAAGGGCTGACGCTGCTCACTCAAGATCGTCTAACAACCTGTGGCGAGGGAGCTTGCTCCCGCTGGGTCGCGAAGCGGCCCCAAAACTGCTGAATGCGGAGTTTTATATACACCGCATTCGCCGGTTTTACGGCCGCTTCGCAGCCGAGCGGGAGCAAGCTCCCTCGCCACGGGCCATCGTTTGTCCTGAGTGAACAGCATTACGCTAATAGGGCTTGTTTCGCGCCCTCCCTTTGAGACGTCCTGCCATGACCCGCTCCATCGCCGCATCCAATGTTCCCATTCCATTCCCCCGCCCGATCGCCGTGCTCATTCTGCTCTGCATGGGCTGCGCCTTCGCTGGCAACCATGTCGCCGCGCGGGCGGCATTCGATGACGGGGCCGGCGTGTTGCTGGCGATCCTGCTGCGCTCGGGCGGGACGTTGCTGGTATTGGCGGCGATGGTGTTGTGGCAACGCCAGAGCTTGCGCCTGCCGCCGGGCGCCTGGCGCTGGCAGTTGGCGTTGGGCCTGCTGATCGGCGCCCAAAGCCTGTGCCTGTATTCCGCCGTGGCCCGGGTGCCGGTGGCGCTGGCTCTGTTGGTGGGCAACGTCTTCCCGATCCTCCTGGCCCTGTTGACCTGGGCCCTCGGCGGCCCGCGCCCGACTGCCCGTACCGCAACGCTGATGGGCTTGATCCTGGTGGGCCTGGTGTTCGTGCTGGAGGTGCCGACGCGGTTGGCGTCCCAGGCGGATGTCGGCCCGCAATGGCTGCTGGGGGTTGGCCTGGCGTTCTGCGCCGCGTGCGTCTTCGCATGCGCGTTGTGGATCACCGATCACAAGTTGTCCCAGGTGCGCGGTTCGGTGCGCAGCCTGCTGACGATTTTCATTGTGTTCAGCAGTGTCAACCTCGCCGGCCTCACCGGGGCCCTGCCCGGCGGCCTCGACTTCCCCGCCAGCAGCACCGGCTGGCTGGCGCTCGCCACCCTGATGGTGCTTTATGGCACCGGCTTCATCGTCTTGTTCATGTGCGTGCCGCGCCTGGACATGCCGCGCAACGCCCCGGTGATGAACATCGAACCACTGGCGACCCTGCTGATCGGCTGGCTGGTGCTGGACCAGATGCTCAACCCAGGGCAGATCCTGGGCGGCGCGATCGTGGTGACTGGCATCGTGTTGCTGACGTGGCGCAAGGTCGAGCGGGTCAAGGCGCCGGTGGCTGAAGCGGTGAAGTGATTAAGCTCGAATATCATTGTGGCGAGGGGATTTAGCGAAACGTCGCACCGCCCCGTTGGGCTGCAGAGCAGCCCTAAAGCAGCGACGCTCAATCTGCCTGGCACACCGAGTTGCCTGGTTTGGGGCTGCTTCGCAGCCCAGCGGGGATAAATCCCCTCGCCACGGGGAATGTGTGGGCTCGGGGAGTTAAGTGTTTACCCCCCTGAAACTAGTTTCAAAAGCCGCAGTCCTACCCCAGCCCTGAACGATGCATCCAGGGCTGACCGGCGCCGTTCTGGCGTCAAGGCAATTCCCTCCCGAGCCGTTCGCCCCATGCGCCATCCTGTTCGCTCTCGCCGTTTCGCTTCGCTGTGCCTCACGATCCTGTCTTCTCTCCTCGCCAACCCGGCCCATGCCCGGGGCGAAGGGCAACTGGTGAGCGCTATCAACGATTACCGCAGCCAGTCCCAACGGTGTGACTGGCAAAGATTGCGCGCCGCGCCCCCCTTGGTACTGCGCTCGAACCTGGCGTTGCCGATCGGTTTCCGTGGCGGACTGCGCGACGCACTGAAGGACGTGGGTTATCAAGCCCGCGAGGTACGCAGCATTCGCCTGACCGACGCACGGGACGCCGACGAAGCGTTGGAAATGCTCGCAGACGAGCATTGCGCGGCGCTGCTGGACAATCGGTACGCCGATATCGGCGTCAATCGGGTCGGTGACGAGTGGCGCGTGGTGTTGGCGCAGCCCATGGGGGGCAGCACGCGAATGAGCGATGCGGGCGCGCCGGACAAGACGCTGCTGGCCCAGGTCAACGCCGCCAGGGCCAAGCCACGGATGTGCGGGCGCCAGCGCTTTGCCGCCGCTCGGCCGTTGAGCTGGAACGCCGCCCTGGGTACCGCCGCCCTCGGGCATAGCCGCGCCATGGCCCGGGGTAATTATTTCGCCCATCGCGACCCGGACGGTCGCTCCACATCCGACCGGGCCAAGGGCGCCGGCTTTCGCGGACATAAGCTGGGCGAAAATATCGCCGCCGGACAACGCTCGCCGAGCCAGGCCATGGGCGACTGGCTCGCCAGCCCCGGGCATTGCGCCAACCTGATGAACCCGATGTTTACCCAGATGGGCGCCGCATCCGCCAGCGATCCGAGCAGTGATGCGGGGGTGTACTGGACGATGGTGCTTGGCGCGCCATAAGCCAATAGGCAGACATCATTGTGGCGAGGGGATTTATCCCCGCTGGGCTGCGGAGCAGCCCCCTGAACCAGTGCTCGGTGTGTCGGGCCGTGAGGGAAGAGGGGCCGCTGCGCGCCCCAGCGGGGATAAATCCCCTCGCCACAAATGCGGTATTTCAGATACTGAACTTGGCCAGCCCTCAAACCGGCCGACGCACCGCCCTCACCTTGCCGCTGCCGCCCCCACCACAAAAGAACCGGTCCGCACCATCGGACTCCAGCCCCGACACGCCGATCCCCGGCGGCATCGTCACGCTTTCCAGCACTTGCGCCGTTTGCGGATCGATACGCCGCAGGTCGCTTTCATCATCTTCCCAGGTGCCATGCCACAGCTCGCCATCGACCCAAGTCACGCCCGTGACGAAGCGATTGGATTCGATCGTGCGCAGAATCCTGCCGTCGGCCGGGTCGATCTGCAGGATCTTGCGCGCCTTGTACTGACCGACCCAAAGTGAACCTTCGGCCCATGCCAGGCCGGAGTCATCACCACTGTTGGGCGCCGGGATCGTCGCCACTACCTGGCCGGTGCGCGGATCGATCTTGCGGATGCTGTCGCCGGCAATCTGGAACAGATGCTGACCGTCGAATGCCGTGCCCGCATTCGCTGGAACATCAAGGGACTGCACGGTCTGGCCACTGGCGGGATCGAGGGCGTGCAGCTTTTCGCCCGAGGCGAACCAGACGCGCTCGCCGTCATGGCTCACGCCGTGCACGCAGTCGACGCCTGGAAACGGGCCGTATTCACGCAGGATTTGTGCCTCTGAACGTTTCATCTCACATCGCCTCATCGGTGGGTGTGATTGCATCCTAGCCATCGAACGGCAGCGCAGTGAGTAACAATACCGTCGCGAATCCGGGCATCGGTGGCGCCGTCCAGCGCCGGGCCCTGGCGCGACCGAACGACTGCGCCTTGCCATTGGCCGCAAGGGTTTCCAACGCTCGCTGCACGCTGCGCTGGCTGGTGCCCAGGGCCAACGCGAGGGCCGAGCTGGACCAGGCTTCTCCGTCCGCCAACAGCGCCAGCACCGCCCCGCAGGGTTGCTCGACGACATGCGCCAGTACCCGGATCTCGTCGGCATCGCGTGGCGTCAGGATAAAACCGCGCCGGGTCGCGACAACGTCGGCCATTGGACGCAGCGCCTTGCGCAACCGTCCCATCTCGACCCGCAGCCGAGCGCGGTGGGAGTCGTCCGTCAACTTCAAGCCAAAGGCCTGGGTCATGAGCACTTCCCGCGAGGCGTCGCCGGGCCAGGCTTGAGCCAGTTCGCGGGCCAGGGCAAACAGCACCGGGCGCCGGGCAAGTGAAATCTGGCGGCCTGCGTTGCCGACCGCATATCGGCAGGCATCCACCACCAGCGCCGCGCCGCCCAACAGGGCTTGCACCTCTTCGAGTGGCAACAAGCGCTCTTCGCCTCGGGCGACCAGGCGCGCTGCGGGCATACGCAGCATTTGCGAGGCGCTTTCGATTTCAGCATTCAACGCGCCAATGCCCGCTTGCCGTGCGGCGTGCCCGGCCCGTTCAAGGGCCTCGCGGGCGGTCTGCGCCTGCAGTCGTCGCATGGCAATGCCGGCGGTCGCCAATTCGCAAGCCGCCCGGGACGCCAAAGGCAGGCCGTCAAGGTCCAGCTCGACGAGTTTGAGCTCGGCCTCGTCGAGCCGGCCCATCAACAACGACCGGCGAATCTCGATGGTCCGCGCATGGCCCGCGTTCGCTCGATCGCCTTGGGTTTCGAGCACCGACCGAGCGGCGTCGAGGCGCTTCATCGGCCAGGCGAGGTCACGGGAAGCCAGGGCAATTTCAGCCTCGGCGACGACGCACCGCGCCCGCGCCATGGCCTCCCTGGGCCCGAAGGCCAAACCGGCCCGCCGCATCAGGCCCTTGGCTTTTTCCAGCTCTCCCAACTGGGCCATGGCAATGCCACGAAGCGCGAGGGCCGGGGCATCATTGCGCAAAGCGACACGATTGAGCGCGGCCACCGGGTCCCCCGCCGCCAATGCGCGCGCTGCTGTGGTGATCATAAGATCCGTTACCATTCCCGCAGCTCCCTGTGGCGAGGGGATTTATCCCCGTTGGGTCGCGAAGCGGCCCCCTGTATCCCGACTGCTACACCGCAGTGACAGGCACAGCTGGGGCTGCTTTGCAGCCCAACGGGGATAAATCCCCTCGCCACAGAGTTGACCTGAGCGTTCGCTGGTTTTGAATCAAAGGCGGATCCTGGCCGCCGGCATCACGTCAATCCGCGACACCGCACTGCTCAGTCGCCCGAGTCGATGGTTGTGATTGGCGATGATCTGCTCCGCCGTCATGCTGCCGTTGTCCACCGTCGAATGGGCGTCGGCGGCCAGGACCACTTCGTACCCCAGGGCATGGGCCTGGCGCACGGTCGCGTTGATGCAATAGTCGGTTTGCAGCCCGCAGATCACCACGCGATCGATGCTCCGGGCTTGCAACAGCGCCAGCAGGTCGGTCTGGTAGAACGCGTCCGGCGTGGTCTTGCGCACCCGCAAGTCATCAGGTCCGGTGAGCAGGCCGCCGGCCAATTGCCAGGCGGCACTGCCATGTGCCAGCGAACCGTCCAGCTCTTCATGCTGGACCAGGATCACCGGCAGGTCGACAGCCCGCGCCCTGGCGCTGAGGTCGTTGATGGTCTGGACCAGGCGCTGGCTGTCGAAGCATTCCTCCTCGCCAGCACACAACCCCTCCTGGACATCGATAATCAGTAATGCGGTGCTCATGTTTCCCTCTTCGAATGGTCAGTAGCCCAACGACAATCCGGTGTTGCGGCGTGGATCGTTAGCGCCGTAGAAGCGGTTCTTGCCCACCGGCTTGCCGCCCAATGACGGCGCGCCCACCAGGATCGCGGCGATGTGGTTCGGATCCTGTGGCCCGGCAAACTTATGCCCCCAGCTCTCCAGCAGCTTGAGCGTATCGGGGCTGGCGGCGAAGGTTTCCAGGTTGGTTTCCTCCGGCATCCACTGTTGATGGAAGCGCGGCGCATCCACCGCTTCCTGCAGGTTCATGCCGTAGTCGATCACGTTGAGGATGGTCAGCAAGGTTGCCGTGATGATGCGGCTGCCGCCCGGGGTCCCGACGACCATCACGGTCTTGCCGTCCTTGGTGACGATGGTCGGGCTCATGGACGACAGCGGCGCCTTGCCCGGCGCGATGGCGTTGGCTTCGCCCTGCACCAGGCCGTACATGTTGGGCACGCCGACCTTGGCGGTGAAATCGTCCATTTCGTCGTTGAGGATCACCCCGGTCTTGCTCGCCATCACGCCGGCGCCGAACCAGTCGTTGAGGGTGTAGGTGACGGAGACGGCGTTGCCCCACTTGTCGACGATCGAATAATGGGTGGTGTTGCTGCCCTCATGGGGGGCCACGCCGGGTTTGATTTTTTTCGAGTCACCGGCTTTCTGCGGCTCGATCGCGGCGCGCAGCTTCGCCGCGTAGTTCTTGTCCAGCAGGTGGTCGATGGGGTTCTGCACGAAATCCGGATCGCCCAGGTAGCTGTTGCGATCGACGTAGGCGTGACGCATGGCTTCGATCTGGTAGTGCATGCCCTGTGCCGAGTGGAAACCCAGGTCTTTCATCGGGTAGCCGTCGAGGATGTTCATGATCTGGCACAGCACCACGCCGCCGGAGCTGGGTGGCGGCGCGGAGATGATGTGGTAGCCGCGATAATCGCACTCCACCGGTGCCAGCTCGCGGGTCTTGTACTTGTCCAGGTCAGCCTGGGTGATGATGCCTTTGTTGGCCTGGCTGGACGTGACGATAGCGTCGGCGACCCAACCTTTGTAGAAGCCATCGGCGCCCTTGGTGGAGATTTCCCGCAGCGTCTTGGCGAGGTCCTTCTGCACCAGTTTCTGGCCGGCCTGCATCGGCTCGCCGTTGTGCAGGAAGATCGCGCCGGAATCACGCGCATCCTTCTTGAACACATCGGTGGCGGTTTCCAGCAGATCGACATCCCCCTGCTCCAGGACAAAACCGTCCTCGGCGAACTTGATGGCCGGCGCGATCAATTCCGCCCGGGGTTTGCTGCCATATTTCTTCAGCGCCAGTTCCATGCCGGAGACGGTGCCGGGCACGCCTACCGCCAGATGGCCGCGCGTGCTGAGTTCGGGGATGACGTTGCCGTCCTTGTCCAGGTACATGTCCGCCGTGGCGGCCAGGGGCGCTTTTTCACGGAAGTCCAGGAAAGTCTTGCGGCCATCGGCCATCTGCAAGGTCATGAAACCGCCACCACCGAGGTTGCCCGCCGCCGGGTAGACCACCGCCAGGGCATACCCCACCGCAACCGCCGCATCCACCGCATTGCCACCGCTCTTGAGCACATCGACGCCAACGTGGGTCGCCAAGTGCTGGGCGGTCACCACCATGCCGTTCTCCGCGGCAACCGGGGCTTGGGACGCAGCGTGGGCAGTCAGACAGCAGAGGGAGAGTGAGGTGGCGATGAGGGTCCGGGCCAGGGATTCGAACTTCATGAGTCGGTCTCTTCTTGTTTTAAGGGTCGGATCGCTTCAAAAGCACAGACGAGTATGGCTCGGTTTGCGCAATGTGCCCGTTTCCCGTCGAGCGGCTTACGTCATCGTCGTCCTTGGGATAGGCTCACTGCGCTTGATCATCCCAATGCACAAGGACATCACTGATGACGCTGCGAATCGAACGCACGGACGCTCCAACCGATGAACAACGCCAGGCCATCCTCGCGCCACTGCGGGCCTATAACATCGCCCAGACAGGCGGAAGCGCGCCAGAACCGGTCGCCTGGCTGGTGCGCGACGAGCACGACGAAATCGTCGGCGGACTATACGGCCGAGTATTTTTTCGTTGGCTCTATATCGAGTTGCTGGTCGTGCCTGAACAGGCCCGGGGTCAGGGCACAGGCTCGGAATTGATGCAGATGGCCGAACAGCTGGCCAGGGAAAAGGATTGCGTGGGCATCTGGCTCGACACCTTCGACTTCCAGGCCCCGGACTTCTACCGCAGGCATGGTTTCACCGAGTGCGGCAAGATCGAGGACTATCCACCGGGGCATCAGCGTTTCTTCTTCCAGAAGCGCCTGATCCAGGCCGATTGAAATACCGATCTTGTGGGAGCGGGCTTGCTCGCGAAAGCGGTTAACTATTCAACATCGTTGCCGACTGACTCTGCGCTTTCGCGAGCAGGCTCGCTCCCACGGGGACAATAGTCAGGCCACCCCAGTCATTGTGGGAGCGAGCCTGCTCGCGAAGGCAGACACCTCGGTCTATCAGCTCAAAGACACGTCGCCAACGCCGCCAACCGGCGCTTGGCGACAAAATCGTCATGCTTGGCGTAGTAACTCAACGCCGTACCCGTGGCACTGGCTTGCAGATCGACAAACGATTCGGCCGAGCGGGTGTACACCGTCGAGCCGCCATTCTTGCCCGGTTGCAAGTAGGCGCCGGCATCGACACCAAACACCGCTTCATCTTCCCAGGCAAACTTCACGCACTCGGCGACATTCTGCTGCGGCTTGTCGGAGGCCAGGGTCTTGTAGGGGGCTTGGGTCCGGGCTTGTTCCATCGCCGAACCCGCGCAGCCGGCCAGCAGGGTCGCGGCCACGGCCACCATCAGCATTCGCATCGCATTCACTCATCGAGAAAAAAAACGGACTGTAGCATTGCGCCCCCTGTTGCCGTGCGGCTTTACCGAAATTTGCACGCGACAACGGCTATCGATTCGCGCAACCTGTTGGCTTATCGACCAAGGAGCGACCATGGCGACAACCGAACAGCAACACGAACGAGCCCTGCAGATCTTCCTCGACGAACGCCCCGAGCTGCGCGACGAACTGGACAACCTCAACCCGCTGCTGGCCCAGGCCAAGGGCGAAACCGCCGCGCAATACCGCGCCGAGCGGTTGCATGAAGCATTCGAAGCCGAGGCCGAAAGCGTCGGGTTGTTCGCCTGGGAACTGACGCTGTTGCTAACGACCGACTCAGCCGAGGACTACCAGGCCCAACGCATGGAAGTGCACAAGGAAGTGGCGGAAATGGCGGGGATGGAATGGGCAGAGTATTGCGAGCTGTATGGCCTCGAAAGCCAAAGCTGAACAACCCGCTGTGGCGAGGGGATTTATCCCCGCTGGGCTGCGAAGCAGCCCCCGGATGTGCCAACGCGGTGTATCAGGCAAACCACAGCGACCTAAAGAGGGGCCGCTGCGCGCCCCAGCGGGGATAAATCCCCTCGCCACAATGAGTACATCTGGGTTCTGTTTTGGAAGACCTGTAATCGCCCCCTCGTCCATAAAGCATTATCATGGCCGCAGTTTTGCTGATCGGGTCCGTCATGAAGTTCGCCATCGCGCTGTTTTCCGCCGCCCACGCGCCCTCCTCGCGCCGCGCCTTGCTGTTTGCCCAGGCAGCGCTGGCCGCAGGGCATGAAATCGTGCGGCTGTTTTTCTATCAGGACGGCGTCTACAACGCCGCCAACAGCGTCGTCACGCCTCAGGACGAACAAGACCTGCCCCAGCAATGGCGCGCCTTCGTCAGCGAGCATCAGCTCGACGGCGTGGTGTGCATCGCGGCGGCGTTGCGCCGTGGCGTGTTGAACGCGGAAGAAGCCCAGCGCTACCAGCGTTCGGCGGCCAGTGTCGAAGCGCCCTGGGCGTTGTCCGGGCTGGGCCAGTTGCACGATGCGATCCAGGACGCCGACCGCTTGATCTGTTTTGGAGGCGCGTGATGGCCAAGTCCTTGTTGCTCATCAGCCGCCAAGCACCTTGGTCCGGCCCCGGCGCCCGGGAAGCGCTGGACATCGTCTTGGCCGGCGGCGCGTTCGACCTGCCCATCGGCCTGTTGTTTCTCGATGACGGCGTGTTCCAGCTCGCAGCCGGCCAGCACGCCAAGGTTGTCCAGCAAAAGGACCTGAGCGCCAACTTGCAGGCATTGCCGATGTTTGGCGTCGACGAGCTGTTTGTCTGCGCCGACAGCGCCGCCGAACGCGGTCTCGCTGTCGATGCCCTGGCGCTGGACGACCTGAACGTATTGGGCGCAGCGGACATCGCCGCGCTCATTGACCGCTATGACCAGGTGATCACCCTCTGATGTCGACCTTGCATGTGTTGTCTCATTCCCCCTTCGGCGACAGCCGTCTCGCCAGTTGCCTGCGGATCCTGGGCACTCACGACGCGCTGCTGCTGTGCGGCGACGCGGCCTACGCGCTGCAACCCGGTACCGCGCCGTTCTCCACGCTGCACGCCAGCGGCTGCAAAGTGTTCGTCCTGACCGAAGACGCACAGGCCCGCGCCTTGCCTGTTCCGGACTGGGCCGAGGCCATCGATTATCCAGGCTTCGTCGAACTGTCGATCCAGCATGACAAGGTCAACACCTGGCTATGAAGACCCTGACCGTAGGCGAGCGCGGCATTGCGCTGGACAAAGATGGCTATTTGACCGATCTCAATGACTGGTCCGCCGACGTCGCCACCGCCTTGGCCACTGCCGAAGACATCGAGCTGAGCCCCGAACATTGGGAAATCCTCGAACTGCTGCGGGCCTTCTACGATGAGTTCCAGCTGTCCCCCGCTACCCGGCCGCTGATCAAGTACACCGCGCTGAAACTGGGGCCGGACAAAGGCAACAGCCTGCACCTGAACCGATTGTTCAAAGGCACTCCCGCCAAACTCGCCGCCAAGCTGGCGGGCCTGCCCAAACCGACGAATTGCCTATGACCGACTTCCCAGCACTGACCCTTGAAACCCCCGCCGAGCACCCGTTCGCCCAGTTCGTGCGCATTCTTGGCAAAGGCAAGCGTGGCGCCCGCAACCTGACCCGTGAAGAAGCGCGGGAAGCCATGGGCATGGTGCTCGACGAGCAGGTTGAAGAAACCCAGCTGGGTGCGTTCCTGATGCTGCTGCGGCACAAGGAAGAAAGCGCCGAGGAAATGGCGGGCTTCACCGACGCCCTGCGTCAGCGCCTGGAGGTGCCGACATTGGCGGTGGACCTCGACTGGCCAACCTACGCCGGCAAGAAGCGTCATCTGCCCTGGTATCTGTTGGCCGCGAAATGCCTCGGACAAAACGGCGTGCGCATCTTCATGCACGGCGGCGGGGCCCACACGGCGGGCCGGCTCTACACCGAGCAACTGCTGGGTTTCTTGAGCATCCCGTTGTGCCGCGACTGGCAGCAGGTCGGCACCGCACTGGACCACGGCGGCCTGGCCTTCATGCCGCTGGTGGACTGGGCACCGCAGATGCAGCGCATGATTGACCTGCGCAACACCCTGGGCCTGCGCTCGCCAATCCACTCCCTGGCGCGGATCCTCAACCCGTTGGCCGCACGCTGCGGGCTGCAAAGCATCTTTCATCCGGGCTACCAGGCCGTGCACCGCGAGGCCAGCGGCTTGCTCGGCGACACCGCCATCGTGATCAAGGGCGACGGCGGCGAGATCGAGATCAATCCGGACGCCGACAGCCATTTGTACGGCACCACTGGCGGCAGCAGCTGGGATGAGGAATGGCCGCGCCTGTCCGAGCAACGCCACGTCAAACCGGAGAGTCTTGACCCCGAGCATTTGAAAGCGATCTGGCGTGGCGACATCGAAGACAGTTACCCGCAACTGGCGCTGATCGCTACCATGGCCCTGGCCTTGCGCGGCCTGGGCGATACTCGCGACGAAGCGCTCGACAAGGCACGCCAGTACTGGCATGCCCGAGACAGATCGATTTAATCGATCATCAGCGCCCAACCTTTGCGCTATTAGTTCGAACCTATCGGAATAGACTCGTCTCCAATGATTATTGAGCGAGGACATCCAGATGGGTTTGTTGGTCGAGGGCCGCTGGCAGGACCAGTGGTATGAAAGCAAGGACGGCAGCTTCCAGCGTGAACAGGCACAACGGCGCAATTGGGTGACCGCCGACGGCAGCGCCGGCCCCTCGGGTGAGAGCGGTTTTGCCGCCGAGGCCGGTCGCTACCATTTGTACGTCTCCCTGGCCTGCCCCTGGGCGCACCGGACGCTGATCTTTCGCAAGCTCAAGGGCCTGGAAAACCTGATCGACGTCTCGGTGGTCAGCTACCTGATGCTGGAAAATGGCTGGACCTTCGACAAGGCCCACGGCTCGACGGGCGACAAACTCGACGATTTGCAATTCCTGCATCAGCGCTACACCGCCGACACGCCCGACTACACCGGCCGCGTCACCGTGCCGGCGCTGTGGGACAAACAGAAGCGGCGCATCGTCAGCAACGAATCGGCGGAAATCATCCGCATGTTCAACAGCGCTTTTGATGGCTTGACCGGCAACGACTTGGACTTGTATCCCGAACACCTGCGCCATGAGATCGATGCGTTGAACGGGCGTATCTACCCGGCGGTGAACAACGGCGTGTACCGCGCCGGGTTCGCGACGACCCAGGCCGCTTATGAAGAAGCCTTCGACCAATTGTTTGCCGAACTGGATCGATTGGAAGCCTTGCTGGACACCCGTCGCTACCTGGCCGGCGAATACCTGACCGAAGCCGATATCCGCTTGTTCACCACGATGATTCGCTTCGACGCGGTGTACTTCGGTCACTTCAAATGCAACCTGCGGCGCATCGCCGATTACCCGAACCTGTCGAACTGGCTGCGAGAGCTGTACCAATGGCCGGGCATTGCCGAGACCGTGGATTTCACTCACATCCAGGGGCACTACTACGGCAGCCACAAGACCATCAACCCGAATGGGATCGTGCCCAAGGGGCCGAATCAGGATTTCACCGTGGCCCATGATCGGGAGCGGTTGAGTGGGAAAGGGATTTGGCGTGGGACAGGGGATTGACCCTGGGTTTTCGCTGTATTTGAGGGCCTCATCGCGAGCAAGCTCGCTCCCACATTTGACTTGTGTAGAACCGCAACTTTAGGTTGCACACAGCCTACTGTGGGAGCGAGCTTGCTCGCGATGGGGGCGACGCGGTCCTCAGACCTGCCCCTGAGCCCCTTCAAACCAAGCCAGTTTCTCGCGCAACTGCACCACTTCCCCAACGATAACCAGGGTCGGCGCATGCACTTCATGCTCGGCCACCAGCCGTGGCAAGTCCGCCAAAGTGCCGGTGAAAACCCGCTGGTTTGACGTCGTGCCTTGCTGGATCAACGCCGCCGGCGTATTCGCCGCGCGACCGTGCTTGATCAGCTCGGTGCAAATCACTGGCAAGCCGACCAGGCCCATGTAGAACACCAACGTCTGTGCTGGCGAAACCAGGTCCGCCCACGGCAAGTCGCTGGTGCCATCCTTGAGGTGACCGGTGATGAAACGCACCGACTGGGCATAGTCGCGATGGGTCAGCGGAATCCCGGCGTAAGCCGCGCAACCACTGGCGGCAGTGATGCCCGGGACGACCTGGAACGGGATGCCATGGGCCGCCAGTTCTTCGATCTCTTCGCCACCACGGCCAAAGATGAACGGGTCGCCGCCCTTCAACCGCACCACGCGCTTGCCTTGCCGGGCCAGGTCGACCAATTGCTGGTTGATCTGATCCTGCGGCACCGCATGCTCGGAACGACGCTTGCCAACGTAGACCCGTTCGGCGTCGCGCCGGCACAGTTCGAGGATCGCCGGTGCCACCAGGCGGTCGTACAGCACCACGTCCGCCTGTTGCATCAGGCGCAAGGCGCGGAAGGTCAGCAGGTCCGGATCGCCCGGCCCCGCGCCCACCAGGTAGACTTCACCCGGCGCGTTCGGCGCCTCGCCGTCGATCTTCTCCCGCAGCAGCCGCTCGGCCTCCGCGCCCTGCCCGGCCAACTGACGATCGGCAATCGGGCCTTGGAACACCTCTTCCCAGAATGCCCGGCGCTGCTGGACATCGGGGAACAAGCCTTTCACCTGATTGCGAAAACGCGCCGCCAAACCGGCCAGTTGCCCGTACGTAGACGGAATCCAGGTTTCCAGCTTGGCCCGGATCAGTCGCGCCAGCACCGGCGCATCGCCGCCACTGGACACCGCGATCACCAGGGGCGAGCGATCGACAATCGCCGGGAAGATCACGCTGCAGAGCGTCGGCGCGTCCACCACGTTGACCGGCACACAACGCTTGTGGGCGTCGGCCGAGACCTGGGCATTGAGCGGCTCGTCGTCGGTGGCGGCAATGATCAGCCCGCAACCGTCCAGGTCCGCTTCCACGTAACCACGCTGGACGCATTCGCCGCCGCTGCCACTGACCAATTCCCGCAGTTGCGGTTCGATGTCGGGTGCGACCACCCGCAACAACGCGCCGGCGTCGACTAGCAGGCGAGACTTGCGCAGGGCAATCTCGCCGCCGCCGACCACCAGCACGCGGCTGCCGCGCAGGTTGTGGAACAGTGGCAGATAGTCCATTTAGCCGATGACCTCGATGCCGCCCATGTACGGTTTCAGCACCTCAGGCACACGGATCGAACCGTCGGCCTGCTGGTAGTTTTCCAGCACCGCCACCAGGGTACGACCCACCGCCAGGCCGGAGCCATTGAGGGTGTGGACCAGTTCCGGCTTGCCGGTTTCCGGGTTGCGGAAGCGGGCCTGCATGCGGCGGGCCTGGAAGTCGCCGCAGTTGGAGCACGAGGAAATCTCGCGGTACTTGTCCTGGCTCGGAATCCACACTTCCAAGTCATAGGTTTTCACCGCACTGAAGCCCATGTCGCCGGTGCACAAGGCCAGGGTGCGATACGGCAGCTCCAGCAGTTGCAGGACTTTCTCGGCGTTGGCGGTCAGGCTTTCCAGGGCTTCCATGGACTTCGACGGCTCGACGATCTGCACCATCTCGACTTTGTCGAACTGGTGCTGGCGGATCATCCCGCGGGTATCACGGCCCGACGCGCCGGCTTCGCTGCGGAAGCACGGCGTATGGGCGACGAACTTGATCGGCAGTTGCTTGGCATCGACGATCTCGCCCGCGACGATATTGGTCAGCGAGACTTCGGCGGTCGGGATCAGGTACAAGTCGGCTTCGCCGTCGCGGCTGATCTTGAACAGGTCTTCCTCGAACTTCGGCAACTGGCCGGTGCCTTGCAGCGCCGGAGCCTGGACCAGGTACGGGGTGTAGGCTTCTTCGTAGCCGTGCTCGGTGACATGCAGGTTGATCATGAACTGCGCCAAGGCGCGATGCAGACGGGCAATCGGCCCGCGCAGCAAGGCAAAACGCGCGCCCGACAGCTTGGCGGCGGTCTCGAAGTCGAGCCAGCCGAATTTTTCGCCCAGGGCCACATGGTCCTGTACCGGGAAATCAAAGGTGGTCGGCGTGCCCCAGCGGCGTACTTCGACATTGCCGTCTTCGTCTTCACCAACCGG
This sequence comes from Pseudomonas alvandae, assembly GCF_019141525.1. Taxonomy (GTDB): domain Bacteria; phylum Pseudomonadota; class Gammaproteobacteria; order Pseudomonadales; family Pseudomonadaceae; genus Aquipseudomonas; species Aquipseudomonas alvandae. The sequence goes on from NZ_CP077080.1 coordinate 4,264,821, forward strand.
CACCGATTCGTGGGGCAGGTTCGGGATGCCCAGCAGGATCGAGTCCAGCTCGGTCTGGATCGCGTCCAGCTCGGTCTTGCCTGCGCTCAACTCGTTCGCCATGCGCTCGACATCGGCCATCAGCGGCGCGATGTCTTCGCCGCGCTGCTTGGCCTGGCCGATGGATTTGGAGCGCGCGTTACGTTCAGCCTGCAGGGCTTCGGTGCGGGTCTGGACGGTCTTGCGCTGTTCTTCCAGCGCTTCGATGCGCGCGACATCCAGGGCAAAGCCACGGGAAGCCAGGCGGTCCGCTACGTCCTGAAGGTTGCTACGTAACAGTTTGGAATCGAGCATGTCGGTCTCTCGTTATCAAAGTTTGGTCAGGGACAGGCCGGCCCAGGTGGCGAGCAGCCCGCCGAATACGGTGATGGCCGCGTAGCCCAGGGCCAGCAGCACTTGGCCGCTTTCCAGCAGGCGCACCGTATCCAGTGAAAAGGATGAAAAGGTCGTCAGGCCGCCAAGAAAGCCGACCATCAGCCCCGCACGCACCTCGATGGGCACCTCGGGGCGAATCAAAAACAGGCCGTAAAGAACGCCGATCAGCAGACAGCCCACGATATTAACGGCCAGCGTCGCGGTATAGAAGTGCCTGGGCCAATTTGCATTGATCCAGTTACCGGTGGCGAAACGCAACAACGTGCCGGCAACGCCGCCAGCGGAAACTGCAAGTATCAGGGGGATCAAGGCTTTCTCCGCTGCCGTGGACTCAGGCGATCCAACTGCGCCAAGTGGTTGAGCTTCTCGCCGATCTTCAACTCAAGGCCACGGGGCACTGGCTGGTAGAAGTGCTGGGGGTCGAGTTCTTCGGGAAAATAGTCTTCGCCGGCGGCATACGCGTCGGGCTCGTCATGGGCATAACGGTATTCGTCGCCATAGCCCAACTGCTTCATGAGCTTGGTCGGCGCGTTGCGCAGATGCAGCGGCACTTCCAGGGAGCCGTGCTCGGCGGCGCTGCGCATCGCGGCCTTGAAGCCCATGTACACGGCGTTGCTCTTCGGCGCGCAAGCCAGGTAGGTGATGGCCTGGGCCACGGCGAGCTCGCCTTCCGGGCTGCCAAGGCGTTCCTGCACGTCCCAGGCCGCCAGGCACAGGCTCAGCGCGCGCGGGTCGGCATTGCCGATGTCCTCGCTGGCCATGCGCACCACCCGCCGGGCCAGGTACAGCGGATCGCAACCGCCGTCGATCATCCGCGCAAACCAGTACAGGGCACCGTCAGGATTGGAGCCACGCACCGATTTGTGCAGGGCCGAGATTTGGTCGTAGAACGCCTCGCCGCCCTTGTCGAAACGCCGACGGGTATCGCCCAGCAGGCTTTGCAACAGCTCGACGCCAATTTCGCTGTCGTCTTCGGCCAGGTCCGAGGCGTTTTCCAGCAGGTTGAGCAAGCGCCGGCCATCGCCGTCGGCGGCGCTGAACAGTATCTGGAAGCCCTCATCGCTGAGGCTCAGGTGACGCTTGCCCAGGCCACGCTCCTCAGTCAGCGCGCGATGCACCAGCTTGCGCATGGCCGCTTCGTCGAGGCTCTTGAGTACGTAGACCCGAGCGCGGGACAGCAAGGCGTTGTTCAGTTCGAACGAAGGGTTTTCGGTGGTCGCGCCAATGAAAATCAGCGTGCCGTCTTCGACATAGGGCAGGAACGCATCCTGCTGGGACTTGTTGAACCGGTGGACTTCGTCGACGAACAGGATGGTGCGCTTGCCGTACTGGCCGGCCTGCTGCTTGGCTATTTCCACCGCCTGGCGAATTTCCTTGACCCCGGCCAGCACCGCCGACACCGTTTCGAAATGCGCGTCCGAGACTTCCGCCAGCAGCCGCGCCAGGGTGGTCTTGCCCACGCCCGGCGGGCCCCAGAAGATCATCGAATGCAGGGCGCCCTGCTCCAGGGCCTCGCGCAGAGGCTTGCCGCGGGCGAGCACATGTTCCTGGCCGACGTACTCATCCAGGTTGGTCGCGCGCAGGCGGGCGGCCAATGGCTGGGCAATCGGGGCGCTTCGAAACAGGTCCATCACTGCCTATGCAACCTCCACTGGGGTCCTGTTGAAGACCGCCCTTGTGGGAGCGAGCTTGCTCGCGATAGCGGTGGGTCAGTCACATCAAATCCAACTGATCCGCCGCCATCGCGAGCAAGCTCGCTCCCACAAGGGGGCCATTGGGTTATTCCTGGATCACATCCGCACCCTTGGGGATGTCGAACTTGAACTTGGACGCGGCGATCGGCTCGTTGGCCTTGACCCCGGTGAACAGGATATTGGTGCGCTGGCCAACGCTGTCGATCAGTTGCATATCGTTGACCAACCCATTGCGGAACGACAGCCGCAGGCTGTCGAACAGGCTGTCCTTGGTCTTCGGCTTGAGTGTGAAGTCAATCACGCCGCCCGCCTCCTTGGAGGTAATGTCGAAACTCTGGCTGATCTCGGAGATGTCACCGGACAGCAGCAACGCCGGTGTCTGGGTCAGGCGATGGTCGAGGGTCTTGATGGTGACTTGCTCCAGGTCCGGGTCCCACAGGGAAACTTTCTTGCCATCAGACACCATCAGTTGTTCGGCGGGCGCATCGGTGTGCCAGTAGAACAGGCCGGGGCGCTGCAGGGCCATGTCACCGGCGGTTTCCTGCAATTGGGTGCCACTGCCGTCGAGGGTCAACTGGGAAAAGCGTGCCGTCAGGGTCTGGGAGCCACCCAGCAATTGAGTCAGGCGGGCCACGTCCTTTTCGCCGGCGTGGGCCGACAACGTGCTCAAGGCCAATACGGGCAACAGCAGCATGCGAATCAGGCGCATGGGAATCCTCATGAATTCGTGGGGGGTCGAGCGGCGCGTCATCACGCCGCCCGGGTAGTCAGTCGCGCATCGGGCCCGGCGCGAGCACTTCGCGCGAACCGTTGGTGTTCATGGCCGTCACGACCCCGGCCATTTCCATGGCTTCGATCATGCGGGCGGCGCGGTTGTAGCCGATCTTAAGCTTGCGCTGTACCGCGGAAATCGAGGCCCGGCGGCTCTCCAGGACAAACTGCACTGCTTCGTCGTAAAGCGCGTCGGTCTCGGCATCGTCATCGCCGCCACCGCCACTGCCGCCCTCAAAGCCACTGCCAGCCTCTTCGACACCGTTGAGGATGTCATCGTTGTATTCGGGCGCGCCGCGCAGCTTCCAGGCTTCCACCACGCGGTGTACTTCATCATCGGAAACAAATGCGCCGTGGACACGAATCGGCAGGCTGGTGCCCGGCGGCATGTAGAGCATGTCGCCATGGCCCAGCAGTTGCTCGGCACCGCCCTGGTCGATGATGGTTCGCGAGTCGATCTTGCTCGACACCTGGAACGCCATGCGGGTCGGGATGTTGGCCTTGATCAGGCCGGTGATCACGTCCACGGATGGCCGCTGCGTGGCAAGAATCAAGTGGATACCGGCCGCACGGGCCTTTTGGGCGATACGGGCGATAAGTTCTTCGACCTTCTTGCCGACGATCATCATCATGTCGGCGAATTCGTCCACCACCACCACGATGGTCGGCAGCTTGTGCAGCAGCGGCGCTTCGTCGTGGATGCTTTCGCGGTGATACAGCGGATCGCTCAATGGCGTGCCGGCCTCTTCGGCTTCCTTGACCTTGGCATTGAAGCCCGACAGGTTGCGCACGCCCATCTTCGCCATGAGCTTGTAGCGACGCTCCATCTCGGCGACGCTCCAGCGCAGGGCGTTGGCCGCATCCTTCATGTCGGTGACCACCGGGCACAGCAGGTGCGGGATGCCCTCGTAGATCGACAGTTCGAGCATCTTCGGGTCGATCATGATCAGCTTGGCGTCTTCCGGGCCGGACTTGAACAGGATCGACAGGATCATCGCGTTCACACCCACCGACTTACCGGAACCGGTGGTACCGGCCACCAGCAAGTGGGGCATCTTCGCCAGGTCGGTGATCACCGGCTTGCCGCCGATGTCGTGGCCCAGGGCCAGGGTGACCGGCGACTTGTGGTTATCGTATTCCGGCGTCGACAGCACCTCGGAGAAACGCACGATCTGCCGGTCTTCGTTGGGAATCTCGATGCCCACGGTGGTCTTGCCGGGAATGACCTCCACCACCCGCACGCTGGTCACGGCGAGGGAGCGCGCGAGGTCCTTCGCGAGGTTGGCGATACGGCTGACCTTCACGCCGGCGGCCGGCTGGATTTCGTAACGGGTGATGACCGGGCCCGGATGGATCGAATCCACCGAGACCTCGACACCGAATTCCTTGAGCTTGATCTCCAGCAGGTGACCGACCGCTGCCAGGGACTCGGGGGAATAATTGAGTTGCTTCTTCTCGGCCGGGTCGAGGATCGAGATCGGCGGCAAGGTGCCTTCGACCGCGCTGTCGACGAACAACGGTGCCTGTTTTTCCTTCTGCACGCGCTTGCTTTGCTCGGGCGGCTTGGCCGGGGCCATGGTGATGACCGGCGGCACCTGCTTCTCGCGCTCGGACATGTGCTTGCTCAGGGCCTGCTCGCGCTCGATCAGGCGTTCCTTGACCTTGGCCTGCTCGCGTTTGTCCGGCGTGGTCGGCGCCACCACGTCATGGACCCGGTCGTCCACCTCGCGCAGTTGCGCCACCAGTTGCTTGCGTTCGTTGCGCGCCGCCCACCAGCGGTTCAGCGCGCCCTGGATCAGCTCGATGAGGTCGAGGGTGATCTTGCCGGTGACATCCATGACCTTGAACCACGACAGGTCGGTGAACACGGTCAGGCCGAACAGGAACAAGGCGATGAACAGCAGCGTGCTGCCCTGGATGTTGAGGGCATTGCGGGCCAGGTCGCCGAGGCTTTCACCCAACGCGCCACCCGCCCCGGCCGGCAGGCCAGTGGGTGCGTGGAAATGAATGTGGGCCAGCGCGGCCCCCGACAACACCAGGAACACCAGGCCGATCAGGCGCCAGGAGAACAGCCAGCCACTCCACTGCCAGGGCTCATGGCGCTGGCGGAAGATCTGATAGGTCTTGATCGCCAGCAGCAAGGGGAAAATGTAGGCGAAATAGCCCAGCACCATGAACAGGATGTCTGCGCTATAGGAACCGGCGGGGCCGCCGAAATTCTGCACGTCGTCGATCTTGCTGTTATGGCTCCAGCCCGGATCGTCCTTGCCGTAGGTCAGCAAGGCCATCATCAGGAACAGGCACAGGGCACCAATGGCGATCAACGCACCTTCCTTGAGCCGGTAGTGCAATTGTTGGCGCCAGAGCGGAACGACTGTCTTGGGTGCTGCGGTGGATTTCTTCAAAACGCTTCTTTTCCTGCGCCTATGGCGCGTCCATCTGTTGAATGACTATGAAAAACTGCCCGTGACGAGCAGGTAAAAAAGTGAATGTGCACATCCGGTACTACTTTTACCACTGTGGCATGCGTCCGGAAAACCGCAGGTGTTGCCGAAGATTTTGATCTTTTGCCTTCCCTGCGCTCAAAACTCAAGCATTGTACGGGTTTGTCATGCCCAAGGCATTGCCCGCACGCTCGGCGACAGCATAGCCATGATCAGGGTTCCAGGGCGCCAATTTGAGCATGCATTCTCTTTTGTGACAAAGGCTTATGAGGTGTTTTTATGAGCGAAGCGAAGCATTCACGCCTGATTATTCTCGGTTCCGGCCCTGCAGGGTACAGCGCTGCTGTCTATGCGGCCCGCGCCAACCTCAAACCCGTTGTCATCACCGGCCTGCAGGCCGGTGGCCAGCTGACCACCACGGTTGAAGTCGATAACTGGCCCGGCGACGTCGAAGGCCTGACCGGCCCGGTGCTGATGGAACGCATGCAGCGGCATGCCGAGCGCTTCGACACGCAGATCGTCTACGACCATATCCACACCGCCAAGTTGCAACAGCGCCCGTTCGAACTCATCGGTGACAGCGGCACCTACACCTGCGACGCGCTGATTATCGCCACTGGCGCCTCGGCCCAGTACCTCGGCCTGCCGTCGGAGGAAACCTTCGCCGGCAAAGGTGTTTCAGCCTGCGCGACCTGCGACGGTTTTTTCTACCGAAACCAGGTAGTCGCAGTGGTCGGCGGCGGCAACACCGCCGTAGAAGAAGCGCTGTACCTGTCGAACATCGCCAAGGAGGTGCACTTGATCCACCGCCGGGACAAGCTGCGCTCGGAGAAGATATTGCAAGACAAGCTTTTCGAGAAAGCCACCAACGGCAATATCCGCCTGCACTGGAACCAGAACCTGGACGAGGTTCTCGGCGACGCCAGTGGCGTGACCGGCGCGCGCCTGCGGCACAGCGAGACCGGCGAAACCAGTACGCTGTCCCTGGCCGGGGTCTTCATCGCCATCGGTCATAAGCCCAACACCGACCTGTTCCAGGGCCAACTGAAGATGCGCGACGGCTATTTGATCGTGCGTGGCGGCAGCGAAGGCAACGCCACGGCCACCGACATCGAAGGTGTGTTTGCCGCCGGCGATGTGGCCGATCATGTCTACCGCCAGGCCATTACTTCCGCCGGCGCCGGGTGCATGGCCGCCCTGGATGCGGAAAAGTATCTCGATGACATCCCGGCCGTTTGACGGTTAACCTCTAGGCGGGCTCTGGTTCATCTGGAGCGCCGCCCTCCCCTTCTGCAAGCCCGGACACCCATGCTGACTTGGTTACAACGCAACACCTTCGATTTTCCGCCACTGGAAAAAGCCATGCGCGACCCCAACGGCTTGCTCGCCGCCGGTGGGGATCTGTCCGCCGACCGCTTGATCCAGGCCTATCGCCACGGTTGTTTTCCGTGGTTTTCCGAAGGCCAGCCGATCCTGTGGTGGTCGCCGGATCCGCGTACGGTGCTGTTTCCCGACGAGCTGCATGTCTCGCGCAGCCTGGGCAAGCTTCTGCGCAAACGCCGCTATGAAGTGACGTTCGACCGGGATTTCGCCGCCGTCATCAAGGCCTGCGCCGCGCCCCGCGATTATGCCGACGGCACCTGGATCACCGAAGCCATGCAGACCGCTTATCTGGAACTGCACCGGCGCGGCTTCGCCCATTCGGTGGAAGTCTGGGATCAAGGCGAACTGGTGGGTGGCCTGTACGGCCTGGCGATGGGGCAACTGTTTTTTGGCGAGTCCATGTTCAGCCGGGCCGACAATGCGTCGAAATTCGGCTTCGCAACCCTGGTCCAACATCTCAAGGAGGCGGGTTTCGTGCTGATCGACTGCCAGATGCCTACGGAGCACCTGCATAGCCTGGGCGCGCGGTCGATCCCCCGTACGACGTTTGCCGGCTACCTGAAGGCGCATCTGGACCAACCGAACCACGCCACCTGGGTTTGCTGAGCGATATTCGCGCTCCTGGCTTACACTTGAATTTGAAGCTTATACCGAGGGTTGATCATGACCGAGTTGGCGCGCTTGAAGTTCTATGCCACTCAACCCCACTCCTGCAGTTACCTGCCCGAGGAGCAGGCCACGACCCTGTTCCTCGACCCTAGCCAGCCCATGGATGTGCATGTCTACGCAGATCTGTCGGAGATGGGCTTTCGTCGCAGCGGCGATCACCTCTACCGGCCCCATTGCCAGCATTGCAATGCGTGCGTTCCGGCGCGCATCCCCGTGGCCCGATTCACCCCCAACCGGCAGCAGAAGCGTATTTTCAAGCGAAACGCCGACGTACAGGTCCGCCCCGCCAAGCCGCAGTTCACCGAAGAATATTTCGACCTGTACCAGCGCTACATCGAACAACGCCACGCCGACGGCGACATGTACCCGCCCAGCCGGGACCAGTTTTCGACCTTCCTGGTCCGCGACCTTCCGTTCTCACGTTTTTATGAGTTCCGCCTCGAGGGTCGGCTGGTGGCCATCGCCGTCACCGACCTGCTGCCCAACGGCCTCTCGGCGGTCTACACCTTCTATGAGCCCGACGAAGAAAAGCGCAGCCTAGGACGCTACGCAATCCTCTGGCAGATCAATGAATGCCGCCGCCTGGGCCTGGAAGCGGTGTACTTGGGCTACTGGATCAAGAACTGCAAAAAAATGAACTACAAGACCCAATATCGGCCCATTGAATTACTCATCAACCAGCGGTGGGTTGTCCTGAACTAGGGTTTGTACGAAAAGTTGCCGAGCGGCGATCAGGCAAGGCGAAAACAGGCGAGGAAGCGGAGTTGACTGGTTGTCAATGAGCATTCCGAGCCTGTTTTCAACGCAGCATGATCGTCGCGCAGGCACTTTTCGGACAAAGCCTAGGGGCCGCTCGTAGTCTGCGCCTTATCCACGCGCCGCATTCATTGAGTAACTCCGAAGAACCCCTTGGCTTGCCCCCCCTTTTTCGGGCACAATGCACGCCGCTTTTGCCTGGCGCAGTTGCACCGGGCCATTCACTGGATACCGAGGGCTTTACTGCATGTCGAAAGAAGACAGCTTCGAAATGGAAGGCACTGTCGTCGACACCCTGCCCAACACCATGTTTCGTGTGGAGTTGGAAAATGGGCACGTCGTAACCGCGCATATCTCCGGCAAGATGCGCAAGAACTACATTCGTATTCTTACCGGTGACAAAGTGCGCGTCGAGCTGACGCCCTATGACTTGAGCAAAGGGCGCATCACTTACCGCGCTCGCTAACAAGTCAATACAAAACGCCCGGCTCATGTCGGGCGTTTTTGTTTGCCTGGGATTTGCCCCAATCTTCAGAAACACACGCCCCCCCCTGTGGGAGCGAGCTTGCTCGCGAAGGCGGCGGCACAAGCACCGTTGATGCAAGCTGCCCCACCGCTATCGCGAGCAAGCTCGCTCCCACAGGGACTGGTGATGAAACCCAATCTTGTTCCATGCCCACAGCAGCGCCTGGTGTAGGCATGGAACAGCAAAAAGGCGCCTTTCGGCGCCTTTCGCTTTGTTGCAGGTAACGATCAAGCCATTTCGGCCGTGGTTTCGAAGTCGAAAGTCAGCTCGCCGTCCTTGATGTCGATGTGAACCACACCGCCATGCTCGGCCAGTTCGCCAAACAGGATTTCCTCGGCCAGCGGACGCTTGATCTTGTCCTGGATCAGGCGAGCCATCGGCCGCGCACCCATCGTCACGTCGTAACCACCTTCCGCCAGCCAGCTGCGCGCCGCATCGGTGACCTCCAGCAATACACGCTTGTCTTCGAGCTGCGCCTGAAGTTCGGTAAGGAACTTGTCCACCACGCTCTTGATGACCTCATGGCTGAGGCGACCAAACTGGATAATGGTGTCCAGGCGGTTGCGGAATTCAGGCGTGAAGCTCTTCTTGATCACTTCCATCGCATCGGACGAGTGGTCCTGATGGGTGAAACCGATCGAAGCGCGCGCCGCGGTCTCGGCACCGGCGTTCGTGGTCATGATGATGATCACGTTGCGGAAATCCGCCTTGCGCCCGTTGTTGTCGGTCAGCGTACCGTGGTCCATGACCTGCAGCAGCAGGTTGAAGACTTCCGGATGCGCCTTCTCGATTTCATCGAGCAACAGCACACAGTGAGGCTGCTTGGTAATCGCCTCGGTCAACAGGCCGCCCTGGTCGAAACCGACATAGCCCGGAGGCGCACCGATCAGACGCGATACGGTGTGGCGCTCCATGTACTCGGACATGTCGAAGCGCACCAGCTCGATGCCCATCGCCTTGGCCAACTGCCGTGCCGCCTCGGTCTTGCCGACACCGGTAGGCCCGGCGAACAGGAAGGAACCGACCGGCTTGTCCGGCGACTTGAGTCCCGCGCGGGACAGCTTGATGGCGGTCGAGAGCGAGTCGATGGCCGCATCCTGGCCGAACACCGTCAGCTTCAGGTCACGCTCCAGGTTACGTAGCAGTTCCTTGTCGGAGCTGGTGACGTGTTTTGGCGGAATCCGCGCGATTTTGGCGACGATGTCCTCGACTTGCGGCACCTCGATACGCTTGACGCGATTCTCCACCGGCTGCAGCCGCTGGTAGGCGCCCGCCTCGTCGATGACGTCGATGGCCTTGTCCGGCATGTGCCGATCATTGATGTAGCGTGACGCCAGCTCGGCAGCGGCGCGCAATGCCTCGTCGCTGTATTCGATGTTGTGGTGCAGCTCGAAACGCCCTTTCAGGCCACGCAGGATGCCGATGGTGTCTTCCACCGACGGCTCCGACACATCGACCTTCTGGAAACGCCGTGCCAGGGCACGGTCCTTCTCGAAGATCCCACGGAATTCCTGGAACGTGGTCGAGCCGATGCAACGGATATCACCCGAGGACAGCAGCGGTTTGAGCAGGTTCGAGGCATCCATGACGCCACCCGACGCAGCGCCCGCGCCGATGATGGTGTGGATCTCGTCGATGAACAGGATTGCTTGCGGGCGTTTTTTCAGCTCGCCGAGCAGCGCCTTGAAGCGCTTCTCGAAATCGCCACGGTATTTGGTACCGGCCAGCAAGGCCCCCAGGTCGAGGGAATACACCACACTGTTGGCCAGCAGATCCGGCACCTGGTTGTCGACGATGCGCTTGGCCAGGCCTTCGGCGATTGCGGTCTTGCCCACGCCTGCCTCACCCACCAGCAACGGGTTGTTCTTGCGGCGCCGGGCGAGAATCTGCGCAACGCGCTCGACTTCCGCCTCGCGCCCAACCAGCGGATCGATGCGGCCCTGGCGGGCCAGCTCGTTCAGGTTGCTGGCATACGCGTCCAGCGGATTGCCTGAAGAAGAAGACTCACCGCCCTCGTCGTCCTGCATATCCTGTTCACCCTCGGAATGATCGCCATGCCCCGGCACTTTGGAAATGCCATGGGCAATGTAGTTGACGACATCGATACGCGCGACGCTCTGCTGCTTGAGCAGGAACACCGCCTGGCTTTCCTGCTCACTGAAGATGGCGACCAGCACGTTGGCCCCGGTCACTTCACGCTTGCCCGAGCTCTGCACATGGAAGACAGCACGTTGCAGCACCCGCTGGAAGCCCAGGGTTGGCTGGGTTTCGCGATCCTCGTCGTGAACGGGGATCAGTGGCGTGGTGGAGTCGATGAACTCCTGCAAATCGTGCTTGAGTTTGTCGAGGTTCGCGCCGCAGGCACGCAAAACGGTGGCGGCAGCCTCGTTATCCAGTAGGGCCAACAGCAGGTGTTCGACTGTCATGAACTCATGACGCTTCGAACGAGCCTCCTTGAAGGCAAGATTGAGGGTGACTTCGAGCTCGCGGTTTAACATGGTTCACCTCATACCCAAGTGGTCGGCGTTAACCGTCCTTCTCGATTTCACAGAGTAGCGGATGCTGGCTTTCCCTGGCGTACTGGTTGACCTGCATGGCCTTGGTCTCCGCGATGTCGCGGGTAAACACACCACATACTGCCCGTCCCTCTGTATGAACGGCCAGCATGACCTTGGTCGCCAGCTCACGATTCAGGTTGAAAAACACCTCGAGCACTTCGACGACGAAATCCATCGGTGTGTAGTCATCGTTGAACAAAACCACCTTGTACATCGGTGGCGCCTGTAAAGCGGGCTTTGATTCCTGAACAGCAATGCCCGCTGAATCGTCGTCATGTTGATCCGGGCGATCCTGATTGAATGTTAGTCGAATCTGGCTGATTGCATGCATGGAAAGAAAGGTTCGTTTTAGTTGGCAAATACAGTGATGGGGCCGCTTGCGGGCGATTTCAACCGCTACCGCCCGATCACCTTGACTAACGGCAAATCGGTGTTACAACCAATAGAGCCCACCGTGGGTTAAAAAGGTCCGCGAAGTCAATCCGATTTCCATGATCGACGGCGGATCATCAGGATGATACTCCGTTGCCGGGGTGTGTTGCAGAGGGAAATTGGTATGTCAGGTACCACCAGCATGCGAGTCAAGGGAAAGGTCAAATGGTTCAATAACGCCAAGGGCTACGGTTTCATTATCCAGGACGGGAAGGACGAAGATCTCTTCGCTCATTATTCCGTCATTCAGATGGACGGCTATAAAACCCTGAAGGCAGGACAGCCCGTGACGTTCTGCATGATACAAGGGCCAAAGGGCATACATGCCGTTGAAATTCGTCCGGTCGCCGTCGACGCCGAGAGCACTCCTTTCAGCGAAAAGCCAGAGCCGACCAGGGTCCACGTCAAGCCTCGGGTCACCGAGGACCATTAAAGGCCTGCCCCACCCATGAAAATGCCCGGTTTCGATCACTCGAACCGGGCATTTTTGTGTCCAGGCTTCGCTTACATATGGGAAATCAGCGCATCGCCGAAGCCGGAAGACGACACCAGCTTGGCACCGTCCATCAGGCGCTCGAAGTCATAGGTCACGGTCTTGGCCGAAATCGCGCCGTTGGTGCCCTTGATGATCAGGTCAGCCGCTTCGGTCCAGCCCATGTGGCGCAGCATCATTTCCGCCGACAGGATCAGCGACCCCGGGTTGACTTGATCCTTGCCTGCGTATTTAGGCGCGGTACCGTGGGTGGCTTCGAACATTGCCACGGTGTCGGACAGGTTGGCGCCCGGCGCGATGCCGATACCACCTACTTCCGCCGCCAGGGCATCGGAGAGGTAGTCGCCGTTGAGGTTCAGGGTGGCGATCACGTCATATTCAGCCGGACGCAGCAGGATCTGCTGGAGCATGGCGTCGGCGATGGCGTCCTTGACCACGACATTCTTGCCGGTCTTCGGGTTCTTGAACTGCATCCATGGCCCGCCATCGAGCAGGGTCGCGCCGAACTCTTCGGCCGCCACTTCGTAGGCCCATTCCTTGAAGGCACCTTCGGTGAACTTCATGATGTTGCCTTTGTGCACGATGGTCAGCGAGTCGCGGTCGTTGTCGACGACATATTGCAAGGCCTTGCGCGCCAGGCGCTTGGTGCCCTGCTTGGAAACCGGCTTGACACCGATACCGCAATCTTCGTCGAAGCGGATCTTGGTGACGCCCATTTCTTCTTTAAGGAACTTGATGACTTTGGTGGCTTCGGCCGAACCGGCCTTCCACTCGATGCCGGCATAGATGTCTTCGGAGTTCTCGCGGAAGATCGTCATGTCCACGTCGCCAGGCTTCTTGACCGGGCTGGGCACGCCTTCGAACCAGCGCACCGGGCGCAGGCAGACATACAGGTCGAGCTGCTGGCGCAGCGCTACGTTCAGCGAGCGGATACCGCCACCGACCGGCGTGGTCAGCGGGCCCTTGATGGAAACCACGTAGTCCTTGACCGCGTCCAGGGTTTCCTGGGGTAGCCAGGTGTCCTGGTCGTAGACCTGGGTGGCTTTTTCACCGGCGTAGACTTCCATCCAGGAAATCTTGCGCTTGCCGCCGTATGCCTTCTCGACCGCGGCGTCGACCACCTTGATCATGACCGGACTGATATCAACGCCAATGCCGTCGCCTTCGATGAAGGGGATGATCGGATTGTCGGGAACATTAAGAGAATGGTCTGCGTTGACGGTGATTTTGTCACCGACGGCCGGAACCTGAATCTTTTGATACCCCATGCTGAACTCCATTGCTTGGATTGAACATCTGGCTTGCGTTCGAGCGTAACCCAGTTGAATCGGCACGCAAACCCTACGTTAGGCCCATCAAGGACGAAAGTGCCGCAGTTCGCGATGTACAAGCCTGAAAACCAAGGGAAAAGCGCCAAACATGAGCATAGTCCACCACCCTTGGCATGCGACGTTTAGACCAATGGACGTGTACGGAAGTCTATGAACCGTCGGCAGATCGCCAGCTACCTATGTATAATGCCGCCGCTGACCACAGGGTCACGACGGCTGACGGCTCTATAACGAGACTTTCCGCCATTTTAAAAGCCGGACCGTTACCGCGGCCCGACCGCTTGACGCTCGACTGATGCACCCAACATCACCGCGAAGAAACCTCGACATTCGGCTCACGGATGACTTTGAACGAACGCGCTTACCCGGCGCCCCTCGAGTTTCTGCGCATGCTTTAGCAAAGAAGAGAGTTAATCCGAATATGCCCACCCGCTCGAAGATCATCTATACCTTCACCGACGAAGCGCCTGCCCTCGCCACCTATTCGCTGCTGCCGATCGTCGAAGCCTTCACCGCTTCGGCCGACATCGCCGTGGAGACCCGCGACATCTCCCTCGCAGGGCGCATCCTGGCCAGCTTCCCCGAGCAACTGGGTGACAAAGCCGTAGCCGACCACCTTGCCGAACTGGGCGACCTGGCCGTTACGCCTGAAGCCAACATCATCAAGCTGCCGAACATCAGCGCCTCGGTGCCGCAACTGCAGGCCGCGATCAAAGAATTGCAGGCCCAGGGCTACGCTCTGCCGGACTACCCGGAAACCGTGACCACCGACGCCGAGAAAGAAGCTCGCGCTCGCTATGACAAGGTCAAGGGCAGTGCCGTGAACCCGGTCCTGCGCGAAGGCAACTCCGACCGTCGTGCGCCGCTGTCGGTCAAGAACTACGCCCGCAAGCACCCGCACAAGATGGGCGCCTGGGCTGCCGACTCCAAGTCCCACGTCGCTCACATGAACGCCGGCGATTTCTACGGCAGCGAAAAAGCCGCCCTGATCGACGCCGCGGGCAGCGTGAAGATCGAGCTGATCGCCAAGGACGGCACCGCCACCGTCCTGAAGGAAAAGACCACCGTTCAAGCCGGTGAGATCCTCGATTGCGCCGTGCTGAGCAAAAACGCCCTGCGCAACTTCATCGCCGCCGAAATCGAAGACGCCAAGCAAAAAGGCGTCCTGCTGTCGGTCCACCTGAAAGCCACCATGATGAAGGTCTCCGACCCGATCATGTTCGGCCAGATCGTCGCCGAGTACTACAAGGACGCGCTGGCCAAGCACGCCGAAGTGCTGGAGCAGATCGGTTTCAACCTGAACAACGGCATCGGCGACCTGTACGCCCGCATCAAGGCCCTGCCGGCCGAGCAGCAGGCCCAGATCGAAGCCGACATCCAGGCGGTCTACGCCATTCGTCCAGCACTGGCGATGGTCAACTCCGACAAGGGCATCACCAACCTGCACGTGCCGAGCGACGTCATCGTCGACGCCTCGATGCCAGCCATGATCCGTGACTCCGGCAAGATGTGGGGCACCGACGGCCAGCTGCACGACACCAAGGCCGTGATCCCGGATCGCTGCTACGCCACCATCTACCAGGCGGTGATCGAAGACTGCAAGCAACACGGCGCCTTCGATCCGACTACCATGGGCAGCGTGCCAAACGTTGGCCTGATGGCCAAGAAAGCCGAAGAGTACGGTTCCCACGACAAGACCTTCCAGATCAAGGCCGACGGCGTGGTCCGTGTTTCGGACAACAACGGTCGCACCCTGCTGGAGCAGAACGTCGAGACTGGCGATATCTTCCGCATGTGCCAGACCAAGGACGCGCCGATCCAGGATTGGGTCAAGCTGGCCGTCAACCGTGCCCGCGCCAGCGCCACCCCGGCGATCTTCTGGCTCGACCCGATGCGCGCCCACGACGGCGTAATGATCGAGAAGGTCCAGGCTTACCTGAAGGACCATGACACCAGCGGCCTGGACATCCGCATCATGTCGCCTGTCGACGCGATGAAATTCACCCTGGCTCGCACCCGCGAAGGCAAGGACACCATTTCGGTGACCGGCAACGTACTGCGCGACTACCTGACCGACCTGTTCCCGATCATGGAACTGGGCACCAGCGCCAAGATGCTGTCGATCGTGCCGCTGATGAACGGTGGCGGCCTGTTCGAAACCGGCGCCGGCGGTTCGGCACCCAAGCACGTACAGCAACTGCTGGAAGAAAACTTCCTGCGCTGGGATTCCCTGGGCGAGTTCCTGGCCCTGGCCGCTTCCCTGGAACACCTGGGCGTGACCTACAACAACCCCAAGGCGCTGGTGCTGGCCAAGACCCTCGACCAGGCGACTGGCGAGTTCCTGGACCGCAACAAGTCGCCTTCGCGCAAGGTCGGCGGCATCGACAACCGCGGCAGCCACTTCTACCTGACCCTGTTCTGGGCCCAGGCATTGGCCGCCCAGGATGACGACGCAGCCCTCAAGGCGCAGTTCACCACCCTGGCCAAGACCCTGACCGACAACGAAGAAAAAATCGTTGCCGAGCTCAATGCGGTCCAGGGCAAGCCCGTGGACATCGGCGGTTACTACTTCGCCAACCCTGAGCTGACCCGCAAGGCCATGCGCCCGAGCACCACCTTCAACGCGGCGATTGCTGCGCTGGTGTAAGGCTGCAAGGAAGCACCACGAACCCCGGCCTTGTGCCGGGGTTTGTGTTTTTATGCATACCCTATTTGCCCCTGTGGGAGCGGGCTTGCTCGCGAAGGCAATTTATCATTCAACATTTGCATTGACTGACACACCGCTTTCGCGAGCAAGCCCGCTCCCACAGGGGATTCGCATCTCAATCCAACAATAGAGGAACCATCATGGACTGGAACCCCCACATCACCGTCGCCACCATCGTCGAAGACCACGGCCGCTTCCTGATGGTGGAAGAATCCAAGGGCGGCCGCGCAGTGCTCAACCAACCCGCCGGCCACCTGGACCCCAACGAAACCCTGATCGAAGCCGCCGTGCGCGAAACCCTCGAAGAAACCGGCTGGGACGTCGAGCCCACCAGCGTCACCGGCATCTACCTCTACACCGCCCCGAGCAACGGCGTGACCTACCAACGGGTCTGCTTCGCCGCCAAAGCCCTGAAACACCATCCCGAATACCAACTGGACGACGGCATCCTCGGCGCCAAATGGCTGTCCCGTGACGAACTGCTCGAACAGCGCGATCACTGGCGCAGCGAGCTGATCATCCGCTGCATCGACGATTACCTGGCCGGCCATCGCCATAGCCTGGCGCTTATCCGCCCTTCTCTTTAGCCTTGCGCGCCCGGGCCTGATAGAATCGCGTCCTTTTTCAAGACACTCATTGAATTCCTATGCGTGATCCAGCCTCTTCGAACACCCCAAAGCAACGCGTCATCGTCGGCATGTCCGGTGGCGTGGACTCTTCCGTTTCCGCCCTTCTGCTGATGGAGCAGGGTTATGAGGTGGAAGGCCTGTTCATGAAGAACTGGGAAGAAGACGACGGAACCGAATACTGCACCGCCATGGACGACCTCGCGGACGCCCAGGCCGTGTGCGACAAGATTGGCATCAAGCTGCACACCGCCAACTTCGCCGCCGAGTACTGGGACAACGTGTTCGAGCACTTCCTGGCCGAATACAAGGCCGGCCGCACGCCGAACCCGGACATCCTCTGTAACCGCGAAATCAAGTTCAAGGCATTCCTCGACTACGCGATGATGCTCGGCGCCGACCTGATCGCCACCGGCCACTACGTGCGCCGCCGCGACATCGATGGCCGCACCGAACTGCTCAAGGGCCTGGATCCGAACAAGGACCAGAGCTACTTCCTGCATGCCGTCGGCGGCGAGCAGATCGCCAAGACCCTGTTCCCGGTCGGCGAGCTGGAAAAGCCCGAAGTGCGCGCGATTGCCGAGAAACACCAGCTCGCCACCGCCAAGAAGAAGGATTCCACCGGCATCTGCTTCATTGGCGAGCGTCGCTTCAGCGACTTCCTCAAGCAGTACCTGCCGGCCCAGCCGGGCGAGATCAAGACCACCGAAGGCGAGGTCATCGGCCGTCACCATGGCCTGATGTACCACACCATCGGCCAGCGCCAGGGCCTGGGCATCGGCGGATTGAAAGACGCTGGTGAAGAGCCGTGGTATGTGCTGGTCAAGGACCTGGAGCACAACGAGCTGATCGTCGGCCAGGGCAACGACCACCCATGGCTGTTCTCCGGCGCCCTGCTCGCCTCCGACATCTATTGGGTCAACCCGATCGACCTCAGCGAACCGCGCCGCCTGACGGCCAAGGTTCGTTATCGTCAGAGCGACCAGCCTTGCACGCTGGAGAAAACCGCCAGCGGTTATCGCGCCACGTTCGATGATCCGCAGCGAGCCGTCACGCCCGGCCAATCCGTGGTGTTCTACGACGGTGAAATCTGCCTGGGCGGCGGCGTGATCGAAGTCGCCGAGCCATGGAGCAGCAAGGCATGACGCCGATCCAGGAACAACTGACGGCGCTGGGCGGGGTATTTCTCGCCGCCGTGCTGGTGGATCGCATCGCCAAGACCGGCCAGACCAACGAAGCCGGGCTGGGCTGCATGCTCGGCAGCCTTCTGGTGCGCGACCCCAAGGACACCCTGGAAGTCTACGGCGGCGATGATCTGAACCTGCGCGAAGGCTATCGTGCCTTGATCGGCGCCCTGGAACGCGACCCCAGCGCCCTGCAACGCGAACCGCTGCGCTACGCCTTGTCGATGCTCGGGCTGGAGCGTCAGTTGGCCAAGCGCGACGACCTGCTGGAAACCATCGGCAAGCGCCTGCCGCAGATCCAATCCCAGGTCGAACATTTTGGCCCGTCCCACGAAAACGTGATCGCCGCGTGCGGCGCGCTGTACCAGGACACCTTGAGCACACTGCGCCAGCGTATCCAGGTGCATGGCGACATGCGCAACCTGCAACAACCGAGCAATGCCTCGAAGATCCGCGCGCTGTTGCTGGCCGGGATCCGCTCGGCACGCCTGTGGCGGCAGTTAGGCGGCCATCGCTGGCAACTGGTGATCAGCCGACGCAAATTGTTGAAAGAGCTGTACCCATTGATGCGCAACGAATAAGTCGCCTCGACCTTTTTTTGTGGATTTGAGGGCTGCCTTGCAGCCCAACGGGAGCAAGCTTCCTCGCCACAGGTAATAAACAGCTTTATCTCGTTACGCGTAATACGCCGGTCAGTTGGCGACGGACCGGCGTCTGTTTTCATGTATGATACGCGCCCCATTTCGTTGCCCGACTGTCCGAGAACACCCCATGCAGCTCTCTTCGCTCACTGCGGTTTCCCCTGTAGACGGCCGCTACGCCGGCAAAACCCAGGCCCTGCGCCCGATTTTCAGCGAGTACGGCCTGATCCGTGCCCGCGTCCTGGTTGAAGTGCGCTGGCTCCAGCGTCTGGCCGCCCACCCTGGCATTGGCGAAGTCCCGGCCTTTTCCGCCGAGGCCAACGCAGTGCTGAACGCCCTGGCCGACAATTTCGCCCTGGAGCACGCCGAGCGCGTCAAAGAGATCGAGCGCACCACCAACCACGACGTCAAGGCGATCGAATACCTGCTCAAGGAGCAGGCGGCCAAGCTGCCGGAACTGGCCAACGTCAGTGAGTTCATCCACTTCGCCTGCACCAGCGAGGACATCAACAACCTGTCCCACGCCCTGATGCTGCGCGAAGGCCGTGACGACGTGCTGCTGCCGCTGATGCGCCAGACCGCCCAGGCCATCCGCGAGCTGGCGATCCGTTTCGCCGACGTGCCGATGCTGTCGCGCACCCACGGTCAACCGGCTTCGCCGACCACCTTGGGCAAGGAACTGGCGAACGTGGTCTACCGCCTCGAGCGTCAGATCGCCCAGGTGGCCGCCGTGCCGCTGCTGGGCAAGATCAACGGCGCCGTAGGCAACTACAACGCCCACCTGTCGGCCTACCCGGACATCGACTGGGAAGCCAACGCCCGCGCCTTCATCGAAGACGAACTGGGCCTGAGCTTCAACCCGTACACCACCCAGATCGAGCCACACGACTACATCGCCGAGCTGTTCGACGCGATCGCACGTTTCAATACCATCCTGATCGACTTCGACCGCGACATCTGGGGCTACATCTCCCTGGGTTACTTCAAGCAGCGCACCATTGCCGGGGAAATCGGTTCCTCGACCATGCCGCACAAGGTCAACCCGATCGACTTCGAAAACTCCGAAGGCAACCTGGGCATCGCCAACGCGCTGTTCCAGCACCTGGCGAGCAAGCTGCCGATCTCTCGCTGGCAGCGCGATCTGACCGACTCCACCGTGCTGCGCAACCTGGGCGTGGGTTTCGCCCACAGCGTCATCGCCTACGAAGCCAGCCTCAAGGGCATCAGCAAGCTGGAGCTCAACGAGCAGAAGATCGCCGCTGACCTGGACGCCTGCTGGGAAGTCTTGGCCGAGCCGATCCAGACCGTGATGCGTCGCTACAACATCGAAAACCCGTATGAAAAGCTGAAAGAACTGACCCGTGGCAAGGGCATCAGCCCAGAAGCGCTGCAGACTTTCATCGATGGCCTGGACATGCCAGCCGACGCCAAGGCTGAGTTGAAGAAGCTGACCCCGGCCAGCTACATCGGCAACGCGGCGGCACAAGCCAAGCGCATCTGATCCATCGCTTCACCTTGAGACGCCCGGCCGCGCCGGGCGTTTTTATTCGCGTCTGAAAAGTATATTTTTTCAATAGGTTACACATGAATCCTGACATTCCACTGCAACTCCTGGGCGGTATCACGGCACGGGAGTTCCTGCGCGACTACTGGCAGAAAAAACCCCTGCTGATCCGCCAGGCGATTCCTGATTTCGAAAGCCCGATCGATGCCGACGAACTGGCCGGCCTTGCCCTGGAAGAAGAGGTCGAATCGCGCCTGGTGATCGAGCACGGCGAGCGCCCGTGGGAGTTGCGTCGCGGCCCGTTCGCCGAAGATGAGTTCAGCAAACTGCCCGAGCGCGAGTGGACCTTGCTGGTGCAGGCGGTCGATCAATTCGTCCCGGAAGTCAGCGAGCTGCTGGAGCATTTCCGCTTCCTGCCGAGCTGGCGCATCGACGACGTGATGATCAGCTTCGCCGCCCCGGGTGGCGGCGTGGGCCCGCACTTCGACAATTACGACGTATTCCTGCTGCAAGGCCACGGCAAGCGCAACTGGAAGATCGGCCAGATGTGCGACTCCGAAAGCCCACTGCTGCCCCACGCGGACCTGCGCATCCTCGCCGATTTCGAGGCCACCGACGAGTGGGTCCTGGAACCCGGCGACATGCTCTACCTGCCGCCACGCCTGGCTCACTGCGGCGTCGCCGTGGACGATTGCATGACTTACTCGGTCGGCTTCCGAGCACCGAGCGCCGCCGAAGTCCTTACCCACTTCACCGACTTCCTCAGCCAGTTCCTGCCGGATGAAGAGCGTTACACCGATGCCGCTGCACGCCCGGTGGCCGACCCGCACCAGATCCAGCACGACGCCTTGGACCGCCTCAAGGGCCTGCTGGCCGAACACATGAGCGACGAGCGCTTGCTCCTGACCTGGTTCGGCCAATTCATGACCGAGCCACGCTACCCGGAATTGGTGGTGGGCCCGGAACTGGAAGAAGACGACTTGCTGGCCGGCCTGGAACAGGGCGCAGTGATCATCCGCAACCCGAGCGCGCGCCTGGCCTGGTCGGAAGTCGATGACGACCTGCTGCTGTTCGCCAGCGGCCAGAGCCGCTACCTGCCGGGCAAGCTCCGTGACCTGTTGAAGATGATCTGCGCCGCCGACGCGCTGCACATCGAAAACCTCGGCCCATGGCTGGCCGATGAAGACGGTCGCGGTCTCATCCATGAATTGGTCAAGCAAGGCAGCCTGGGGTTCGCCGATGAATAAAATTCACGTTCGTGTCGCAGACTGGCAAAAGGATAACGCCGAGATCCGGCGCATTCGTGAAGCGGTGTTCATTGCCGAGCAATCCGTACCACCGGAGCTGGAGTGGGATTCGGATGATCAGGACGCCGTGCATTTCCTGGCTCTCGAAGGCGACTTCCCGATCGGCACCGCGCGCCTGTTGACCGACGGCCATATCGGCCGGGTGTCAGTCCTCAAGGATTGGCGCGGGCTGAAGGTCGGCGACGCGCTGATGCAGGCGGTGATTGCCGAGGCCGAGAAACGCGGGCTCAAGCAGCAGATGCTCAGTGCCCAGGTGCATGCCACGCCGTTCTATGAGCGACTGGGGTTTGCAGTGGTCAGCGAGGAGTTTCTCGAAGCCGGCATTCCGCACGTGGACATGGTGCGGCGTTCGGCCTGAACCCCGCAGGAAGCACCACCACAACACCTTGTGGCGAGGGAGCTTGCTCCCGCTGGGCTGCGCAGCGGCCCCCGCTTTTGGGGTTCGCTTCGCAAACCAGCGGGAGCAAGCTCCCTCGCCACAAAAGCATCATCAACACCCAAAACGCCCCGCCATCCACCGATGCCGGGGCGTTTTTGCCGTCTATCATTCAACTTGCCCCACTCGTGGCCGACAAACTGGCAATATCAAGCCTTTGTCTCGCGGAGAAATGGACATGTCCCTACGCACCTTGCTGACCACCCTCCTGCTCGGCTGCAGCCTGTCAGTCATGGCCGACACGCAAGTCGTGCCACTGAACTACCGCACCAGCGCCGACCTGCTGCCGGTGGCGCAGAACTTCATCGGCAAGGACGGCCAGGTCAGCGCCTACGGCAACCAACTGATCGTCAACGCCGAGCCCGGCAAGATCGAAGAACTCCGGCAATTCCTGGCCCAATTGGACACCGCTCCCAAGCGCTTGCTGATCACCGTAGACACCAACGAAAACAACCTGCAGGGCGACCAGGGCTACTCGATCAACGGCGCCGCGCCCAGCCAGACCCGCATCATCAACCGCAGCACGGCCAGCCGTGACGGCGGCGTACAGCAGATCCAGGCCAGCGAAGGCCAACCAGCGCTGATCCAGGTCGGCCAGAGCGTGCCTTTCACCAGCAACCAGACTGACGGCTACGGTCGCATGCAAAGCCAGACCGAATACCGCAACGTCACCCAGGGTTTCTACGTCACCGCCAGCGTCACCGGCGAGACCGTTCATCTGAACATCAGTACCAACCGTGACCGCATGAGCCAGGAACGTCCCGATGTAGTGAACGTGCAAAGTACCGACACAACCGTCAGCGGGCGCCTTGGCGAATGGATCACCCTGGCCGGGGTGAATCGCCAGACACAAGCCGATAAACAGGGCCTGACCCGCAGCTACTCGACCCAAGGCCGCGACGACATGATTCTGCGGGTGAAGGTCGATACCTTGAACTGAAGCACCAGAAACTGACTGATGAGTCGTATTAGACCAAAGATGTAGTGCCATAAAAAAAGCACTACAAAACGTTTGACGAGCCAAAAAACCGAAGGCATGATGGCCTCGCTCCCGCTAATCAGGGGCCCTGGCAAGGGCCTTCGGGTCGATGCTTGCAACCACCCTGCGAGCCGATTCGTGTCTGTACCGCCCACAAGGTGTGTTTGACGAGGTTGCGACTGGAACGAAGTTGTCCCGAGGGACGGAAGCGTAACTAGGTAACCCGGCATCACTCTGAGTTCGTATAAAGGCCCACGACGCCCGAATGCGCCCGCAGTTCGCCCCTACCTGCTCACTTTCCCCTCGAGCCCATCGTTCATCCCGTCGCCACCCCGCCTTGACCGACTTGTATGCCAGCCTCCTGATCAGCGAGCAGCCCTTCACACCCATGACGGGTGCGATTGGCAAGCTGGAATCTTCCAGCCCAGAACGACCATCCATACAAGACGCGACGAGGTTTATTTCCATGGCACTGACACGCGAACAGCAAATTGCAGCCCTTGAAAAAGACTGGGCTGAGAACCCGCGCTGGAAAGGCGTGAAGCGCAATTATTCCGCTGCTGACGTCGTCCGTCTGCGTGGCTCGGTTCAACCTGAGCACACCTTCGCGAAGATGGGCGCCGAGAAGCTGTGGAACCTGGTGACCCAGGGCGCCAAGCCAGCCTTCCGTCCCGAGAAAGATTTCGTCAACTGCATGGGTGCCCTGACCGGCGGCCAGGCTGTGCAGCAGGTCAAGGCCGGCATCCAGGCGATCTACCTGTCGGGCTGGCAAGTGGCCGCAGACAACAACTCCGCCGAGTCCATGTACCCTGACCAGTCGCTGTACCCGGTGGATTCGGTTCCAACCGTGGTCAAGCGCATCAACAACTCGTTCCGTCGCGCCGACCAGATCCAGTGGAAAGCCGGCAAGAACCCGGGCGACGAAGGCTACATCGACTACTTCGCGCCAATCGTGGCTGACGCCGAAGCCGGTTTCGGCGGCGTGCTGAATGCCTACGAGCTGATGAAGAGCATGATCGAGGCAGGCGCCGCCGGCGTTCACTTCGAAGACCAACTGGCCTCGGTGAAGAAATGCGGCCACATGGGCGGCAAGGTACTGGTTCCGACCCAGGAAGCCGTCCAGAAGCTGACCGCTGCCCGCCTGGCCGCCGACGTTGCTGGCGTACCGACCATCATCCTGGCCCGTACCGACGCCAACGCCGCTGACCTGCTGACCTCCGACTGCGACCCGTACGACCAGCCGTTCGTGACAGGTACCCGCACCCCGGAAGGCTTCTACAAGGTGCGCGCCGGCCTCGACCAGGCCATCGCCCGCGGCCTGGCCTACGCCCCGTATGCCGACCTGATCTGGTGCGAAACCGCCAAGCCGGACCTGGACGAAGCCCGTCGTTTCGCTGAAGCGATCAAAAAGGAATACCCGGACCAACTGCTGTCCTACAACTGCTCGCCTTCCTTCAACTGGAAGAAGAACCTGGACGACGCGACCATCGCCAAGTTCCAACGCGAACTGTCCGCCATGGGCTACAAGCACCAGTTCATCACGCTGGCCGGCATCCACAACATGTGGCACAGCATGTTCAACCTGGCGCACGACTACGCCCGCAACGACATGACGGCCTACGTGAAGCTGCAAGAGCAGGAGTTCGCTGACGCCGCCAAGGGTTACACCTTCGTGGCTCACCAGCAGGAAGTGGGCACCGGCTACTTCGACGACATGACCACCGTGATCCAGGGCGGCGCCTCGTCCGTGACCGCGCTGACCGGGTCGACCGAAGAAGAACAGTTCCACTGATCCAAAAAGCAAGCGGCCCTTGCGGACCGAATAAAAACTAACCGCAAAGCCGACGATCTGAAGCCCCGACTGGTTCGGGGCTTTTTTTTGCCGGTTTCCCCGGTTCGTTTTTCACACCTTGAAATGACTGACCAACTGCTGCAACTGGTTGCCCAGGCGGGCCAGCTCGACGCTGGAGGCTGCGGTTTCTTCGCTGGCCGAGGCGGTCTGCTCGGATACATCGCGCACGCTCAGGATACTCCGGCTGATTTCCTCGGCCACCGAGCTTTGCTGCACTGCCGCGGCGGCAATCTGTTGGTTCATGGCCTGGATGCCCGACACCGCCTGGGTGATGTTGCCCAGGGATGCGCCAGCCTTGCCCGCCAATTCCACGCTGCTGTCGGTCAGCTCGCGGCTATTTCGCATCATGCTCGATACCTGGCGCGTGCCGTTCTGCAAGCCCGCCACCAGGTTTTCAATCTCTTCGGTGGAATGCTGGGTACGCTGGGCCAGCCCACGTACTTCGTCGGCGACCACGGCAAAACCGCGCCCGGCGTCGCCCGCGCGGGCGGCCTCGATGGCCGCGTTGAGGGCCAGCAAGTTGGTCTGTTCAGCCACCGCCCTGATCACGTCCATGATCGTGCCGATGCGCCCGCTTTCCTGTTCCAGCTCACTCATGGCTTCGACCGAGCGACCGACCTCGCTGGCCAGGCGCTCAATCTGAACGATGGCTTGCGCGACCACTTGGTCGCCAATACGGGCTTGCGCATCGGCCTCAGATGCGGCCGCGCGCGCTTGTTCGGCATTACGCGCGACCTCATGCACAGTGACCGACATTTCGTGCATGGCGGTCGCCACCTGATCGGTCTCGGTCTTCTGGCTGTTGACCCCGGCGCTGGTCTGCTCAGTGACAGCCGACAGCTCTTCGGCGGCGCTGGCAATTTGGGTAACACCATCGCGAATGCCAGCGATCAGGTCACGCAGGGTGGCGCCCATGCGCTGGATACCCTGCTGCAACATACCCAGCTCATCACTACGGGTCACGACCCTGTGTTGTGTGAGGTCGCCTGCGGCAATGCGATCGACCACCGCCAATGTGTCTCGCAACGGCCGAGTAATCTGACGGGTAATGATCAGCGCGGCAAAAATCCCCAACACCATCGCCAAGGCAGCACAGCTCAACTGCAGGACGCGAGCCTGGGCGCTGTCTTCGTCCCGGGAGACGAGTTGGCTGGCATACATCTCGTCACAGAGGCGGGTGATGGTTTCACCCAGATCGACCGTGTCCTGCACGGCCTTGCCAATGGCCTGGGTGCTGGCCGTGAAATCCTGCACCGAACGGCGGTAAGCAACCAGCGCGGTTTCCAGTTGCTTGAAGGTGTCGGCGTAGGCCGGACCGAACGCGCTGTTGAGGGTTTCGATGCCCTTGAGCGTATTTTCGAGCTGGCGGTTGGCGGCCTGCTCGGTGGCGCTGTTGGGGTTGCCGGTATAGCCACGCACTTCATAACGCACCAGCGCCACGTCCTCTTTTGCCTTGAGGATGATCCTGTACAGCTCGAAACGGCGCTCATCCGAGAGAGGCATTGCTTGTACATCTTCGATGACCTTGGCAATGAGCGCGGCGCCCTTGACCGCATTGACGCCCATCTCCTTGCGCATGGCTGCGTCATTGCGATACGCCTCGCGCATCGTATTCAGCGCCACCTGGTATTGCGTGCTGGCTTGTTCGATCAGCGCAAGCTTCTTCAGGTTTTCCGGTTTTTTCAGCTCGCTTGCGAGGCTTTTCTGCTTGGCGACAAACTGCTCCAGCGAAGCCTGGATCAATGCTCCCTTTTGCTCATCACCCCTGTCCAACTGGTATTGCAAGCGAGCCCTGCGCAGGTGATCAAGGCGGTTGCCGAGCTCGGTGATGCTGGTCATACGATCCGTACGCTCGATCATTTTCCCCAGGCTGAACCAGCCGGTCGCGGCGAGAATGGCGGTCAGTAGCAGCACAACGGCAAAGCCCAAAGCCAGCTTGAGCATAACGCTCATATTCGCGATCCAAGAGTTCATGGCATTCCTTACGGTACTCAGCCGCGAACAAGGAAGGCCGGCGCGGCTATCCAGGAAGCGGGCGTTAGCCTAATCACGTATTGATATAGATGATTAGATGAATGAGTCGCAAAGATAGCCATTTGATATCAAACCTTCAAGACAAGTTGACGATGGCTGGAATGAGCGAAGCGCTGGTCGTCAAAAATCGACAGGAGATCGGACCTGAGGCGCTGGCGCCTGTTGATCGAATGAAAATTGATCGAACGCAGTATCGGGGTGTCTGAAAAGGAGTAAAACGTCCGGCGCTGACAATTGCAGTAGCGGCGATGTAAGAAAGACTCTCATGCATGACAGTAAGTGCATCGTGGAAAGGTCGGCACAGATAATAATAATTATCATTTGGAAGGCATTATCATTGTTACATTCCGCGCGAAATATTATTGATGAAGTGACGTCCAGTGCCCACCCAGCCTGGGTTGCAAGGCCATGGAGGTACGCTATGTCCTTATTCCAATAAATAATTTCGCTATAGGAATTTTACTTGCCCGGTGTTTAGCCATAAAATCACCGCGATTGATTGCTGCGACATATCGTCACTGCGTTATTTCTTTTCAAGCTCAGAGACCATTGCTCTCTGTTAAGGATTTCCAGCATGCCCGAAGCGACAGGACTCATGGCCCACAACTGGGGCTTTGCCATTTTCCTTCTGGGCGTGGTCGGCCTGTGTGCCTTCATGCTCGGCGTGTCGAGCCTGCTCGGGTCAAAAGCCTGGGGCCGCAGCAAGAATGAACCGTTCGAGTCCGGCATGCTGCCTACCGGTGGCGCCCGCTTGCGGCTCTCAGCCAAATTCTATCTGGTCGCGATGCTCTTCGTGATCTTCGATATCGAAGCCCTCTTTCTCTTTGCCTGGTCTGTGTCCGTCCGCGAAAGCGGCTGGACCGGATTTGTCGAAGCTCTCGTTTTCATAGCAATTCTGTTGGCAGGTCTTGTCTACCTTTACCGGGTGGGGGCTCTTGATTGGGCTCCGGAAGCTCGGCGCAAGCGGCAAGCGAAGCTGAAACAATGAGGCTTTGGCAATGCAATACAATCTCACCCGGATCGACCCCGATGCTCCTAACGAGCAGTATCCGATCGGCAAGCGGGAAACCGTCGCCGATCCGTTAGAAGATCAAGTCCACAAAAATATCTTCATGGGCAAGCTCGAAGACGTGCTGAACAGCACGGTCAACTGGGGTCGCAAGAACTCCCTGTGGCCGTACAACTTCGGCCTTTCGTGCTGCTACGTGGAAATGACCACCGCCTTCACGGCGCCCCACGACATTGCGCGCTTTGGCGCCGAGGTTATCCGGGCATCGCCGCGCCAGGCGGATTTCATGGTTATCGCCGGTACCTGCTTCATCAAGATGGCGCCGATCATCCAGCGCCTCTACGAGCAGATGCTCGAACCCAAGTGGGTTATCTCCATGGGTTCGTGCGCCAACTCCGGTGGCATGTACGACATCTATTCCGTTGTTCAAGGGGTGGACAAGTTCCTGCCCGTGGATGTCTACGTGCCCGGCTGCCCTCCTCGCCCCGAAGCGTTCCTGCAAGGCTTGATGCTGCTGCAGGAATCGATTGGCCAGGAGCGTCGCCCTCTGTCCTGGGTCGTTGGTGATCAAGGCGTCTATCGCGCCGAGATGCCGTCGCAAAAGGAACAGCGCCGCGAACAGCGTATCGCAGTCACCAACCTGCGCAGCCCCGACGAAGTCTGATCCAAGCTCTGTTCTGAAGAAGAAACGAGAACCTGGCTTCATTCTTTACGTTGACCGAAAGCGATAAATAACCATGACTACAGGCAGTGCTCTGTACATCCCGCCTTACAAGGCAGACGACCAGGATGTGGTCGTCGAACTGAACAACCGTTTTGGCCCCGAGGCGTTCACCGCCCAGCCGACCCGCACCGGCATGCCGGTGCTTTGGGTTGCCCGTGCCAAACTCGTCGAAGTCCTGACCTTCCTGCGCAACCTGCCCAAGCCATACGTCATGCTCTATGACCTGCACGGCGTGGACGAGCGCCTGCGCACCAAGCGTCAAGGGCTGCCCGACGGCGTCGACTTCACCGTGTTCTATCACTTGATGTCGATCGAACGTAATAGTGACGTAATGATCAAGGTCGCCTTGTCCGAGAGCGACCTCAGCGTGCCGACCGTGACCGGCATCTGGCCGAACGCCAACTGGTACGAACGCGAAGTCTGGGACATGTACGGGATCGACTTCCCCGGCCACCCGCACCTGTCGCGCATCATGATGCCGCCGACCTGGGAAGGTCACCCGCTGCGCAAGGACTTCCCGGCCCGTGCCACCGAGTTCGACCCGTTCAGCCTGTCCCTGGCCAAGCAACAGCTCGAGGAAGAAGCCGCGCGCTTCAAGCCGGAAGACTGGGGCATGAAGCGTTCGGGCGCCAACGAGGACTACATGTTCCTCAACCTCGGTCCGAACCACCCTTCGGCCCACGGTGCGTTCCGCATCATCCTGCAGCTGGACGGCGAAGAGATCGTCGACTGCGTCCCGGACATCGGCTACCACCACCGTGGTGCCGAGAAAATGGCCGAGCGCCAGTCCTGGCACAGCTACATTCCGTACACCGACCGCATCGACTACCTCGGCGGCGTGATGAACAACCTGCCGTACGTGCTTTCGGTCGAGAAACTCGCCGGGATCAAGGTGCCGGACCGGGTCGATGTCATCCGCATCATGATGGCCGAGTTCTTCCGCATCACCAGCCACCTGCTGTTCCTGGGTACCTATATCCAGGACGTGGGCGCGATGACGCCGGTGTTCTTCACCTTCACCGACCGTCAGAAAGCCTACACCGTGATCGAAGCCATCACCGGTTTCCGCCTGCACCCGGCCTGGTACCGCATCGGCGGCGTGGCCCACGACTTGCCGCGCGGCTGGGAAAAACTGGTCAAGGATTTCGTCGAGTGGATGCCCAAGCGCCTGGACGAGTACACCAAGGCCGCCCTGCAGAACAGCATCCTCAAAGGTCGTACCATCGGCGTCGCTGCCTACAACACCAAGGAAGCCCTGGAATGGGGCGTCACCGGTGCCGGCCTGCGTTCCACCGGTTGCGATTTCGACCTGCGCAAGGCACGCCCGTACTCCGGCTACGAAAACTTCGAGTTCGAAGTCCCGCTGGCGGCCAACGGTGACGCCTACGACCGCTGCATGGTTCGCGTCGAGGAGATGCGCCAGAGCGTCAAGATCATCGAGCAATGCATGCGCAACATGCCGGAAGGCCCGTACAAGGCGGATCACCCGCTGACCACGCCGCCGCCGAAAGAGCGCACGCTGCAACACATCGAGACCCTGATCACGCACTTCCTGCAGGTTTCGTGGGGCCCGGTCATGCCGGCCAACGAATCCTTCCAGATGATCGAAGCGACCAAGGGCATCAACAGTTATTACCTGACGAGCGACGGCGGCACCATGAGCTACCGCACCCGGATTCGCACCCCAAGCTACCCGCACCTGCAGCAGATCCCTTCGGTGATCAAAGGCAGCATGGTCGCGGACTTGATCGCGTACCTGGGTAGTATCGATTTCGTTATGGCCGACGTGGACCGCTAAGCATGAACAGCACGCTTATCCAGACAGACCGTTTCGCCCTGAGCGAAACCGAGCGCTCGGCCATCGAGCACGAGCTGCATCACTACGAAGACCCGCGCGCGGCGTCGATCGAAGCCCTGAAGATCGTCCAGAAGGAACGTGGGTGGGTGCCTGACGGCGCGCTCTACGCCATCGGCGAGATCCTTGGCATCCCGGCCAGCGACGTCGAAGGCGTTGCTACCTTCTACAGCCAGATTTTCCGCCAGCCGGTAGGCCGCCACATCATCCGCGTCTGCGACAGCATGGTCTGCTACATCGGCGGCCACGAATCGGTGGTCAGCGAGATCCAAGGCAAGCTGGGCATCGGCCTGGGCCAGACCACCGCCGACGGCCGCTTCACGCTGCTGCCGGTGTGCTGCCTGGGCAACTGCGACAAGGCACCGGCGCTGATGATCGACGACGACACCTTTGGTGACGTCAAGCCGGATGGCGTCGCCAAACTGCTGGAGGGCTACGTATGACCCTGACTTCCTTCGGGCCCGCCAACCGCATCCAGCGTTCGGCCGAAACCCATCCCCTGACCTGGCGCCTGCGTGACGACGGCGAGGCAGTCTGGCTGGACGAATACCAGGCGAAGAACGGCTATGCCGCCGCGCGCAAGGCATTCGCCGACATGGCCGCCGATGACATCGTCCAGACCGTGAAAGACGCCGGCCTCAAGGGCCGTGGCGGTGCGGGCTTCCCCACCGGCGTGAAGTGGGGCCTGATGCCCAAGGACGAGTCCATCAACATCCGCTACCTGCTCTGCAACGCGGACGAGATGGAACCCAACACCTGGAAGGACCGCATGCTGATGGAGCAACTGCCCCATCTGCTGATCGAAGGCATGCTGATCAGCGCCCGTGCGCTGAAGACCTACCGTGGCTACATCTTCCTGCGCGGCGAGTACACCACCGCCGCCAAGCACCTGAACCGTGCCGTGGAAGAAGCCAAGGCCGCAGGCCTGTTGGGCAAGAACATCCTGGGCAGCGGCTTCGATTTCGAACTGTTCGTCCACACCGGCGCCGGGCGTTACATCTGCGGTGAAGAAACCGCGCTGATCAACTCCCTGGAAGGCCGCCGCGCCAACCCGCGCTCCAAGCCGCCCTTCCCTGCCGCCGTTGGCGTGTGGGGCAAGCCGACCTGCGTGAACAACGTCGAGACCCTGTGCAACGTGCCGGCGATCATCGCCGACGGCGTGGACTGGTACAAATCCCTGGCCCGCGACGGCAGCGAAGACATGGGCACCAAGCTCATGGGCTTCTCCGGAAAGGTCAAGAACCCTGGCCTGTGGGAACTGCCGTTCGGCGTCACCGCGCGCGAGCTGTTCGAGGACTACGCCGGCGGCATGCGCGACGGCTACAAGCTCAAGTGCTGGCAGCCCGGCGGCGCCGGTACCGGCTTCCTGCTGCCGGAACACCTGGACGCACAAATGTACGCCGGCGGCATCGCCAAGGTCGGCACCCGTATGGGTACTGGCCTGGCAATGGCGGTGGACGACAGCGTCAACATGGTCTCGCTGCTGCGCAACATGGAGCAGTTTTTCTCCCGTGAATCCTGTGGGTTCTGCACCCCTTGCCGCGATGGCCTGCCCTGGAGCGTCAAGCTCCTGATGGCCATCGAGAAAGGCCAAGGCCAACCCGGCGACATCGAGACCCTGTTGGGCCTGGTGGGTTTCCTCGGCCCAGGCAAGACCTTCTGTGCTCACGCACCGGGTGCCGTGGAGCCGTTGGGCAGCGCGATCAAATATTTCCGCCCTGAATTCGAGGCCGGCATCGCGCCAACCCGCGCGGGCGACCTCAATCAGGTGGTCACGCCGACCATGGTCGGCGCGTAACGACGCTTAAAAAGGCGATGGGTCCGTGCCCTTCGCCTTTCGTTCGATGACGCCTTTTCACCGAGGCTGTTTGGATTCGGACGAATGACAAGATTCCATTAGCCACGCCCGCTGACACCGGGCCAACGAAGAACTTTGAACCATGGCCACTATCCACGTAGACGGCAAAGAGCTCGAAGTCGATGGCGCAGACAACCTGTTACAGGCATGTCTGTCGCTGGGCCTCGACATTCCTTATTTCTGCTGGCACCCCGCCCTTGGCAGCGTTGGCGCCTGTCGCCAATGCGCAGTCAAGCAGTACACCGACGAGAACGACAAGCGTGGTCGGATCGTCATGTCCTGCATGACCCCCGCCACCGACGGCAGCTGGATCTCCATCGACGACGAAGAAGCGAAAGTGTTTCGCGCCAGCGTCGTCGAATGGCTGATGACCAACCACCCTCACGACTGCCCGGTCTGTGAAGAAGGCGGACACTGCCACCTGCAAGACATGACCGTGATGACCGGCCACAACGAGCGCCGTTATCGCTTCACCAAGCGTACCCACCAGAACCAGGACCTCGGCCCGTTCATTTCCCACGAGATGAACCGCTGCATCGCCTGCTACCGCTGCGTGCGTTTCTACAAGGACTACGCCGGCGGCACCGACCTGGGCGTATTCGGCGCCCACGACAACGTGTACTTCGGTCGCGTTGAAGACGGCACCCTGGAAAGCGAATTCTCCGGCAACCTCACCGAGGTCTGCCCGACCGGTGTGTTCACCGACAAGACCCACTCCGAGCGCTACAACCGCAAGTGGGACATGCAGTTCGCACCGAGCATCTGTCATGGCTGCTCCAGCGGTTGCAACATCAGCCCGGGCGAGCGCTACGGCGAACTGCGTCGCATCGAAAACCGCTACAACGGCTCGGTGAACCAGTACTTCCTGTGCGACCGTGGCCGTTTCGGCTATGGCTACGTCAACCGCAAGGATCGCCCGCGCCAGCCGCTGCTGGCAGACGGCGCCAAGCTGAGCCTGGACGAAGCCCTGGACAAGGCCGCCGAACTGCTGCGCGGTCGCAACATCGTCGGCATCGGCTCGCCTCGCGCCAGCCTGGAAAGCAACTACGCCCTGCGTGAACTGGTCGGTGCCGAGCACTTCTACAGTGGCATCGAGGCCGGCGAGCTGGAACGCATCCGCCTGGTGCTGCAGGTACTCAAGGACAGCCCGCTGCCGGTGCCGACGATGCGCGACATCGAAGACCACGACGCGGTGTTCGTCCTCGGTGAAGACCTGACCCAGACCGCCGCCCGCATGGCCCTGGCCCTGCGCCAGTCGGTCAAGGGCAAGGCCGAGGACATGGCCGACGCCATGCGCGTCCAGCCATGGCTCGACGCCGCCGTGAAGAACATCGGCCAGCATGCGCTGAACCCGCTGTTCATCGCCAGTCTCGCTGAAACCAAGCTCGACGACGTGGCCGAAGAATGCGTCCACGCCGCCCCGGACGACCTGGCGCGCATCGGTTTTGCCGTGGCCCACGCCTTGGACGCCAGCGCCCCGGCCGTCGACGGCCTGGACAGTGAAGCCGCCGCCCTCGCCCAGCGCATCGCCGATGCCCTGCTGGCCGCCAAGCGTCCTTTGATCATTGCCGGCACCTCCCTGGGCTCCAAGGCGCTGATCGAAGCCGCCGCCAACGTCGCCAAGGCCCTGAAGCTGCGCGAGAAGAACGGCTCCATCAGCCTGGTCGTGCCGGAAGCCAACAGCCTTGGCCTGGCCATGCTCGGTGGCGAATCGGTCGATGCAGCCCTGCAAGCCGTGATCGACGGCAGCGCCGACGCCATCGTGGTGCTGGAGAACGATCTGTTCACCCGCACTGACAAGGCCAAGGTCGATGCTGCGCTGAACGCCGCCAAGGTTGTGATCGTCGCCGACCACCAGAAAACCGCCACCACCGACCGCGCCCACCTGGTATTGCCGGCGGCGAGCTTCGCCGAAGGCGACGGTACGCTGGTCAGCCAGGAAGGCCGCGCCCAGCGCTTCTTCCAGGTTTTCGACCCGCAATACCTGGACGCCAGCATCCTCGTCCATGAAGGCTGGCGCTGGCTGCACGCCCTGCGCGCCACCCTGCTGAACCGGCCGATCGACTGGACGCAACTGGACCACGTCACCGCCGCCGTCGCTTCGAGCAGCCCGCAACTGGCGCGCATCGTCGATGCCGCGCCGTCCGCCGCGTTCCGCATCAAGGGCCTGAAGCTTGCTCGCGAACCGCTGCGCTACTCCGGTCGCACCGCAATGCGCGCCAACATCAGCGTCCACGAACCACGCACCTCCCAGGACAACGACACGGCATTCTCGTTCTCCATGGAAGGTTACTCGGGCTCCGCCGAACCGCGCTCGCAAGTGCCGTTCGCCTGGTCGCCAGGTTGGAACTCGCCACAAGCCTGGAACAAGTTCCAGGACGAAGTCGGCGGTCACCTGCGTGCCGGTGATCCGGGTACTCGCCTGATCGAAAGCCAGGGCGATGGCCTGGGCTGGTTCGCCAGCGTCCCACGTGCCTTCAATCCGGCACCGGGCACCTGGCAGGTCGTGCCGTTCCATCACCTGTTCGGCAGCGAAGAGAACTCTTCCAAGGCCGAACCGGTGCAGGAACGCATCCCGGCCGCCTACGTGGCGCTGGCCAAGTCCGAAGCCGATCGCCTGGGCGTCAACGACGGTGCCCTGCTGAGCCTGAACGTGGCCGGCCAGACCTTGCGTCTGCCGCTGCGCATCAATGAAGAACTGGGCGCCGGCCTGGTGGCCCTGCCGGCTGGCCTGGCGGGTATTCCACCGGCGATTTTCGGCAAGACTGTCGACGGTCTGCAGGAGGCAGCGCAATGAGCTGGTTTACCCCTGAAGTGATCGCCGTGATCCTGACGGTCCTCAAGGCCATCGTGATCCTGCTGGCCGTGGTGGTCTGCGGCGCATTGCTGAGCTTCGTCGAACGTCGCCTGCTGGGCTGGTGGCAGGACCGCTACGGTCCGAACCGCGTTGGTCCGTTCGGCATGTTCCAGATCGCCGCCGACATGATCAAGATGTTCTTCAAGGAAGACTGGACCCCTCCGTTTGCCGACAAGGTGATCTTCACCCTGGCACCGGTCGTGGCCATGAGCGCCTTGCTGATCGCCTTCGCGATCATCCCGATCACCCCGACCTGGGGCGTGGCGGACCTGAACATCGGCCTGCTGTTCTTCTTCGCGATGGCTGGCCTGTCGGTGTACGCGGTGTTGTTCGCCGGTTGGTCGAGCAACAACAAGTTCGCCCTCCTCGGCAGCCTGCGGGCCTCGGCCCAGACCGTGTCCTACGAAGTGTTCATGGGCCTGTCGCTGATGGGCATCGTGATCCAGGCCGGCTCGTTCAACATGCGCGACATTGTCGAGTACCAAGCGCAGAACCTGTGGTTCATCATTCCGCAGTTCTTCGGCTTCTGTACTTTCTTCATCGCTGGCGTGGCCGTGACGCACCGTCACCCCTTCGACCAGCCGGAAGCGGAACAGGAACTGGCCGACGGTTACCACATTGAATATGCCGGCATGAAATGGGGCATGTTCTTCGTCGGTGAATACATCGGCATCATCCTGATCTCGGCGCTGCTGGTAACGCTGTTCTTCGGTGGCTGGCACGGTCCGTTCGGCATCCTGCCGCAACTGTCCTTCGTCTGGTTCGCCCTGAAGACCGCGTTCTTCATCATGCTGTTCGTCCTGCTGCGCGCCTCGATCCCGCGCCCACGCTACGACCAGGTGATGGATTTCAGCTGGAAATTCTGCCTGCCGCTGACCCTGATCAACATGCTGGTGACCGCTGCGATCGTTTTGATGAACGCGCCCGCGGCCGCGGTTCAGTGAGGATTTGACCCATGTTCAAATATATTGGCGACATCGTTAAGGGTACCGGTACCCAACTGCGAAGCCTGGTCATGATCTTCGGCCATGGCTTTCGCAAGCGCGACACCCTGCAATACCCGGAAGAACCGGTCTACCTGGCACCGCGTTATCGCGGTCGTATCGTCCTGACCCGCGACCCCGACGGCGAAGAGCGCTGCGTGGCCTGCAACCTGTGCGCCGTGGCGTGCCCGGTGGGTTGCATCTCGCTGCAGAAAGCCGAGACCGAAGACGGTCGCTGGTACCCGGACTTCTTCCGCATCAACTTCTCTCGCTGCATTTTCTGCGGCCTCTGCGAGGAAGCGTGCCCGACCACCGCGATCCAGCTCACGCCGGATTTCGAGATGGCCGAGTTCAAGCGTCAGGACCTGGTGTACGAGAAAGAAGACCTGCTGATTTCCGGTCCCGGTAAAAACCCTGATTACAACTTCTATCGTGTTGCAGGTATGGCCATTGCCGGTAAGCCGAAAGGCGCCGCGCAGAACGAAGCCGAACCGATCAACGTGAAGAGCTTGCTGCCTTAAGGAAGAAAGATGGAATTCGCTTTCTATTTCGCATCGGGTATCGCGGTGGTGTCCACGCTTCGTGTGGTCACCAACACCAACCCCGTGCACGCCCTGCTCTACCTGATCATTTCGCTGATCGCCGTGGCCATGACCTTCTTTGCCCTCGGTGCGCCGTTCGCCGGTGCCCTGGAAGTGATCGCCTACGCCGGCGCCATCATGGTGCTGTTCGTCTTCGTGGTGATGATGCTCAACCTCGGTCCGGCGGCGGTCCAGCAGGAACGCTCGTGGCTCAAGCCTGGCATCTGGGCGGGACCGGTGATCCTCTCCGCCCTGCTGCTCGGTGAACTGCTGTATGTGCTGTTCGCCCACCAGAGCGGCCAGGCCATCGGCCACACCACCGTGGGCGCGAAAGCCGTGGGCATCAGCCTGTTCGGTCCGTACCTGCTGGTGGTCGAACTCGCCTCGATGCTGCTGCTTGCCGCAGTCGTCACGGCGTTCCATTTGGGCCGTAACGAGGCGAAGGAGTAATCACATGCCTGCTATCCCTCTCGAACATGGCCTGGCAGTTGCCGGCATCCTGTTCTGTCTCGGTCTGGTCGGCCTGATGGTCCGCCGCAACATTCTGTTCGTGCTGATGAGCCTGGAGGTCATGATGAATGCCTCCGCCCTGGCCTTCATCGTCGCGGGCGCTCGCTGGGCGCAACCGGATGGACAGATCATGTTCATCCTGGTGATCAGCCTGGCAGCCGCCGAGGCCAGTATTGGCCTGGCGATCCTGTTGCAGCTGTATCGCCGCTTCCACACTCTCGATATTGACGCTGCCAGCGAGATGCGCGGATGAACCTTCTTTTCCTGACTTTCATATTCCCCCTCATCGGTTTCCTGCTGCTGTCGTTCTCCCGTGGACGCTGGTCGGAAAACCTTTCGGCGCTGGTTGGCGTGGGTTCCATCGGCCTGTCCGCCATCGTCACGGCCTACGTGATCTGGCAGTTCAACGTCGCCCCGCCGGAAGGTGGCGCGTACGTGCAGGTGCTGTGGCGCTGGATGGCGGTAGAAGGCTTTACGCCGAACTTCGCCCTCTACCTGGACGGCCTGTCGGTGACCATGCTCGGCGTGGTGGTCGGCGTGGGTTTCCTGATCCACCTGTTCGCCTCCTGGTACATGCGCGGTGAAGCCGGTTACTCGCGTTTCTTCGCCTACACCAACCTGTTCATCGCCAGCATGCTGTTCCTGGTGCTCGGCGATAACCTGTTGTTCCTGTACTTCGGCTGGGAAGGCGTGGGCCTGTGCTCGTACCTGTTGATCGGTTTCTACTACAGCAACCGCAACAACGGTAACGCCGCACTCAAGGCCTTCATCGTCACCCGCATCGGCGACGTGTTCATGGCCATCGGCCTGTTCATCCTGTTCCAGCAACTGGGCACGCTGAATATCCAGGAACTGCTGGTCAAGGCACCCGAGCACTTCAAGGCCGGTGACTTCTGGATCGTCCTGGCGACCCTGATGCTGCTGGGCGGCGCCGTCGGTAAATCCGCGCAACTGCCGCTGCAAACCTGGTTGGCGGACGCGATGGCCGGCCCGACGCCGGTTTCGGCACTGATCCACGCCGCGACCATGGTGACCGCCGGTGTCTACCTGATCGCCCGTACCCACGGCCTGTTCGCCCTGGCGCCGGACATCCTGCACCTGGTCGGTATCGTGGGCGGCGTGACCCTGGTGCTGGCTGGTTTTGCCGCACTGGTCCAGACCGACATCAAGCGCATCCTCGCCTACTCGACCATGAGCCAGATCGGCTACATGTTCCTGGCCCTGGGCGTCGGCGCCTGGGAAGGCGCGATCTTCCACCTGATGACCCACGCCTTCTTCAAGGCCCTGTTGTTCCTCGCCTCCGGTGCGGTGATCGTGGCCTGCCACCACGAGCAGAACATCTTCAAGATGGGCGGCCTGTGGAAGAAACTGCCGTTGGCCTACGCCAGCTTCATCGTTGGCGGCGCGGCCCTGGCGGCCCTGCCATTGGTCACCGCCGGCTTCTACTCCAAGGACGAAATCCTCTGGGAAGCGTTCGCCAGCGGTAACCAGGGTCTGCTTTATGCCGGCCTGGTGGGTGCGTTCATGACCTCACTGTACACCTTCCGCCTGATCTTCATCGCGTTCCACGGTGAGGCCAAGACTGAAGCCCACGCCGGCCACGGCATTGCCCATTGGCTGCCGCTGTCGGTGCTGATCGTGCTGTCGACCTTCGTCGGCGCCATGATCACCCCACCGCTGGCCGATGTGCTGCCGCAAAGCGTCGGCCATGCCGGCGGCGAAGCCAAGCACAGCCTGGAAATCGCCTCGGGTGCCATCGCCCTGGCGGGTATCCTGCTGGCCGCCCTGCTGTTCCTGGGCAAGCGTCGCTTCGTCACGGCCATCGCCAACAGCGGCATCGGGCGTTTCCTCTCGGCCTGGTGGTTCGCTGCCTGGGGCTTCGATTGGATCTACGACAAACTGTTCGTTAAGCCATACCTTGCGATCAGCCACATTCTGCGCAAAGACCCGCTCGACCAGACCATTGGCCTGATCCCGCGCATGGCCAAGGGCGGCCACACCGCCCTGAGCCGTACCGAGACCGGTCAACTGCGTTGGTATGCGGCTTCCATGGCGGCTGGCGCCGTGCTGGTTATCGGCGCCATCGTGCTGGTAGCGGTCTGATATGAACCTTGCGAACTTGCGAAAGGAAACGAGCCCGTCATGATTCTGCCCTGGCTAATCCTGATCCCCTTCATCGGCGGCCTGCTGTGCTGGATGGCGGAGCGTTCCAGCTCTACCCTCCCGCGCTGGATTGCGCTGCTGACCATGTCCCTGGAACTCGCGCTCGGCCTCTGGCTGTGGGCGACCGGCGACTATTCATTTGCACCGGCCCCTGGCGCCGATCCGACCTGGGCGCTTGAGTTCAAGCACACCTGGATCGAGCGCTTCGGCATCAGCGTGCACCTGGCCCTCGACGGCCTGTCGCTGCTGATGATCCTCCTGACCGGCCTGCTGGGTATCCTCTCGGTGCTCTGCTCCTGGAAAGAGATCCAGCGTCACGTCGGTTTCTTCCACCTGAACCTGATGTGGATCCTGGGCGGTGTCGTCGGCGTGTTCCTGGCGCTGGACCTGTTCATGTTCTTCTTCTTCTGGGAAATGATGCTGGTGCCGATGTACTTCCTCATCGCGCTCTGGGGTCACAGTTCGTCGGACGGCAAGAAGACCCGGATCTACGCGGCGACCAAGTTCTTCATCT
Source organism: Pseudomonas alvandae (assembly GCF_019141525.1). Lineage (GTDB taxonomy): Bacteria > Pseudomonadota > Gammaproteobacteria > Pseudomonadales > Pseudomonadaceae > Aquipseudomonas > Aquipseudomonas alvandae. The sequence goes on from NZ_CP077080.1 coordinate 4,304,616, forward strand.
TCACCCAGGCTTCCGGCCTGATCATGTTGGTGGCGATCCTTGGCCTGGTCCTGGTGAACTTCAACAACACTGGCGTGATTACCTTCAACTACGCCGACCTGTTGAAAGTGCAGATGTCCAAGACCACCGAGTACGTGCTGATGCTGGGCTTCTTCATCGCCTTCGCGGTGAAGCTGCCGGTGGTGCCGTTCCACTCCTGGCTGCCGGACGCCCACGCCCAGGCACCGACCGCCGGTTCCGTGGACCTGGCCGGTATTCTGCTGAAGACGGCGGCCTACGGCCTGCTGCGTTTCGCCCTGCCGCTGTTCCCGAATGCCTCGGCCGAGTTCGCGCCGATTGCCATGACCCTGGGCCTGATCGGGATTTTCTACGGTGCGTTCCTGGCGTTCGCCCAAACCGACATCAAGCGCCTGATCGCGTTCTCCAGCGTCTCGCACATGGGCTTCGTGTTGATCGGGATCTACTCCGGCAGCCAGCTGGCCCTGCAAGGCGCGGTGATCCAGATGCTGGCCCACGGCCTGTCGGCGGCGGCGCTGTTTATCCTCAGCGGTCAGTTGTACGAGCGCCTGCACACCCGTGACATGCGTGAAATGGGCGGCATCTGGTCGCGCATCGCCTACCTGCCGGCGATCAGCCTGTTCTTCGCGGCCGCGTCCCTGGGCCTGCCGGGTACTGGCAACTTCGTCGGCGAGTTCCTGATCCTGATCGGCTCGTTCGTCAGCGCCCCATGGATCACCGCGATTGCCACGTCCGGCCTGGTGTTCGGTTCGGTCTACTCGCTGATCATGATCCACCGCGCCTACTTCGGTCCGGCCAAGTCGGACGAAGTGCTGCGTGGCATGGACGGTCGCGAACTGATCATGGTGCTTGGCCTTGCGGTGCTGCTGGTTTACCTCGGCGTCTATCCGCAGCCGTTCCTCGACACTTCCGCCGCCACGATGCATGGCGTGCAGCAGTGGCTCGGCACCGCCTTCTCTCAACTCGCTTCGGCCCGGTAAGAGCGCTATGGAATTCACGATTCAACACTTTATCGCGCTTGCGCCGCTGTTGATCACCAGCGCCACGATCATCGTGGTGATGCTGGCGATCGCCTGGCGCCGCAATCACGCACAGACCTTCCTGCTGTCGGTGGCGGGGCTGAACCTGGCCTTGCTGTCGATTCTGCCGGCCCTGAAAGTCGCGCCATTGGCGGTCACGCCGCTGATCCAGATCGACAGCTTCGCGTGCCTGTACATGGCGCTGATCCTCGTCGCCACCCTCGCCTGCGTCACCCTCGCCCACGCCTACCTGGGTGATGGCGGTTCGGGTTACCCGGGCAACCGCGAAGAACTGTACCTGCTGATCCTGATGGCCGCCGCCGGTGGCCTGGTCCTGGTCAGCGCGCAGCACCTGGCCAGCCTGTTCATCGGCCTGGAGCTGCTGTCGGTGCCGGTCTACGGCCTGGTGGCCTACGCCTTCTTCAACAAGCGCTCGCTGGAAGCCGGCATCAAGTACATGGTGCTGTCGGCGGCCGGTTCCGCGTTCCTGTTGTTCGGCATGGCCCTGCTCTACGCCGAAGCCGGCACCCTGAGCTTCGTCGGCATCGGCCAGGCCCTGGCGGCCACCGGCCTGCCTAGCCCGATCGCGCAACTGGGCCTGGGCATGATGCTGATCGGCCTGGCGTTCAAGCTGTCGCTGGTTCCGTTCCACCTGTGGACCCCGGACGTGTACGAAGGCGCCCCGGCGCCCGTGGCGGCGTTCCTCGCCACCGCGTCGAAAGTGGCGGTGTTCGCGGTCATGGTGCGGCTGTTCCAGATCTCGCCAGTGGCGAGCAGCGGCGTGCTGAGCAACGTGCTGACCATCATCGCCATCGCGTCGATCCTGTTCGGTAACCTGCTGGCACTGACCCAGAGCAACCTCAAGCGTCTGCTGGGTTACTCGTCCATCGCCCACTTCGGCTACCTGCTGATCGCCCTGATCGCCAGCAAGGGCCTGGCCGTGGAAGCCATCGGCGTGTACCTGGTCACCTACGTGATCACCAGCCTCGGCGCCTTCGGCGTGATCACCCTGATGTCCTCGCCGTACAACGGCCGCGACGCCGACGCCCTGTACGAATACCGCGGCCTGTTCTGGCGCCGTCCGTACCTGACCGCCGTGCTGACCGTGATGATGCTGTCCCTGGCCGGCATCCCGCTGACCGCCGGCTTCATCGGCAAGTTCTACATCATCGCCACCGGCGTCGAGGCTCACCAATGGTGGCTGGTCGGCTCCCTGGTGCTGGGCAGTGCCATCGGCGTGTTCTACTACCTGCGCGTCATGGTCACCCTGTACCTGATGGAACCGAACCTGCGTCGCCACGATGCCGAGTTGCACTGGGAACAAAAGGCAGGCGGCGTGATGCTGCTGGCTATCGCCATCCTGGCGTTCTTCCTCGGTGTGTATCCGCAGCCGTTGCTGACCTTGGTTCAGCAGGCTGGGTTGACCGGCTGATTGCCTGAGCGTCATCGGTAACAAAAATGCCCGTATCGTGAGATGCGGGCATTTTTTTTGGCTGCTCTATCACAAGGCGTGATAGCCGGCCGGCCTTGGCTCAGCCAGACTCAGGCGATTGATGCTGACACCTTATTCAATATGATTTATTTTGCTGCTCATAGCTTCAAAATTAATCACCTATACTCAGCCTTCGAGAGTGACTGCTTCAGAAGACTGGCTCCTACTGTCGATTGCCAAGGAGAAATCCACCATGACTACCACTGCGAAGACCCGATCGGTCACGGCTCATGTCCCGGTCCACCTGGCCGAGAAAGTCGACCTGATGGCCGAGCGACTCGAGCGCTCCAGGAATTGGATCGTCAAACAGGCGTTATCTGCCTGGATCGACCAGGAGGAGGAGCGAAGCCGGCTGACCCATGAAGCGTTGGCGGACGTGGACGCTGGCCGAGTAATTGACCATCAGGCTGTCCAGGCTTGGGCCGACAGTCTCAGCACCGACGCCCCGTTACCGGTACCGCGCTGATGGAGTTGAAGTGGACCAGCAAGGCGCTTTCCGACATTGCTCGACTTTATGAGTTTCTGGCTTCGGTAAATCAACCCGCCGCCGCGCGGACCGTGCAACAACTCACGGCAGCGCCCAGCTCTCTGCTGGTTAACCCGCGAATTGGTGAACGCCTGGAAGAGTTCGAACCTCGAGACGTACGCAGAATTCAGGTCGGCCATTACGAAATGCGCTATGAAATAGTCGGTTCTACCCTTTACCTGCTACGCCTTTGGCACACCCGTGAGGATCGATGACTTGGGCTTGACCAACCAGACCACCGTCGCGCAGAAGCTGTTTTGATTTTGGAGGCCGCTGCGTTGAGCGTCGATATCGAGTGCGTAGTGGTCGGCGCAGGCACCGTCGGCCTGGCCGTGGCGCGGGAGATGGCACAGGCCGGGCATGAAGTGCTGGTGATCGAAGCAGGCGATGCCATCGGCACGGGCATCAGTGCGCGCAATTCCGAAGTGATCCATGCCGGGCTTTATTACCCGCCCGGCAGCCTCAAGGCGCAGTTGTGCGTCGAGGGGCGGCGACGGTTGTATGAGTATTGCGACAGCCACGGCGTCGAGACTCGCCGGCTGGGCAAGCTGATCGTGGCCAAGGATCAGGCACAGTTGGCCGGGCTTGAGACGCTGCTGGCGCGCGGCCTGCTCAACGGCGTCGACGATCTGCGTCTGCTCGATCGAAAGCAGGCACAGGCGCTGGAACCGGAGCTGTCCTGTGTCGGCGCGTTGTACTCGCCCTCTACCGGAATCGTTGACGTCCATGCCTTGATGCTGGCGCTGCAGGGCGATGCCGAGGCGGCCGGCGCCAACGTGGTGTTTCGCACGCCCTTGCTGGAGGCCCGGGTTATCGACGAGGGCTTCAGCCTGGTGTTGGGCGGCACGGCGCAGATGACATTGTCCTGCCGGCAATTGATCAACGCCGCCGGCCTCCAGGCCCCTGCCCTCGCCCGCCGGATCGAAGGCCTCGACCGGCATTGGGTGCCTGATGAATACCTGTGCAAGGGCAACTACTTCCAACTGTCCGGGCGGGCGCCGTTCCGCCATCTGGTCTACCCCGCGCCGGAAGCGGCCGGCCTGGGCATTCACATGACCCTCGACCTGGCCGGCCAGGCGCGCTTCGGTCCTGACACCGAATGGGTCGATACGGAAGATTACCGAGTGGATCCGGCTCGAGCCGAAGCCTTTTACCAGGCCATTCGAAATTACTGGCCAGGCCTGCCCGATCAGAGCCTGCAACCGGCCTACAGCGGGATCCGCCCGAAAATTTCCGCACCGGGGGAACCGGCTCGGGACTTTCTGATCAGCGCTGCCGCCGAGCATGGAATACCGGGTCTGATCAACCTGTTCGGCATCGAATCGCCCGGACTGACATCTTGCCTGGCGCTGGCGGAACGGGTTCGGCAACAGATCGACAACACCTGACCCGGCAGCGCAAAGTGCAAGGCGTTTTAACCGCCGCTCATGCAGCCTGCACGATGACAAAACTCGACTCCGTCATAACTAACTGTTTTTAAAGAGAATTTAAAAGCGACTCGGCTGGCACGAGGGATGCACCTTTCCTGTCACGTGGCGTCGGCGCTCGAAGCCGGCCCGCATCCGTGAATGACCGAGGAGCAGCACATGAACGCCATCGACCTGTTGAAAGCCGACCATGAACGCGTCAAAGCCATCCTCACTCAGTTGAGTGAATCCACTGATCGCGCCGTCAAGAAACGCACCGAGCTGCTGGCGAAGCTGGAAATGGAAGTGACCATCCATACCCGCCTCGAAGAAGAAATCCTCTACCCGGCCTTCAAGCAGGAAGGCGGCAAGGAAGAAGCCGAGATGTACTACGAAGCCAAGGAAGAGCACCGCACCGTCGACTCGCTGGTGCTGCCGGACCTGAAAACCACCGATCCTTCCCAGCCTGAATTTGCGGGCCGGGTGAAGGTGGTCAAGGAGCTGCTGGAGCACCACATCGAGGAAGAAGAAAAGGAAATGTTCCCGAAAGCCAAGAAGGTGCTGGGCAAGGCCAAGCTGGACGCCTTGGGCGAACAGATGGAAACCATGAAGGCGCAGTACAAGAAAGAACTGAGCAGCGCCAACCTCGCCGCTTGATCACGGGCCGCGGACGCTTCAGCCGCCGATCGGGGGTTGAAGCGTCCGGGCTTTCATAACATCTGTTCGCGCAGAAACTCCACCAGCGCCTGCACCGGGCGCGAAGCCTGGCGATGTTGCGGGTAGACCGCCGACAGCGCCAACGGCTCGGTTTCAAAGCCCTCCAGCAGCTTGACCAACCGCCCGTCCTTCAACGCCTCACCAAGGATGAAGGTCGGCAGGTAGGTGATCCCCATACCGGCGATCGCCGCATCCCTGAGCAGGTCGCCGTTATTGGCCCGCATCCGCCCCGCCACTTCCAGGACCAGCGGTTTGCCATTTCCCTCGAAACGCCACTGCACCTGACGGCTGTGTCCATAGGGCAGGCAGTCGTGATTGCGCAGGTCTTCAGGTCGTGCGGGCGTGCCGTTCTCCGCGAGATAGGCCGGGCTGGCGCAGTACACCCGTTCGATGCTCGCGATGCGCCGGGCGATCAGGGTTGAATCCTCCAGCACGCCGATCCTCAGCGCCAGGTCGTAGCCCTCGCCCAGCAGGTCCACCGAGCGATCGCTCAGGTCCACCTCGACGCTAACGTCCCGGTAGCGCTGCAAGAACTGCGGCAGCAGGCAGCCCAGGTGCGCCACGGCGAACGACAACGGCGCGCTGAGTCGAATGGTCCCGCGCGGCTCGCTGGTCTGGCCGCTGATGCCCTGCTCCACTTGCTCGACTTCACTGAGCAGGCGCAACGCCGCCTCGTAGTAGCGCTGGCCGAGCGGCGTCACGTCCAGCCGTCGCGTCGAGCGGTTGAGCAGGCGCACGCCCAGCCGTTGCTCCAGTTCCATGAGCTTGCGGCTGACGAATTGCTTGGACAGTCCAAGCTTGTCCGCCGCCGCCGTGAAACTGCCTGACTCCATGACCTGGGCAAATATGCGCATTTCTTCGAAGGGGTTCATTGTCATTCCGTGGGTGGGACTTAGAAACATCCAAGCCAAATACAAAACCTGTGGCGAGGGGATTTATCCCCGCTGGGCTGCGTAGCAGACCCAATAACTAACCATGTGAACATTCTGACACACCGAGTAAGCCTATTTTGGGGCTGCTGCGCAGCCCAGCGGGGATAAATCCCCTCGCCACAAGGGTGCTTCGGCAGACAAAAAGATGCCCGCACATTGGCGGGCACCTGTTCAGCCAGGACGCTGCTTACTTGGCCGTCAGCGCCGAGTAGCTGTTCATCAGGTTGCGGTAGTTCGGAATGCGCTGGGACAGCAGGTTGCCCAGGCCTTCGATGTCGTTGCGCCAGTCGCGGTGCAGCTCGCAGGCCACCGAGAACCAGTTCATCATCTGCGCGCCCGCAGCAGTCATGCGCACCCAGGCGGCTTGCTGCACGGTTTCGTTGAAGGTACCCGAGGCGTCGGTCACGACGAATACGTCGAAACCTTCCGCCAGGGCCGACAGGGTCGGGAATGCCACGCAGACATCAGTCACCACGCCAGCGATGATCAGTTGCTTGCGGCCAGTGGCCTTGATCGCCTTGACGAAGTCTTCGTTGTCCCAGGCGTTGATCTGGCCTGGACGTGGAATGTACGGCGCGTCCGGGAACATTTCCTTGAGCTCCGGCACGATCGGGCCGTTAGGGCCTTGTTCGAAGCTGGTGGTCAGGATGGTTGGCAGGCCGAAGAATTTAGCCAGGTCAGCCAACGCCAATACGTTGTTCTTGAACTCGTTGGGCGAGAAATCCTGGACCAGGGAGATCAGGCCAGTCTGGTGATCGACCAGCAGGACCACCGCGTCGTCTTTGTTCAGGCGGTTGTAGGCGGGAACGTTGCTCATGGGATGACTCCTTTGGGATGGATGTTACAGCCCCCATGTGGGAGCGGGCTTGCTCGCGAAGGCGTCGTCACATCCAACAACCTTGCAAGCTGACACACCGCTTTCGCGAGCAAGCCCGCTCCCACAGGGGAATATGTTTGTCAGTCAAAAGGCAAAGCAGGAACAGCCAAACGCGCCCCAGAAACCCTGGAAGTCGCTGACCGGGACGTTCGACAAGCGCGCCCGTTCGTGGCTGTGGGAGTGCACCGTGCACGGACCGCTGCACTGGTGGACCTGGGCCTGCAACGGTGAGGTCGGACGCCAATGGCCCGGGACCTTGACCACTGGCGACCAGTCCGGCAGCACCGGGACGCTGGCCGGGCCGAGTTTTTCAAAGTCGCCGGCGGCGTAGACCACCTTGCCGTCGACCACGGTCAGCACCGACTCGATCCATTTGATGGCTTCTTCCTCGACGCTGAAGAAGTCCGCGCTCAGGGCCGCCAGGTCCGCCAGTTGGCCGACCTTGATCTGGCCTTTCTTGCCCTGCTCGGACGAGAACCAGGCGCTGCCATGGGTGAACAGTTCCAGGGCCGTCAGGCGCGGCAGGCCTTCTTCGTGCAACGACAGGCCGCCAACGGTACGACCGCTGACCATCCAGTACAGCGAGGTCCACGGGTTGTAGCTGGAGACGCGGGTGGCGTCGGTGCCGGCGCCCACCGGCACGCCTTCGGCGAGCATGCGCTTGATCGGCGGCGTGGCCTCGGCCGCCTTGGCGCCGTAGCGATCAACGAAATATTCGCCCTGGAAGGCCATGCGGTCCTGGATTGCGATACCGCCGCCCAGTGCTCGCACGCGTTCGATGTTCTTCGGCGTAATGGTCTCGGCGTGGTCAAAGAACCATGGCAGGCCGTTGAACGGGATGTCGCGGTTGACCTTCTCGAACACGTCGAGCATGCGGCTGATGGATTCGTCATAGGTCGCGTGCAGGCGGAATGGCCAGCGCTGTTCCACCAGATGACGAACCACCGGTTCCAGGTCCTGCTCCATGCCTGGCGGCAGGTCCGGGCGCGGTTCGAGGAAGTCTTCGAAGTCCGCTGCGGAGAACACCAGCATCTCGCCGGCGCCGTTGTGCCGCAGGAAGTCGTCGCCCTGGTGCAGCTTGACGCTGCCGGTCCAGTTCTTGAAGTCGGTGAGTTCTTCCTTGGGCTTCTGGGTGAACAGGTTGTAGGCGATGCGCACCGTCATCTGTTGCTCGCGGGCCAATTGCTCGATCACCGCGTAGTCGTCCGGGTAGTTCTGGTAGCCGCCACCCGCGTCGATGGCGCTGGTCAGGCCCAGCCGATTGAGCTCGCGCATGAACTGGCGGGTGGAGTTGACCTGGTATTCCAGCGGCAGCTTCGGTCCCTTCGCCAGCGTCGAGTAAAGGATCATCGCGTTGGGACGCGCCACCAGCATGCCGGTCGGATTCCCGTTGGCATCGCGAACAATCTCGCCACCGGGCGGGTTCGGCGTGTCGCGTGTGTAGCCGGCCACGCGCAGGGCGGCGCGGTTGAGCAAGGCGCGGTCGTACAGGTGCAACACGAACACCGGGGTATCGGGCGCGGCCTGGTTGAGTTCTTCCAGGGTCGGCATGCGTTTTTCGGCGAACTGGAATTCGTTCCAGCCGCCCACGACGCGTACCCATTGTGGCGTCGGCGTGCGGTCGGCCTGGTCCTTGAGCATGCGCAAGGCATCGGCCAAGGACGGCACACCTTCCCAGCGCAGTTCCAGGTTGTAGTTCAAGCCGCCACGGATCAGGTGCAGGTGCGAGTCGTTGAGCCCGGGAATGACGGTGCGGCCCTTGAGGTCGATGACCTGGGTGCCGCTGCCACGCAAGGCCATGGCCTCGGCGTCGGTGCCCACGGCGACGAAGCGCCCCTGGCTGATGGCAACCGCGCTGGCGCGAGGCTTTTCGCGATCGACGGTGTGGAATTGGCCATTGAACAGAATCAGATCGGCGTTCATCGGGTTTCCTTGTGAATGGGAAGAAGCAAGGGACAGGCGCGGCCAGAAAGCCGCGGCGGCGCTGAGCAACGATCCGGCGGCGAGCAGTTGGCGGCGCAGCGGATCGGTTGGATCGTCGTTATTGGCCATGGCCGGGCTCCAGGTGTTCGTGGGCCTTGGACGCTTCCAACCATGGCGCGAACAGGCGGGTCGCCAGCGGCATGCACACGTACACCACCGAAAGCACGATGGTCACGGTGATCAGGAACGTGGCGACCACGTAGTTGGACAGGAACGCGTTGAGTTGCAGCAGCGGGCCCCAGAGCAAGGGCACCAGCAGCGTGTGCGGCAGGATGACGAACAGCGTCACCACCGATTGTTTCCAGCGTGGTGGCGGCGTAGCGGCATCGGCCAGCGGGGCGAACCAGAATTCCTTGTGGGAGGCGACTTCAGTCTGGTCGCCGTCGGCCAGCAGCGGCGTGGCCTCATTCACCAATTCGCGGCGCTCGGACGAGTCCAGCCAGCGCTGCATGGCCTCGGTGGAACAGAAACGCAGCACGCAGGTAAACAACGACAATCCGCCCTGCTTGCCCCGGACCACATCCACGCCCAGGTGCCCCGGCCACTGGCCGGCAACGCTGACGATGCGCCGCAACCAGGCTTCATAGGCGCCGTCCTGGCCGGCCTTGATCCGGTGCTTGACCACCAGCGTGACGATTTCGTCGGAACCGGGCATGGCCGGCTTCGCGGTGGATTCGAGGGTTGGGGATTCAGACATGGCGAAGCACTCCATCAAAACGCGTGTTCATCGCCAGGCGGCCGGGGCCGGCAATGAATACGCTGGTAAATATGATCAGCAGTAACCAGCCGAACTGCCCTTCTTCCAGGCTCCACTGCGGATGCACCACCAGCAGCGCCACGGCCAGCAGGAACAGGATCGGCAGGCACGCCAGGCGCACCAGCACGCCGGCCATGATCAGCAACGGACACAGCACCTCGGCGAAAATCGCCAGGATCAGCGTGGGTGCCGCGCCGAGGTGGAACGGGTCTTCGATGCGGGTCAGTTCGGCGCTGTAGTTCAGCAACTTGGGCAAGCCATGCACCCACAGTAGGAACAACGCGCCGCTCAGGCGCAGGAACAGCAGGCCCAGGTCCTGCATGCGGCGTTCATCAGTGCTATTCATCGGTGGGCTCCGGCCGGGTCCGTCGAGACGGCCGCGGCGGCAGGCAACGGTTGGGACATGTGGGTGGCGATGCGCGAACGCAGCCAGCGCTCGGCGGGGTCGTTGTCATGCACGCCGCTCCAGACCATCGACAACTCGGCGGCATTGATTTCGAACGGCGGGTCTTCGGCGCGTAGCGCACAGCCTTCCACCAGCGCACAGGCGGCGTAGTCGGGAACGGTGGCGATCAGCTCGGTGCCGGCCAGCAAGGCCCGCAGGCCGCTGAATTGCGGTACCGCCAGCACGACCTTGCGCGCCCGGCCGATGCGGGCCAGGTCCAGGTCGATGTTGCCGCTCAGGTCGCCCGAAAACGAGACCATGGCGTGGGGACGCGAACAGTACTCGTCCAGGGTCAACGGCCCGGGGCGGTTGTCGCCGCGCAAGACCTTGCAGGGAATGTCCCGCAGTTTCTTGCGCTTGGCATTGGCCGGCAGGTCGGTGGTGTAGCTGACGCCGACGCTGATCTCGCCGCTGGCCAGCAGCGACGACATCAGAAGGAAATTGGCCCGGCGCACCACGACGATGATGCCCGGCGCTTCTTCGCGCAGTTGACTCAGCAGTGGCGGAAACAGACCGAACTCGGCATCGTCCGACAGACCGACGCGGAACACGTCGCAACTGGTGGACGGGTCGAACGCCTTGGCCCGGCTGACCGCGCTGGAAATGGTGTCCATGGCCGGCTGCAGTTCCTGCAGGATCGCCAAGGCCCGCGGCGTGGGTTCCATGCCCCGGCCGTGACGGATCAGCAGCGGGTCGTCGAACAGATCCCGCAGCCGCCCGAGCGCCGCGCTCACCGCCGGCTGGCCCATGAACAGCTTTTCGGCGACGCGGGTCAGGTTCTTCTCGAACATCAATGCCTCGAAGATCACCAGGAGGTTCATGTCGAGACGGCGTAAATCGTTGCGGTTCATGGGTGTCGTTCCTGTTCAATACCGAACCTGTGGGAGCGAGCTTGCTCGCGATGGCGGTGAGTCAGCTTGCATCGATGTTGAATGTGATGACGCCATCGCGAGCAATCTCGCTCCCACAGGTTTGCGCCCTGATCAGCCTCGGATGAACGCCAACAGGTCAGCGTTCAGTTGGTCCTTGTGGGTGTCGGTCAGGCCGTGGGGCGCGCCTGGGTAAACCAGCAGCTGCGAATTCTTGAGCAACTTGGCGGCCGCGATGCCGGCGGTTTCGATCGGCACCACCTGGTCGTCATCGCCATGGACCACCAGGGTCGGCACGTCGATGTTGCGCAGGTCTTCGGAAAGGTCGGTCTCCGAGAACGCCTTGATGCAGTCGTAAGTGTTCTTGTGGCCGGCAAGCATGCCTTGCATCCAGAACCAGTCGATCATGCCCTGGGAAACTTTGGCGCCCGGACGGTTGGCACCGAAAAACGCGCTGGCCACGTCCTTGTATAGCTGAGAACGGTCGGCCAGGGAGGCTTGGCGGAAGCCGTCGAAGACTTCGATGGGCAGGCCGCCAGGGTTGGCCGGGGTCCTGAGCATCAACGGGGTGACGGCCGAGATCAGGCCGAGCTTGGCGACGCGGGCGGCGCCATGACGACCGATGTAGCGCGCCACTTCGCCACCGCCGGTGGAGAAACCGAGCAACACCGCGTCCTTGAGGTCCAGGCGCTCGATCAGTTCGGCCAGGTCATCGGCGTAAGTGTTCATGTCATTGCCATCCCACGGCTGGCTGGAACGCCCGTGGCCACGGCGGTCGTGGGCAATCACCCGGTAGCCGTTGGATGCGAGGAACATCATCTGCGCCTCCCAACTGTCGGAGTTCAATGGCCAGCCGTGGCTGAAGACCACCGGTTGGCCAGTGCCCCAGTCCTTGTAGTAGATCTCTGTGCCGTCGCGGGTGATGAACGTGCTCATGACATGACTCCTTGAGGTGGGTGGATCGCTCAATGGTCCGGCCAGGGGAGATATTTGCGTGAGTTAAACGTTGTTAATTTTTTCGGAACTGACGTGCTTTTGTGGCGAGGGAGCTTGCTCCCGCTGGGCTGCGCAGCGGCCCCGGGATTGTCGCCTCGGTGTGCCGGATTGATTGGGAAACGAGGGTTTTTGGGGCCGCTTCGCGGCCCAGCGGGAGCAAGCTCCCTCGCCACGGGTTTGGCGTTGCGCAGGGACATGGCAACACCACCCGCCGTTGCGCTTGACATAAAACCTGAGGAATATAGTCGGGTACAGCCCATCTCCAGGGGACAGAACCATGAGCACGCCATGAGCCAATACCTCAGCCTGCCCGTCGAGAAGACGGTGCATTTCGGCCCCTATCGGGTCCATCCGCGCCAGCGCCTGGTGTTGGAGGGCGGGCAGCCGTTGCGCCTCGGGCGGCGGGCGGTGGAGATTCTGCTGGTACTGCTCGAACACGCCGGCCAGGTGGTGAGCAAGCAGGAATTGATCGCCCGTGTCTGGCCCAAAAGCGTGGTGGAAGACACCAACCTGCGGGTTCACGTGGCAGCCCTGCGCAAGGCCTTGGGCGACGGACAGGCTGGCCAGCGCTACATCGTCACCGTGGCGCAGCGTGGCTACAGCTTTGTCGCGCCGCTCAGCTGCGAACCGCCCGAGCAACTGGCCCGTATCCCCCACCCTTCCCTGGCAGGCAACCTGCCGCCGCGCCGCACCCGCGTGATCGGACGCCAGGGCCTGGTGGAAAGCATGGTCGCCCAGTTGCCGCGAAAACGCTTTATCACCCTGGTCGGCAGTGGCGGCATCGGCAAGACCACCGTTGCCTTGCGCGTCGCCGAGCGGCTGATCGGACATTACCGTGATGGCATCTATCTGCTGGACCTGGGCTCGCTCAACGACCCGGCCATGATCGCGCCGAACCTCTGCGCCCTGCTGGAGCTGTCGCCGCAAGACGGCGCACCGCTTGAAACGATCCTCAGACCGCTCAAGGATCGCCATTTCCTGCTGGTGATCGACACCTGCGAGCATTTGATCGACGCCGTCGCCCTGCTCTGCGAGACCTTGCTGCGCGGCGCTCCTCACCTGCACATCCTGGCCACCAGCCGCGAGGGCTTGCGCGCCGAGGGCGAGCATGTGCAGCGCCTCGAGTCCCTGGCGCTGCCGCCCCGGGGAATGGCCATCGAAGGCTATCCGGCCCTGGAATACCCGGCACTGCAACTGTTTGCCGAGCGGGCGATGGCCAGCCAGGACGACTTCGAGCTGACCGACCATCAGGTCCCGCTGGTCATCGACATCTGCCAGCGGCTGGATGGCATTCCCCTGGCCATCGAGCTGGCGGCCGCACAGGTGGGACGCTTCGGGCTCGAAGAGCTGCGCCGCCAATTGCAGGACAGCGTCGCCCTGCTCGTCCACGACAATCACGCCAGCGCACCGCGCCAGCAAACACTGCGGGCCACCCTGGATTGGAGCTTCGCGCTGCTCACCGCCTGCGAGCAGACTTGCCTGCGACGGTTGGCGGTGTTCATGGGCAACTTCAACCTGGCATCGGCGGCAGCGGTCATCGTCGGCCAGCATGTGGCGCCCGAACAGGTGCTGGTGTCGATCAGTCAACTGGTCGCCAAATCGCTGCTCAACGTCGAGATCGGTGACGAAGAGGTCCGCTATTGCCTGCTGGATACCACCCGCAGCTACGCCTTGGAGAAATTGATCGCGGCAGGCGAACTCGCCGCCAGCCAGGCGCGCCACGCCGAGCGCTGCCTGACGCTCATGGAACAGGCTGAAAAAGATTGGGAACAGACCCCGACGCGGTTGTGGATCGCGCGCTACGCGACCTACCGCGACGATATTCGCGCGGCGCTGGACCGAGGGCTGGGCCCGCACGGTTCCCACAGTGTGGCGATCCGCCTGACGGCGCGCACCCTGCCCCTCTGGCAGGAACTGTCACTTCTCAAGGAGCACGGTCTTTACGTCAACAAGGCCCGGGAACTGCTGCACGGCAGCGCCTCGCCATGCCCGAGGCTGACCCTCGCCCTGGAGCTGGCCCACGCCAGTCTCAACTACCACACCGAGGGCGGCACGCCCGCCACTGTCGCGGCGTTTGTCACGGCTCGGCGCCTCGCCCAACAGTATCAAGACCTGGCCGGTGAGCTGCGGGCCCTGTCCGGGCACATGACGGTCAACCTCAGTTGCGGCCGCTATCAGCAGGCGCTCGAACAGTGCGAGGACTTCGACCGGCTGGGGCTGCCGGGCGACCCGGTCATGTCGTTGAGCACCCAACGCCTGCGGGTGCTGGCGTTGCATTTCATCGGTGACCAGGGTGCGGCGCGGCACGATGCCGAGCAGGTCATCCAGCGCCTGGCCCAGAACGGTCACTTGAGCCGCTTCACTCACGGTTTCGGCGTGCAATACGAACAGAGCGTGGCGGCGCTGACGATCCTGGCGCGGATCCTCTGGCTCCAGGGCTTCCCCGAGAAAGCCCGGCGCACCGCCAACCTCGCCCTGCAGATTGCCCTGCAAATCAACCACGGCCTGTCGATCTGCTACACCCTGGCGGTGAGTGGTTGCGTGATCGCCCAGTACACCGGGGATTACTCCACCGCCCGGGAACGGCTCGATATGCTGAAACACCAGGCCCGGAAACACTCGGTGATGCTGTTCCATGACTGGGCCTGCCACTTCGAGCGCGCGTTCGACGGCGGGCCCCTCGAGGCGTGCCCGTCCCCTACCAGTCTTATCCAGGACATGGTCGTGACTGTCCGGCCGGATACCGTCAGCCCGACCCAGATCGAACGTGCCCACAGTGGCGCGGCGGGCTGGTGCTCGGCGGAGATCCTGCGTGCCGCCGCCGAAGCCTTGCTGGCACAGGGCGGTGCGGGTGCCGAAGCGCATTTGCTGGCCGCGCTGGCCGTGGCACGACGCCAAGGCGCGCGCGCCTGGGAGCTGCGCGGTGCCATCTCCCTGGCCCGCCTGCGGCAGCGGCAAGGTCAGGACGAGGCCGCGCACGACCTGCTCGGGCCGGTCTATCGAGGTTTTACGGAAGGGTTCGACACCCCCGATCTAACGGAAGCCGGCGTGCTGCTCCAGGCGCTGGCTCGTCGGCTCGGGTCGTGAATGGCGCAGCTGCCACGCGTTCTGGAGCACGTAGCGGCGCCGCAGCAAATGCCACTGGCCATTACGCCGCAATTTTTCCAGGGCATAGGCACGGGTGGTGTTCAGCAGATAGAACCGAGTCCCTTCGGCCCGTTGTTCGACCATCACCAGCGATTGCCTGACCAGCCGTGACAGCAGCCAGGGCAACCGCTCCATACCCAGGTCAGTGCAACTGATGACGGCCATCGCGGCTTTCAGGGAAAACGCCTGTTCAAACACCGCCAGTCTCTGGAACACCGTTTGTTCATCGCGACTCAAGCGCTCGAAGCTCCAGTCCAGCGCTGCCTCCAGGCTGCCGTGACGCGCCACGGCCGTGCGACGCCCGTGGCTGAGCACCGACAGACCGCCGTCCAATTGTTCCAGAACGCCAGCAACCCCCAGGACATCGACTTGGGCCGCCGCCAATTCCAACGCCAGCGGTACGCCATCCAGGCGCCGGCAAATCTGCGCGAGGAGCACCAGGTCACGCTCCCCCGGCGTGAAGCCTTGCTGTCGAGCGCCGACGCGATCCATCAGTAACTGCACCGCCGGGCACGCCAGCACCTGGTGATCCGGGTCGCGGGGCGACGCCACCGTCAGGCCGGGCAGTTGCAGGACATTTTCTTGCGCCAGATCGAGAATTTCACGGCTGCTGAACAACAGCGACACACCGGGGGCCGACGCACCCAGCATCAGGGCCAATTCCCGACAGGCCCCGAGCAAGTGTTCAACACCGTCGAGCACCAGCAACACCCGGCAGG
This sequence comes from Pseudomonas alvandae, assembly GCF_019141525.1. Taxonomy (GTDB): domain Bacteria; phylum Pseudomonadota; class Gammaproteobacteria; order Pseudomonadales; family Pseudomonadaceae; genus Aquipseudomonas; species Aquipseudomonas alvandae. The sequence continues at coordinate 4,320,519 of NZ_CP077080.1, forward strand.
ATTGCAGTCGCTGCTCCAACGGTCCGTCTTCCAAACCGAGGGCATGGCAGATCCGCGGCGCAATCAGGCTCGGGTCGTTGATGTCGGACAAGTCAATGAACCAGGCGCCTTGGTCGAAATGCTCCAGCAGCAGCTCTGCTGCCCGCAGGACCACGGTGGTCTTGCCGACTCCGCCCGAGCCGGTGACGGTGGTCAGGGGCTGGCGCGGGACTTCGACAAGCAACCGCCCCAGCACTTTGTCGCGACCGATCACCGGGCTCAGGCGCGCCGGTAGATTGTGCCGCTCGCCCTGTTCGGCGTCGGGCCCGCCGGCACTCGGCTCGACAACCAGCGGCGCGGCAAAGCAGTAACCCTGGTGAGGGTGATTGAGGATGTAGCGTTTGCCATCCCGTCCGTCACCGAACGTTCGCCGCAGCGCCGCGATATGCACCCGCAGGTTGATCTCCTCCACCACGCTGTCAGGCCAGACGTGAGCGATGAGCGTCTGTTTGCTGACGAAGCTGCCGGCGTGCGCCACCAGCAGTTGCAGAATATCCAGGGCGCGACCGCCCAACGCCAGGGGTTGACCGTCGCGGGTAACCAGTCGCTGCTGTCGGTGAAAGACAAACGGACCGAAGCCCACCGTCTGTTCGGTGCCAGGTTTGACGAAGCTGTTCATGAGCGATCCTGCGCCAGATAACCGGTCCGGGCTTGGCGTTGCGAATCATCGCAGGCGTCTGCCCTGGCTCTTTGCGCATCCTTTCCAGAGGGTTCGCCCTTATCTTGGCAGCCACCCGCCAGAGAACAATGCTGGCACAGGACGCATCACGGACATCACGGTGCCCTGGACGGACACCGACGGCTCAACTGAACTGTTGACGGTACTGGACTGGGGTCAGGCCGAGCTTTTCGCTGAACAGCAAGCGCATATGGCGGACGCTGCCGAACCCGCTGCGAAAGGCCACGGTCTTGAGCGGCAAGTCGGTGGATTCGAGCAATTGTCGCGCTCGATCGATGCGCGCGCCCTGGAGAAATTCCATGGGGGTCATCTTCACTTCCCGGACGAAGAGCCGGGCGAAGTGCCTGGAACTCATGGCCGCCAACGCCGCCATGCGCTCGATGGTGAACGGCTCCTCCAAATGCTCCATCACGTAATGCTGCACGCGGGTAACCGCCGACTCCTGGGTCGCCACCGCCGCCACCAGCGGACTGAACTGCGCCTGCCCACCCTGGCGCTTCATCACCACCAGCAGCACCTTGGCGATATCCAGCGCGACCTTCCGTCCATGGTCCTGGGCGACGATGGACAACGCCATGTCGATACCGGCCGTGACACCGCCAGAAGTGATCAGGCGTCGGTCCTGCAGATAGATTTTGTCGGTCTCGACCAGCGCCTTGGGGAAACGCTTGATCAGGCGCTCGGTGTAATGCCAATGGGTGGTGACGCGGTGTTCGTCGAGCAACCCCGCCTCGCCCAGCACGAAGGCACCGGTGCAGATAGAGCCGTAGCGCGTGGCCCGTTGCGCCGATGCCCGCAGCCAGGCATGCAAGCCAGGATGGCGATCGTTATAGGCGCCAGGACCGCCCGGCACGAGCAAGACGTCATAGGCGGCCCACGCCTGGTCGATGTGGAAATCGGCCTGGACCGTCACCCCGTTCGACGCCCGCAATGGGCCCCGCTCGGTGCCCAGGGTCAGCAGCTGATAGTGCTGATCGGGTGCAAGAAAACGATTGGCGATGGAAAACACTTCAAGCGGCCCGGCCATGTCGAGCAGCAGGAAATCAGGAAACAGCACCATTGCAACGGTTTTCATGGGAGAGACGCCAAGATCGAGAAGAACATGCCGGACCCTGTGGGAGCGAGCTTGCTCGCGATAGCGTCCCTCCAGTGGCATCCATGCACCTGACACGCCGCTATCGCGAGCAAGCTCGCTCCCACAAGGATCATCGGCTGGCATTATGACGAAGCCAAGCGCCCGCTGCGAGATTGTCCACTCAGAACGGACAGTATTTCGCCATTGAGCCGCTTATTGAACAGGCCGATTACCATTAATCTTCTTCTGAACCCGGCGAACGGCCACGGCCACCGCCCACTGAACCAGGAGAATTCTCATGCTGACCCTTCGCAAAGCGTCTGATCGCGGTATTGCCCGTCACGGCTGGCTGACCTCGTTCCACACCTTTTCCTTTGCCAGCTACCGCGACCTCAACCAACAAGGTTTTTCCGACCTGCTGGTCATCAACGATGACCGGGTTGCCGCCGCCAAAGGTTTTGGCCAGCACCCGCACCGGGACATGGAGATCTTTTCCTATGTGCTCGAAGGCGCGCTGGAACACAAGGACACCTTGGGCACCGGATCGGTCATTCGCCCGGGCGACGTGCAGTTGATGAGCGCCGGCAGTGGCGTGGCCCACAGTGAGTTCAACCACAGTGCCGACGAGCCGGTGCACTTCCTGCAAATCTGGATCGTGCCCAACGTGGTCGGCGCCACGCCGCGCTACCAGCAGGAGCACTTCAGCCCCGAACAGAAACGCGGTCGCCTGCAACTGATCATTTCTCCGGACGGCGCCGAGGGATCGCTTCACGTTCGCCAGGACGCACGGGTGTATGCCGGACTGTTCGACGGCCAGGAAAGCGCCACGCTGACGTTGGCCGCCGATCGCTACGCCTATGTCCACGTGGCCCGGGGCAGTGTCGAACTCAATGGCGTGCGGTTGCAGGAAGGCGATGGCGTGCGGGTGCGCCAGGAACAGGCGCTGACACTGGGCAATGGCCAGGATGCCGAGGTGCTGGTGTTTGACCTGCGGCCACAGGAACTGCCGCAGATGCCATGAGACCGGTGCCTTGTGCAACCTGTGGGAGCGGGCTTGCTCACGAAAGCGGAGGGTCAGTCAACATTGAGGTTGACTGGACTGACGTCTTCGCGAGCAAGCCCGCTCCCACATTTCTCTTATCCGCTGTTATTCGTTTTCCTGGGCAAACGCCCCGACGACCTCATCGATCACCGCCCGCACCCGCGCCGTGTGGCGCAGGTCCGCGTGCGTCACCAACCAGACCTCGTACGGCAGCGGTCGCGTGCGTTCCGGCCACAGGCGCACCAAGCCATCGCGCTCGCCCATGTACACCGGGATTTCCCCGACACCGATACCCGCCGCAATCGACCGGCGCACCAGCAGGCTTGAACTCAGGCTGGCAACGATCCGCCCCCGACTGACCGGCTCGGCGACCAGGGTGAACTCCTTCTGCCCCTGCAAGTACGGCTGATAGACCACCAGGTCATGACCTTCGAATGCGCTACCGGGCGTCGGCTCCCCGTGGGCATCGACATAATCCCGCGAAGCAAAAAGTCCCACCGGCCAGCGGGCGATCCGCCGGGCGATCAGGTCAGGATTGTCTGGTCGGGTGTTGCGCACGGCGATGTCCGCTTCGCGCTTGACCAGGCTGATGATCTGCGTGGAGGCGTCCAGTTGCACGCGCACATCGGGGTGCCGTTGATGCAGGCGGGCAATGGCCGGGATCAGGAAATCGATCGCCAGCGAATCGGTCGTGGCCACGCGCACGTTGCCGATCAAGCGATCGTCCAGGCCCTGGATCCGTCGCTCCAGCTCCAGCGCCGATTGCTCCATTTTTTCCACGGACTTGAGCGCGGCTTCGCCCATTGCCGTCAAGGCATAACCGTCGGAGGTACGCAGGAACAGCGCCGCGCTCAGGGATTTCTCCAGCGCCACGATACGCCGTCCGACAGTGGCCTGGTCCACCCCCAATACCCGTGCGGCGCCACGCAAGGTCGACTCTCGACAGACCGCCAGGAACACCCGTGCGTCATCCCAATTCATCCGTCCTCCGGTGATGCATAACTGCATCGCTGTGCCGCGTAATCGCTGCATAAACGCAACAACGATAGCCGATATGCTGGGCGCCATAAACCTCTCACGGGATCGCCATCATGCGTACATCATCCGCAGCGCTCGATTCACCTCCAAGCGGCATCTGGCTGCCAATATTCGCTGGTCTTTGCGCCAGCCTCGTCGGTATCGGCTTGGCGCGATTCGCCTATACCCCCTTGATTCCTTCGCTGATCGAGGCGCATTGGTTCAGCGCAGGCGACGTGGTCTACCTCGGCGCGGCCAACCTCGTGGGCTACCTGATCGGCGCCCTGCTCGGTCGGCCCATGGCTCGGCGGCTGACCCATAAAAATGCGCTGCGGTTGATGATGCTGGCAGTGACCGCTGCGTTTTTCGCCTGCGCCTTTCCACTGTCGGTGACGTGGTATTTCGCCTGGCGGCTGCTGTCGGGAATTGCCGGTGGCGCGATCATGGTGCTGGTGGCGGCGACCGTGCTGCCCCATGTGCCCGCCGCGCGCAGAGGGTTGGCCAGCGGCGCGATTTTCCTCGGGATCGGGCTGGGTATCGCGGGCTCCGGGACGATCGTGCCGCCCTTGTTGAGCCTGGGCCTTGAGGCCACCTGGCTGGGGCTCGGCGTGCTGTCGCTGGTGCTGACCGGGCTGAGCTGGTTCGGTTGGCCGCAGGATCTGCCCCACGTGGCCGCCGCGAAACACAGCACCCCGGAGGACACCACTCCCCGAGCCGTCTATCTGTTATTCGCCCAATACGCTTTCATGGCGGCCGGGTTGGTGCCAGCGATGGTGTTCCTGGTGGATTACGTGACCCGCGGCCTCAAGGCCGGTGCTCATGTCGGTGCGCTGGTGTGGGTGATGTACGGCGTCGGCGCGATTATCGGGCCCGTGAGCTATGGCTTTCTCGCGGATCATCTGGGCGCGCGCCGAAGCATTCGCCTGGTGCTCGTCGTGCAGGCCGTTGCCCTGGGTTTACTGGCAATCTCGCAGACATTCCTGGCGCTGGCGTTGCTGGCGGTGCTGATCGGTTCGTTTCCGCCGGGTATCGTGCCGCTGGCCCTGGCGCGGGTGCATGAACTGGTGCCAAACCATCACCGCCAACAGGTGGCCTGGAGCCGTGCAACGGTGTCATTCGCCACGTTCCAGGCGGTGGCCGGTTTCGCCTATTCCGCGCTGTTCAACGCCAGTGGAGGGCACCATGCGTTGCTCTTCCTGATTTCCGCTGGCGCGATTGTCATTGCCTTTTTGTTCGACTACATTCCTCGCATTGCGGTGTCTGACACAAAAGCTTAAAGTTCCGCAAATTCGTCGGAGTCCGACCAGCGGTCAGCATTGCCATCATATTGCAATGTTGACTCGCTCCGACAAGCCAAGCAAAATGATTTCACTTGGCCATCATCCTCTGTCGTAGGTCCTTTCACGGAAGAAAAGAATGAAAAGGGTTATTTCTCTGGTCGCTGTCCTCGCGGCTTGCCCAGCGACAGCAGACGTACAGCAGATCCAGTACAACTACGATGATTCGAATGCCGAGTACGCCATCGTCTCGTTCGTCGAAACGGGTTCGGCTGTGCAGGCAACCGTTAGAAGAACCGGTGCCTATTTCACCAATTACACCAGGCTCGAACTTGATTGCGCCAACCGCAATGTCCGTCACATGGGCATGTACAACAGCGTCGAAGGTGTTGAAAAAGCCGAGTTCGACCAGATGCAAGGCCGGATCATAGACGGTTCGATCGCCGACGAAGTGGGAAAGGTGCTGTGCAAGGGCACGACCTTGACCGCCTCGCAGACAGAAGAATTGCCGACCGAAGATTTATTGGACGACAAGAGCTGAATCTAATCGCTGGCCTTCAGCGCTACCATTCGTAGCCGCGAAGGTGATTGCAGAACGAGTTCCTGAAGCTCTCGGACATTGGATGTCCCGCAGTTGATAAGCAAGGCCTTGCGGCTCGCCACTCGCTGCTCGAAGACTTCTTTTATTTCTGCCCAGACAGAAAAAAAGCCAACCTGACCTATCGCTTGAACACCCGCCTTGATCGGCGGGCGGGGAATCCTGATGCACGCTAGAAAGATATTCGAACTGCTGATGTCGTCGCTGGGCTACGTTTTGATCTCACTGCTTTGGTTCGTCTACGCCGTCCCGGGGATGATCGAACTGGATTCCGACTTTTCCCTCATAGCCGCCGCTTTTGGCTCCATCGTCTGGCTGTGTGCCACGGGCTGCATCGTCCTGTACGTCGTCCAGCGGATGCGCACGGCCTGATAGGGCTCATTGCGATACGTGTTTTCGCCCGAAGGCCGAACGGTAGCTGCCGGGCGGAACACCAAAAAAATCCCGGAAACGTCGCTGGAAATGCGGGGAGCTGACAAAGCCCGTGGCCACGGCGATTTCCGTGACTGATCGATTGGTCTGCTGGATGAGCTGGCGTGCACGGGTCAGGCGCAGTTCCAGGTAATACCGCGTCGGGGTCGCCCCGAGAAACCGGCAGAACCGCCGCTCCAGTTGACGCTTGGACACCTTGACGCACGCCGCCAGCTCATCGATCGTCAACGGCTCCTCGACGTTCTGCCACATCAGTTCCAGTGCCAGCTTGAGACTTTGCGGCAGCGTCGGATCGGTCTCGACGAAGATCGGCGGCAGGTCGCTGGCGTCGTCGCCCGACTCGTCGCAGCGCAGGATCTCTTCGATCGCCCCCACCAGCGCTTCCCCACCCGTGCGGCGAATCAACTGCAGCATCATGCGCAACGAACTGTTGGCGCCCGCGCAACTGACGCGCTCGCGATCCACCACATAAGCGCGGCTGGAGACCTTCACGAGGGGGAACATCTCGGCCATGGTCGCGCGACTTTCCGGATGGACCGCGCATTCGAAGCCGTCGAGCAGGTTTGCGTCAGCGACAAAGAACACGCCGTTCCACAACCCGCCCAACAAGGCGCCAGAGGTTGCGTTGGCGCGCAGTTTGCGCCGCAGCAACGGCGAGCCTTGCAGCTTGACGCGAAAGCCGCCGGCGACAATCAGCACGTCCAGGTTGTCCGGCAGTTGCGCCAGCTCGACATCGGCCGAAATGACGATGCCCAGGTCACTCGTCACCTGCCCGCCCGACGCGCCGACCGTCAGCACTTCATAAAGCGGCATGTCGCTCATCAGGTTCGCGGTGACCAGCGCGTCCACCGCACCGGTAAAGGACATCATCGAAAAATTGTCCATCAATACAAACGCGACACGGACCGGCGCCTGGCCGGGCGACGCAGCGCCCTGGGGCCGATAGGCCATGTTCTTGTTCTTGAGTACGCTTTCGAATGCGCTTGGCATGGGGCCTCGGGAGACAGGAAGGCGATCTGGACCGGAGCCGGGCACACGGCCCGAACCCTGCCATCTTCCCGATTAACCACCCAAGCGACCATCGTCTGCGCGACATCACTGTCAGCGATAACGACCTCCGACAAATGGCTACCTCAAGGGAATACGACCTTGGTCGATAGCCTATGGGTAGGCATGGGCGCTTTCCCTTCCAGAGTTCGCAACGCTCACCGCTAATGTTTCCGCCGTTCCAACACCGATAAATACCTGCGGGAGAAGTCATGAATATCAAACAGAAGCTGACATGGGCGTTCGCGGCCATTGCCTGCGTACCGGTGATCCTGGTGGCGGTGCTCGTGGTATTGAACCTGCGCGATGCGGCACAAGCCAACTTCCTGGACAGCAGCGGTCGCGAGATCCGCCAGATCGACAACGGCATGAAGCAGTTCTTCGACGGCATCATGCAAAACGTCGAATTCTTCGCCAAGGACCCGCGGATCGTCGCGGCCAAGGACTTGAAGAATTATTCCGCCGCCGACGCTGCGCAAACACCCCTGCCCGAGACCAACAAACAGATCCTGGACATTTTCGACCGGTTCGCCAAGAGCCATCCAACCACCGCCTACCTTTCCGTCGGCCTGGCGGACGGTGGCTATGCCAGTTGGCCGGATGATCCGAAAATCTCCAATTACGACCCGCGCGTGCGCCCTTGGTACAAGGCCGCCATCGCCGCGCCAGGCACCACCGTGAAGACCGATGCCTACTACTGGGCGCCGGATGACGTGTCGTTGATCGGCATCGTGCACACCGTCAGCGACGCCGCCGGCAAGCTGGTGGGCGTGGTGGGCCTGGACGTGTCGCTCAAGCAACTGACTGAGCTGGTCAAGAACATCAAGCTCGGCGACAGCGGCTACCTGATGCTGGTGGAAGCCAGCGGCAACGTCCTGGTGGACCCCGCCGATGCCAAGCACAACTTCAAGCCGCTGGCCGATCTCGGCCCGAACTACGCCGCACTGGCCAAGAGCAGCGATGGCGCCACCCAGATCGAGATCGATGGCGTGCCCTACATGGCCAACATCGTCACCTCCAAGAGCCTGGGCTGGCGCTTCATTGGCCTGATCAAGCGCGACGAAGTCATGGCCGGTGCATCGAGCCTGACCTGGCTGATCGCCGTCATTGCCGCCGCCCTGGCCGTGGTCTTCGCCATTGTCGGCGCGAGCTTCGCCAGCGTCATCGTCCGGCCGATTCGTGGCGTTGCCAACGGCCTGCAGGAAATCGCCGAAGGCGAAGGCGACCTCACCCGTCAGCTGGCCGTGCAAGGCAAGGACGAAACCGCCACCCTGGCGAGCTGGTTCAACCAGTTCCTCGGCATGATCGCGCAGTTGGTACAACGCATCGGCAGCGCCTCCTCCGACCTGCAGAATGCCGCCGCCGATACCAGCGATGTGGCCCAGAACATGAACGAAGCCGCCGGGCGCCAGCGCCAGGCCGTGGAACTGGTGAGTACCGCGTTCAACGAAATGGTCGCCACCGCCAACGAAGTCGCCCGCTCCTGCAGCCAGGCCGCCGTCAGCGCGGACACGGGTTATCGCGACGTTCACGACGGCCAGCACCACATCGGCGAAGCCACCGGCAGCGTGTTGAAGCTGAGTGAGGAATTGCAGCAGTCGACCCAGACCATGCAGGCGCTGGAGCAGGACAGCAAGAACATCAACACGATCCTGGACACCATTCGCTCGATTGCCGAGCAGACCAACCTGCTCGCCCTCAACGCGGCCATCGAAGCCGCCCGTGCCGGTGACCAGGGCCGCGGCTTCGCCGTGGTGGCCGACGAGGTACGCGCCTTGGCACGGCGTACCGCCGACTCCACCGGCGAGATCGACAGCCTGCTCGGCAACCTCGCCCGGCGCACCCAGGAAGTGACACACCAGATGCAGAACAGCCTGCAGGTGTCGCACACCAGCGTCGAGCGCATCCAGCAGGCCCGCGACAGCTTCGACAAGATCCGCACGTCGGTGGACTCGATTCGCGACCAGAACACGCAGATCGCCACCGCCGCGGAGCAACAGCACCAAGTGGCCGAAGATATCAACCGGCACATCGCGCAGATTCATTCCGATGCGCAATTGGTCGAGGAATTCGCCCACACCGCACAGACCGGTTCGAGCCGTCTGACGGATATTTCCGGGCAGCTCAAGGGCTTGGTGGGGCGCTTCAAGTTCTAAACCGGGCTTAGGTCCACTGAAGATCCAATGTGGGAGCGAGCCTGCTCGCGAAGACAGTGTCACAGTCGACGAAGCATATAGACTGTGCCGGCCTCTTCGCGAGCAAGCCCGCTCCCACAAAAGCCTTGCGGTTCCCTGTGTTTTTTGCCTGCTGAATATCCTGTGTCGGAACGAACTTGCTCACTCCCCCACAAGGTGCCAGAGTCAGCGCTCAACCAACAGGACAGGCTCCATGCTCCACAAGCAACTGATCAGACGCCTGGACCTCATCACGCTTCAGTTGTTCGTCGCCGTCCATGAAGAAGGCACCTTGACCCGCGCGGCATTGAGGGAAGCTATCGCGGTGTCGGCGGCCAGCAAGCGCTTGATGGAGCTTGAGGAAGTGCTGGGCGTCGCGCTGTTTTCCCGTACCGCAAAAGGCATGTCCCTGACCGCCGCCGGCGAAACACTGCTGCACCACGCGCGACGCATGCTGGCCGAGGTGGAGAAAGTCGGCATCGAAGTCGGTGAGCATCTGCAAGGGCTCAGGGGCTACGTGCGCATGCTTGCCAACCTCTCGGCCATCATCCAATTCCTGCCTGAAGACCTGCACAGCTTCGTGTCCACCCACCTGCGGGTGAAGGTCGATCTGGAGGAGCGCCCCAGCACCGGTGTGGTCGAAGGGATCATCGACGGTGTGGCCGACCTGGGCATCTGCACGATGGACAGTGACACCAAGGACCTGTTCAGCGTGCCTTACCGCCACGACCGCCTGGCCGTGGTCATGCGCCCTGACCATCCATTGGCCAACCGGGCCCAGGTGGCCTTTTCGGAAACCTTGCCATACGACCATATCGGCCTGCACGCCGCGAGCTCGATCAACAGCCGCGTCCACGCCGCCGCCAACGCCCTCGGCGAATCCTTGCGCGTGCGCATCCATGTGCCGGGGTTCGACGCGGTGTGTCGGATGGTGCAGGCGAACATGGGCATCGGCGTCCTGCCGTACAAAGCCTACGAACTGTTCGGGCAAGGCCTTGGATTGACGGTCGTGCCGCTCATCGATGATTGGTCCCATCGAACCCTGCTGCTGGTGGTTCGCGAGCGCGACGCCCTGTCCCCCGTGAGCCGGTTGTTGTTCGACCACCTTCAGCTCAGCGAATGATCCAACGCCGCGTTCGCGAAACGCGAACGCCCCTTTCCAACACAAGGTTGGAATCTGCCTCGGGTCAGCCTCTAGTCTTGGCACAAATTCCAAGAAACACGAGGCTGCACCATGACTGCTCTTAGCGGAATCCGCGTCATCGAGATCGGGACACTCATCGCCGCCCCTTTTGCCGCGCGCTTGATGGCTGAATTTGGTGCCGAGGTGATCAAGATCGAAAGCCTTGGCCAAGGCGACCCACTTCGCAAGTGGCGAAAGCTGCATGAAGGCACCTCGCTCTGGTGGTACCTGCAGTCACGCAACAAAAAATCCCTGGCACTCAATCTCAAATCCGCCGAAGGCATCGCGATCGTCAAGCAACTGGCCGAAAGCGCCGATGTGCTGATCGAGAATCTTCGCCCTGGTGCATTGGAAAAACTCGGGCTGGGTTGGGACGTGCTGCATGCGCTCAATCCCAAGCTGACCCTCGTGCGGATCTCCGGTTATGGGCAGACCGGCCCTTACCGCGACCGCCCGGGATTCGGTGCGATTGGCGAGGCCATGGGCGGGGTTCGCTACACCACCGGCGACCCGCAATCGCCGCCCGCGCGCATGGGCGTCAGCCTTGGCGATTCGCTGGCCTCGATGCATGCGGTCATGGGCGCGCTGATGTCGTTGTTGCGGGTCAAGACCGGCCAGGGCGACGGCCAGGTCGTCGACGTTTCCCTCGTCGAAAGCGTGTTCAACGTGATGGAAAGCCTCGTGCCGGAATACGCCATGCTCGGCCATGTCCGCGAACGCAGCGGCGGCGCCTTGCCGGGCATCGCGCCGTCCAATACCTACCCGACGGCGGACGGCGGCTACGTCGTCATCGCCGGCAACAGCGACCCCATCTTCAAGCGCCTGATGATCGCCATTGGGCGACCCGACCTGGGTGAAAATCCGGCATTCGCCCATAACGACGGACGGGTCGCGGAATGCGAACAGCTCGATCGCGCTATCAGCGAGTGGAGCATCAGGCTGCCAATCGATGCGGTCCTCGACACGCTGGAAAAAGCCGAGGTGCCGGCGGGGCGAATCTACTCCGTGGAGGACATCGTCAGCGACCCGCACTACCAGGCGCGCGACATGATCCTGGATGCGCAGCTTCCGGGCGGCGCCGCCGTAAAGATGCCCGGGATTGTCCCCAAGCTGTCGGCCACACCGGGCACCGTCAATTGGCAAGGGCCGAGCCTCGGCCAGCATACCCAAGCGGTACTGGGCGAATTGGGCCTGGACGAAAGCGCCATCCAACGCCTGAAGAATGAGGGGGTCGTGCAATGATCACCGACTACTCGCAACGCCTTATCGTCCAGGAAGTCTCGCCCCGGGATGGCCTGCAGATCGAGCCGACCTGGGTCGAAACGGCGGACAAGGTCCAACTTATCGATCAGCTGTCCCTGGCCGGCTTCACGCGAATTGAAGCAGGATCCTTTGTGTCGCCCAAGGCCATTCCCGCGCTGCGCGATGGCGAGCAAGTGTTCCAGGGCATCGCGCGACGCCCCGGGGTCATTTATGTCGCGCTGATCCCCAACCTCAAGGGTGCGCAACGGGCACTCCACGCCGAGGCCGACGAACTGAACCTGGTGCTGTCGGCCAGCCAGAGCCACAACCGGGCCAACATGCGCATGACCCGCGAGCAGTCCCTGGCCGCCTTCGCCGACGTGGTTTCGCTGGTGAGTAACAGCGGCGTCAGCCTCAACGGCTCGGTAGCGACGACCTTTGGCTGCCCGTTCGAAGGGCCGGTCGATGAAGACGTGGTGATGCGCCTGGTCGATGCCTACCAAACGTTCGGCATGCAAGGTGTGACCTTGGCCGATACCACCGGCATGGCCAACCCACGCCAGGTCTACCGACTGGTGCGCCGGGTGCTGGAACGACTTCCCGCCAGTGCCTTGACGTTGCACTTCCACAACACCCGAGGCCTGGGCCTGTGCAACGTGCTGGCAGCCTACGAGGCCGGGGCCCGGCGTTTCGACGCCTCGCTCGGTGGACTGGGAGGCTGCCCTTTCGCCCCGGGTGCCTCAGGAAATATCTGCACCGAAGACCTGGTGAATCTGTGCGAAGAAATCGGCATCGACACCGGAATCGACCTGCCCCACTTACTGAAACTGTCCCGCACCCTGCCCTCGCTTCTCGGGCACGAGATGCCAGGGCAAGTGGCCAAGGCGGGACGAAATCGTGACCTTCATCCGCTGCCTCCTGGTATCGATTGACACACAACGAGGCGACTCGGGTCGCCAGCCAGACAACAAAAACAAAAGGGTTCCCCTAGGGAAACTCGCCTGGAGAAAAAACTCATGTCCGTATCCGTAACCTCACAGGGCGACGGCGTCGCCACCGTGGCCAACGATGAAAAAGCCTTGATCGCCAAGGTGGCATGGCGCCTGATGCCCTTGATCATGGTCTGCTATCTGTTCGCGTTCTTCGACCGCATCAACATCAGCTTCGCCAAGTTCCAACTGCAAGCCGACTTGAGCCTGAGTGATACCGCCTACGGGCTGGGCGCCGGACTGTTCGTGGTCGGCTACGTCCTGTTCGAAGTGCCCAGCAACATGATGCTGTACAAGGTCGGCGCCCGTCGCTGGATCGCTCGCATCATGATGTCCTGGGGGATCGCGACGGCGCTGATGGTATTCGTCACCGCCGAGTGGCAGTTCTACGTGCTGCGCTTCATCATCGGAGCCATGGAAGCAGGCTTCGCCCCCGGTGTGCTGTACTACCTCACCCTGTGGTTTCCACAAAACTACCGCGGGCGCATCACCTCCACCCTGTTCCTGGCGTCTGCGTTTGCCGGGCTGATCGGCGCACCGGTCTCCGGTCTCGTCCTGGGTCATATGGACGGCGTCCTGCAGATGCGCGGCTGGCACTGGTTGTTCCTGCTGGGTGGCATTCCCTGCGTGGGCCTGGGCCTAGTCGTGCTGTTCACCCTCAAGGACCGCGTCACGGACGCCAAATGGCTGACCGATGACGAGAAAACCTACCTGGCCAGTCGTATCGCCAGCCAGGAACCCCACAAGCATGGCGGCTCATTGATGACGGCGCTGAAATTGCCGGGCTTCCTGATGCTGGGCCTGATCTACTTCCTCATCCAGGTCGCCTCGTACGGGCTCAATTTCTGGGCGCCGCAACTCATTCGCAGCGCCGGCACCGAAAGCCCGACCATCATTGGCCTGCTCACCGCGGTGCCTTATGTCTGCGGCGCCATCAGCATGATTGTGATCGGGCGCTGGTCCGACGCCACCGGGGAGCGGCGCAAATTCGTCTGCGGCCTAGTGCTTGCCGGCGCGATCGGTTTCTTCAGCGCGGGCATCTTTGCGAGCCACACACTGCTGCTGACCATTTCCCTGGCATTGCTCGGCAGCGGCATCATCGCCTCGATCCCGGCCTTCTGGGCGCTTCCTCCCAAGCTGCTCGCAGGTGCAGGAGCCGGCGCTGCGGGAGGGATCGCGCTGATCAACACACTGGGGCAGTTCGGCGGGATCGTCAGCCCGGTGATGGTGGGCTACATCAAGGACATGTCCGGCAGCACCACGCCAGCGCTGTATGTCATCGGCGGCACCTGCATCCTGGCCGGGGCCTTGCTGATGTGGGGCTTGCCGCAGTCGTTAAGGACGCTGGACAAGAATCAGTAGCGACCTTTCGAGCCAAGGACGGCTCGCCTGCCCGTTCGCTACCCTTTTGCCTTGATCGCATACATCCCGCCGGCAATCACCAGGCAGGCGCCCACGACGGTCCAAGTGTCGGGTAGCTCGCCGAAGACCAACAGGCCGATCAGCGTGGCGAACACCAGAAGAGAATAGTTGAACGGCTGGAGTGTGGCCGCCGTTGCAACCTTCAGTGCCTGGAGCAATAACAGCTGGGCCACCACGCCGGTCATGGACAGCACTGCTATCAGGCCCCATTGCGCCGGGCTCGGTGATACCCAGCCTGGAAGGCCCAACATGGTGATCGCTACCGCGCCGAAAAAACCCATGTGAAGCATATTCGTGGCGAACGAGTCCTGCCGGCTGATACGTCGGGTCAGCACACTGAAAATCGCGAAACCCAACGCAGACAACAACGGAATCAGCGCTGCCAGTTCGAAGACGCCGGAGCCTGGACGAAGGATAACCAGCGTCCCCGTGAAGCCAATGGCGGCGGCAATCCATCGACGCACACCAATGAACTCGCCCAGGAACGCCCCTGCCAATGCCAACGTCATCAAGGGGAACACCGCATACAGCGCATGCATTTCCGCCAGCCCCAGATAGCGCAGCCCCAGTCCAAACAGTGCGCTTTCACCGACCCCGATGAGCGCACGAATGACCTGCTGGCAAGGATGGTGGCTTCGATACGCAGTCCGCAGGCTGCCCTGATAGACGCTGTAACCGACAGCAAAAGCCAGGAACACCCAATAGCGCACCATGACCAGTTGTGCGATCGGGAGGTCTTTGACCAGTACTTTGGTGACGCCATCCTGGGCTGCGAAAATCAGCATGGACAGAAGGCACAGGGCGATCCCTAACCGAGGGCGGGGGGTGTCATGATCATGCACCGCGCGCACCTGGGACGGTATCTTCAAGCAGGCTGCTCTCTGTGCGGCGCCTCGCAATGCTATGGCGCAACCGATCCCGTTCCAGCGCTTCGGCGGCTACGAGTGCTTCAACGCCGGCCCCGGCTTCGACTTGTTCAATGAAGTTCAAAATCGCCTTTTTCATGAACCAGTGCGAGGTCCGGTCCAACCTGGCCGATGCCGACTTCAACCTGGCGCGTGTCTCCTCATCCAACTTGATACCCAGCGTTGTCACGGTCATCGCTCAGCCTCTGAATGGAACAACCCCCTGCCCTGCTACACCTGCGACAGGACACAGCAGACAGTGCCCTCGGCTCTCGACCAAGGGCACCGGACTGCAACAGCTATCGGATAGCAACGACGATTACTGGGCTGGCGTCGCAGAAGCCGTCTGGCTGCCAAACATCGCTTCGAAACGCGGCTTGTTGGTTGCGTAATATTCCGCAACCACTTTGTCCGCCGTGCTGTCACGGGCATCCGCCATCAACTTCTCGAGGTCAGCCTTGGGGATCTTGAAGTTGGCGAAGAAGCGCGCCACGTCAGGGTGCTCCGCGCTGAATCCTTTGCGTGCGACGGCGTGGATCTGCTCGGCACCACCGAAGATCTGCTTCGGATCATCGAGGTAGCGCAGCGGCCATTTGGCGAACATCCAGTGCGGACTCCAGGCGTTGACCAACGACCATTTGTCGCGCTTGATGTTGCGATCCAGCTCGCTCAGCATCCCGGACTCCGACGAAGCCACCATCTTGTAGCCGTCGAGCTTGTATTCCTTGATGGCCTTTTCCGTCAGCTTGTACTGACCGTTGCCCACTTCCGATGTGAGGATCTTGCCACCGAGTTTTTCCCGCACTTCAGGCTTGTTGAGGTCCTCGACACTGGCGATCTCGCTGGTGGGAATGGAAGTGGGCACCGCCATGCCGATCCGGCCTTCGTACAGCACGCCGAGGTCTTCGAGCCTGTCCTTGTATTTGTCATAGAAGGACTTGTGGGTGCTGGGCAGCCAGACCATCGGGATCAAGTCGATATTGCCGTTAGCCAGCGCCTGGAACTGGATGCCGATGTCGGCCAGCACCAACTTGACCGGTTGCTTGAGGTGATCCTGCAACGCGGTGTTCGCCAGTTTCACCGCGATTTCCGTGTCCGACCAGTTCACCCAGCCGATACGGATGGGCGCGGGCTCCTCGGCTTGGACGATCAGGCTGCTGCAGGCTAAAGCAAGGCCTGCAAACCAGCCGATTAAAGTTTTACTGGGTAACGTCATCATGTGCATCTCCGCAGACTGTATTAATAGTTATTGGCAGGGCAGCAGAAGCATTCATTTTCCCATCACGACCGCACGCGGCCATCCGGTGGTTCTAGTTATGAAAATCACGGGGACTAAAGTTTTTCGGCCCTCCTCCGCCCTCTGGCGTTTCCAACCGCAATGACCGGCTCATTCACAACGCCTTCTCGAGTGCCGGCAAAGCCTCGAACAAATCCGCCACCAACAGGTAATCCGCCACCTGGGCAATCGGCGCCTCGGCGTCCTGGTTGATCGCGACGATCACTTTGGAACCGCTCATGCCCGCCAGGTGCTGGATGGCGCCGCTGATACCCGCCGCGATGTAAAGCTCTGGCGCGACGATTTTTCCTGTTTGCCCAACCTGCAGATCGTTGGGGGCAAACCCTGAATCCACGGCTGCGCGGGAGGCACCCACCGCGCCACCGAGCTTGTCCGCCACGCGTTCGATCAAGGCAAAATTGTCTTTGGCCTGCATCCCCCGGCCGCCGGACACCACGACGCGGGCGCTCGACAGATCGGGCCTTGCACTGGTTGTCAGTTGTTCACTGACAAAGCGGGCGTGGGTTGAGCTTTGGCCGCCCTCCACCACGATGACTTCGCAGGGTTTGTCCTGGGTCAGCGCTTGGGCAAACGCCGAGGCGCGAACGGTGAGCAACTTGATTGGATCGAGGGACTGCACCGTGGCGATCGCGTTGCCGGCATAGATGGGACGCTGGAAAGTGTCCGCCGAAACGATAGCGGTAACGTCTGAAAGCATGCCGACATCCAGGCTGGCCGCGACCCGTGGCAACAGGTTGCGGCCCATGCTGCTGGCGTCGGCGAAAACGTGCGTATAACCCTCGCAGACCAACGACGTGATCAGCGGCTGGGTATTTTCGGCCAGTGTTTTTTCGAACAGCGCATCCTGTGCGAGCAGAACTCGGTCCAGGCCTTGGACGAGCGCAGCTTGACGCGCCACTTCCGGCGCATCCGCTCCACCCAAGACCAGCAAATCCGTCTCGCCCCCCAGCGCCAGAGCGGCGGTCACGGCGCTGCGTGTACCTGCCGTCAGTTGACCGGCACTGTGCTCGGCGATCACTAAACTGCGCATCAAATCACCCCCGCCACGTTTTTCAGTTTATCCACCAGCTCAGTCACCGAAGCGACCGTGATGCCTGCCTTGCGCACCGGCGGTGGGACCACGCCCAACAATCGAGCATGTTCCTTCACGCTCGCGCCCAAGGTGTCGGCGGCAATGATTTCCAACGGTTTTCTCTTGGCTTTCATGATGTTCGGCAACGAGGCGTAGCGCGGTTGGTTCAGGCGCAAATCACAGGTCACCACGGCGGGCACCGTGAGGGCGACGACCTGGCTGCCGCCGTCGACTTCACGCTCGACGACCCATTGCCCGTCGACATGATTGACCGCCGAGGCGTAAGTGGCCTGACCGCAGCCGATCAACTGCGCCACCATTTGCCCGACCTGATTGTTCTCCTGGTCAATCGCCTGCTTGCCGAACAGGATCAGTTGCGGCTTTTCCTGATCGATCACCTTGCTCAAGTACTTGGCGACGTTGAGCGGCTCAAGGACCGCGCTCGTCTCCACCAGAAGTGCTCGATCCGCGCCCAGCGCCAATGCGGTGCGCAATTGTTCCTGCGCCGCAGGAGTGCCCACCGAGACCACCACGACCTCGGACGCCAGCCCCTTCTCCTTGAGGCGGATTGCCTCCTCCACCGCGATCTCGCAGAACGGGTTCAAGGCCATTTTCACGCCGTTGAGCTCGACGTCCGAACCGTCAGCCTTTACCCGGACCTTCACATTCGGGTCGATGGCGCGCTTTACCGCAACGAGCACTTTCATGATTCCTCGCATCCCCCTCGCACTCTGGATCGACGCGGGCGACCGGCTACATGTGCCGGATCACCCCTGTTTCGACTGGATGGTAATCCTGGTTTTTCCGTGGCGCAAGAAAAATGTACACATGTGTCTCAATCGTTGACACACATGAACATTGCACATACCGTTATGTCAAAACCAAGCCTGATGTTCTGTTCCCGGAGCAACACCATGTCCAGTGATCCTCTGCTGCAGCCCTACAAAATCAAGCATCTGACGCTCAAGAATCGGATCATGACCACCTCTCATGAACCGGCGTATCCCGTCGATGGCATGCCGAAGGACTTGTACCGTGCCTATCACGTCGAGCGGGCCAAGGCCGGCGTGGCGCTGACCATGACCGCCGGCTCCGCCGCTGTTTCCCGGGACAGCCCGCCGGTGTTCAACAACGTGCTGGCGTACAAGGACGAAGTGGTCAAATGGATGAAGGACCTGACCGACGAGTGCCACGAGCACGGCGCGGCGGTGATGATCCAACTGACCCACCTGGGCCGGCGCACGCGCTGGGACAAGGCTGACTGGCTGCCGGTCGTCTCGCCGTCCCATCGCCGCGAAGCATCCCACCGGGCCTTCCCGAAAAAGATGGAAGACTGGGACATCGACCGGATCATCAAGGATTACGTGGACGCTGCCGAACGCATGAAGGCTGCCGGCCTGGATGGCCTGGAGCTGCAGGCCTACGGGCATCTCATGGATCAATTCTGGTCGCCACTGACCAACGATCTCGACGGGCCCTACGGCGGCTCGCTGGAAAACCGCATGCGCTTCACCTTCGATGTGTTGCGCGGTATCCGCCAGCGTTGCGGCGAGGATTTCCTGCTGGGGGTGCGCTACACCGGCGACGAAGACTTGCCAGGGGGCTTCGGTGCCAGCGACGGCATCCGGATTTCCCACATGCTCAAGGACAGCGGCCTGGTGGATTTCCTCAACGTCGTGCGCGGGCATATCGATACCGATGCCGGCCTCACCGACGTGATCCCGATCCAGGGCATGCGCAACTCACCGCACCTGGATTTTGCCGGCGAGATTCGCTCGGCCACCGGTTTCCCGACGTTCCATGCGGCGAAGATCCCGGACGTCGCCACCGCGCGACACGCCATCGCCTCGGGCAAGGTGGACATGATCGGCATGACCCGCGCCCACATGACCGACCCGCACATCGTGCGCAAGATCATCGAGAAGCGTGAAGAAGACATCCGTCCCTGCGTTGGCGCCAACTATTGCCTGGATCGCATCTACCAGGGCGGCGCCGCGTACTGCATCCACAACGCCGCCACCGGGCGCGAAACCACCATGCCCCACGACATTCCCAAGGCGTCGGTCAAGCGCAAGGTCGTGGTGATCGGCACCGGCCCGGCGGGGCTGGAAGCGGCAAGGGTAGCCGGTGAACGCGGCCATGACGTCACGGTGTTCGAAGTGGCCGACCAGCCAGGCGGGCAGATCCGCCTGACCGCGCAGAGCGAGCGTCGCCGCGAGATGATCAGCATCATCGACTGGCGCATGGCGCAGTGCGAACGACTGGGCGTGAAGTTCCAATTCAACACCTGGGCCGAAGCCGAGACAGTCCTGGCCCAGGAGCCGGACGTGGTGATCGTCGCCACGGGCGGCCTGCCCCACACCGAGGTGCTCAAGCAAGGCAACGAACTGGTGGTTTCGACCTGGGACATCATTTCCGGCGACGTCAAACCCGGCCAGAACGTGCTGATCTTCGACGACGCCGGCGACCACGCGGCGCTACAGGCGGCCGAGGTGATCGCCAACAGCGGTGCGAAACTGGAGATCGTCACGCCCGACCGATCGTTCGCGCCGGAAGTGATGGCCATGAACCTCGTGCCATACATGCGCAGCCTGCAAGACCTGAACGTCACCTTCACCGTCACCTATCGGGTCGATTCCGTGGAGAAGCGCGACGGCCAGTTGGTTGCCAGCTTCGGCAGCGATTACGGCCAGGTGCACAAGCAGCGCGTGGTCGATCAGGTGGTGGTCAACCACGGCACCCTGCCCCTGGATGACCTGTACTTCGAACTGCGCCCGCATTCGAAAAACGACGGCGCGGTTGAACAACACGATCTGATTGCAGGGAAAACCCAGAACATCGTGACCAACCCCGAGGGCCGCTTCCAACTGTTCCGCATCGGTGACGCGGTGTCGGCGCGTAATACCCATGCCGCGATCTACGATGCGCTGCGGCTGGTCAAGGACATCTGAAGGCGCAGCCCGATAAGGATCGAGCAACGTTCGCCCTGAATAAGAAATGCGCTCAATCCGTGGCGAGGGAGCTTGCTCCCACTGGGCTGCGCGGCAGACCTGTTATGAGCGCTTCGCACTCAAGCGGGAGCAAGCTCCCTCGCCACGGGTTATCCCGTCCGTAAACCTCTACAACCAACAGAAAGGAAATGAAATGTCCGTTTTTACCCATGTCACCGTCGGCACCAACAACCTGGCAAACGCTCGCGCATTCTATGACGCTACCTTGAAGGAAATCGGCCTGAAGCGCGTTGCCGACCTTGATGAGGCCGGCTCCATCTGGGGCGTCGACAAGCCTTCGTTCTTTGTACTGAACCCGGCCAACGGCAACCCGGCGTCCATCGGCAACGGCGTCACCGTGAGTTTCGAAGCGCCGGACCGGGCGGCGGTCCATGCCTTCCATAGCGCCGCGCTGGCGAACGGCGGCGTGTGCGAGGGGCTGCCGGGCTCTCGCGGCTGGGCGGAAAATGCCTACGCGGCTTATGCCCGGGACCTGGATGGGAACAAGCTGGCGGTGTATTGCTTCAAGGCTGAGTAATGAGATGTAGCTTGCTCGCAAAAGCGGTGGGTCAGTGACAGGGATGTTGGATCGGCTAACGCCTTCGCGAGCAGGCTCGCTCCCACAAGGGGATTGAGTTGCATACGATGTTTGTGGTGGATAAAGAGCCCAATGTGGGAGCGAGCCTGCTCGCGAAAGCGGTGGGTCAGTGACGGGGATATTGGATTGGCTGACGCCTTCGCGAGCAAGCCCGCTCCCACAAGTTCCGGGCAGTGGATCAGCCTTGGAGCCCTTTGCGTGCGACTGCGGCGCCGGCTTGCAACGCCCTTCCCACCTGCTCCTCGAAATGTCCCTGGGTCATTGACTGCAAGGCGGCGGCCGTCACGCCGCGATAGGCGACCAGGGCATCGATCATATGTTGCGCGTCATGATTGGCCAGCAGCTGGCTGCTGTCGACCACGACATTTTTCGCGGCAAGCTGGGCAATCTCGGCTGGAATGCCGGCCGCCATTGCCTGATTCGCCAACGCCGTCATCAACAAGGCAGGTAAGGCCGGACCGGTGCCCGACAGCGCGCAGAGGTAATCAATGAAATCTTCCTGCTGGACCTCGGCAGCCGTGCCCACGCATTCGAACAAGCGCTGAACCAGGCTTTTCGTCGTCGGCTCTGCCACGCCAGCGCAATACCACGGCGTAAAGGATTGCCCGATCTCCACCGCCGCGTTGGGCATCGCCCGTACGACCCTTGAAGCCGAGGTCTGCGCGGCAATCGCCTGCGCCGTGATTCCGGCCATCAGTGAAATGACCGTCTTGCCCATCGCGTCGAGGGTCAGGTTGGCGAACTGCTCGGGGCGTACCGCGATGACGATGACGTCGCTGCGGTCCACCAGTGCCTGGTTGTCGGTGACCAGGCAAACGCCTTGCTGCGCCAGTGGATGTGCCCCGGAGCGATTGGAGAGGATCAGATTACCCGCCGGCAACAAGGCCTTCGCCAGCACGGCCTTGGCAATCGCCCCGCCCAGCCAGCCCGTACCGCCAATGATGCCCAGCGTCGGTCCGGTCATTTTCCAGCCGTCTCTTCAAAGGTTTCCACCAGCGGCACAAAGACCCCAGGCTCTTTTTCGGCATAGCCGAATTTGCCATAGAAACGATCCAGCTCGCGCTGCTTGGGCACCTTGCCGGTGAAGATGCTCACGTAATGAGGGATGCGCTGGAAACGCACGGTGATCAGCTCGCTGGTGTTCATGGTGATGTAGCCGATCTGCGTCAGGTAGATCGTCCGGGCTCGCGCGTCGGCCCCTTGGCTGTCGTAGCCAAAGCGCTTGAACATGCTCGCCAGCGCGCCCATTCGCTGCTCGTCGACAACGGCAACTTCTTGCGCGACCTCTGCGGACTGGAGCGCCCAACTGCGCACCGCGAATTCAAACTGCGAGTCGAACAGTTGTGGGTTGAGCCAGCATTCGAAGACATTCAGGATCGCCTCGGAGATGCTCTCGGCGTAGCTTTCGCTTTGCCGGATCAACCCGCCGGTGTTGGTCTCGCGCCAGCGCGACAGCAGGGCCGCCAGCAACTGTTCGCGATCCTCGAAGAACCAATAGAAGCTGGTGCGTGACAAACCCAGGCGCTTGGCCAACGGCATGACCCGGACCGCATCGATGCCGGACTCCTTCAAGGCCTCGTAGGCCGCTTCCAGCCACCCTTCGGGCGACCCCCGCCAACCCGCGTCCTGGGCCTTGCCACGTGCCTTCCCTACCTGGGGCATCTTGCATCCACCTTATTGAACATACGTAACGCGAATGTACTCGGATGCCCGCTAAATGTACACCTAAGTACATTTGATCGACTCTCCGCCTCTTCTTCCCCCGAGAGCGCAAAAAAGATTGATGAGAAAAAGTCATGAACGGCTGATTTTAAATGGTTTGTCAGCATGGCAGGCCCGGGACGAGTATCTGCTCCAGGCAAACCAAAACAACAACGAGCCGCCTCTATGTGGACTACGCAAGAAAAACTTCCATTGGGCGAGCACATCGCCCGGTACGTCGAGTGGCTGACCCAGCATGGCGCTGATGTATTCGACGCCATATCGTCGTCGCTCTCCGAAATCATCAGCCTCTTCACCAGCGCCCTGCTCTGGTTCAATCCGTTGGCCTTGATAGGGCTGCTGGCGCTGCTCGCCTTCTACATTCAACGCAAGGTGAGCCTGACGCTGTTCGTCGCGCTGTCGTTCCTGCTGATTCTCAACCTGGGCTACTGGCAGGAAACCATGGAGACCCTGGCCCAGGTGACATTCGCCACGCTGGTGTGCGTGATCGTCGGCGTGCCGCTGGGGATCGTCGCGGCGCATCGCCCCTGGTTCTACGCAGCCTTGCGACCGGTGCTCGACCTGATGCAGACCGTGCCCACCTTCGTCTACCTGATCCCGACCTTGACGCTGTTCGGCCTCGGCGTCGTTCCGGGGTTGATCTCCACGGTGGTCTTCGCGATCGCCGCGCCGATTCGCCTTACGTACCTGGGCGTGCGTGACGTCCCGCAAGAATTGATGGACGCCGGCAAGGCGTTCGGTTGCTCGCGTCGCCAGTTGTTGGCCCGCATCGAACTGCCCCATGCGATGCCGAGCATCGCCGCCGGCATCACCCAATGCATCATGTTGTCGCTGTCGATGGTGGTCATCGCCGCGCTGGTTGGCGCGGACGGCTTGGGCAAACCTGTCGTCAATGCGTTGAACACGGCTGATATCGCCATGGGCTTCGAAGCAGGCCTGGCGATCGTGCTCCTGGCGATCATCCTCGACCGCATTTGCAAACAGCGCGAAACCGTAAGACGAGGTGACGCATGAGCATCATTCGTTTCGAAGACGTCGACGTCATTTTCGCCCATCGTCCCAAGGCCGCGCTGGACCTGCTGGATCAAGGTTTTTCCCGGTCGGACATTCTGCAGAAGACCGGCCTGATCGTCGGCGTGGAAAAGGCCAACCTGGAAATCAACAAAGGCGAAATCTGCGTATTGATGGGCTTGTCGGGTTCCGGCAAGTCCAGCCTGCTGCGCTGCATCAACGGCTTGAACACGGTGAGCCGCGGCAAGCTCTTCGTCGAACACGAAGGTCGGCAGATCGACATTGCCGCCTGCACCCCAGCCGAGTTGAAAATGATGCGCACCCAGCGCATCGCCATGGTCTTCCAGAAGTTCGCCCTGATGCCCTGGCTGACGGTGCGCGAGAACATCGGTTTCGGTTTGGAGATGCAGGGTCGCCCAGAGAAGGAGCGGCGCAGACTGGTCGACGAAAAGCTCGAACTGGTGGGCTTGACCCAGTGGCGCAACAAGAAGCCGGACGAATTGTCCGGCGGCATGCAGCAGCGCGTGGGGCTGGCCCGCGCCCTGGCGATGGACGCAGACATTCTGCTGATGGACGAGCCGTTCTCGGCCCTCGATCCGCTGATTCGCCAAGGGTTGCAGGACGAATTGCTCGATCTGCAGCGCAAGTTGCACAAGACCATTGTGTTCGTCAGCCATGACCTGGACGAAGCCCTCAAGCTGGGGACGCGGATCGCGATCATGAAGGACGGCAAGATCATTCAGTACAGCAAGCCCGAAGAAATCGTGCTCAACCCGGCCGACGACTACGTGCGCAACTTCGTCGCCCACACCAACCCGCTGAATGTGCTGTGCGCGAAAAGCTTGATGACTCCGCTGGACCGGTGCGTCTTCGCCCAAGATGAATACTGCCTGGATACGGTACAGAACCTCTGGATGGCACTGGATCAGTCCCGAGGACTGGCCAGCATCCGACGAGGCGCAACCGCCCTGCCGACGCAACGCTGGGAGGATGGCAAGGCCCTCGGGACCTTGCGCCGCCAAGTCACACTGGTAGCGCCGGAAACCAGCATGCGAGTCGCCTTGGGGATCCGTTATGAAACAGGTCATCCATTGCTCATAGTCGACGATGCCCAAACCGTCCTGGGCGTATTGGGCGACGTGGAACTGTACCGGGCGTTGCTCGGCCATGACCTGTCGCGCCCGGTCTTACCCGAGCCATTGCCGGAGCCTTCGGTGGCTTGAACAAACGACACCCATTTTTCCTGCTGCACTGCTTGCCCGCCAACCACCGATCATTTGCCTTGAGTGAGATCGACGATGAACCCTACCTTGAAAACCCATCGTGAACTGCTGGCCGATCGCGCCCCCGGCCATGGCATGCCCGGCGGTCTGTTCGGCCGCCAGGATATTTTTGAAACCGACGTCGATGTCTTTTTTACCAAACACTGGATCCTGGTCGGGGTCACCAGCGACGTTGCCGAACCCGGCGATGTCTCTACGATCGACATCGGCAAATCCTCGATCATCCTGGTGCGCGATGACGACGAGCATGTGCAGGCCTTCCGCAACGTCTGCCGCCACCGTGGGGCGCGCCTGAAACAGGCCGGCAAATCGACGGTGGGCATGCTGGTCTGCCCTTATCACCAATGGACGTACGACCTCGATGGCAGCCTCAAACATGCCGCGCACATGGGCAAGGACTTCGATCCGGGGTGCAAGAGCCTGATCCCTGTCCATACGCGCGTGGTCGGCACCCATGTTTTCGTCTGCCTGGGTGACGAGCCGCCAGAAGACATCCTGTACCTGGACCAAGTCATGACGCCGCGTTTCGCTCAATATGACCTTGCCCATTCCAAGATCGCCTACGAGTCGGAGATCATCGAGAACGGCAATTGGAAACTGGTGATCGAGAACAACCGCGAGTGTTATCACTGCGCCGCCACCCACCCCGAACTGACGGCGTCGTTCCTGCCGGAGGATTTCGGCTTCTGCACCGATGGGCTGGGCGAGGACTCGCTCCAGGCGTTGCAGGAGTACCACCAGCGCAACGCCAATACCAAGCAGGACTGGGAGCGCGAAGGCTACCTGGGTGACGCCGTCGAGCATCTGGGCGAGGACGCGGTGACTCAGTTCCGCTCCCAGCGCCTGGTCATCGCCGGCAACGGCGAATCCCAGACCCTCGATACCCGCGTGGCCTGCACCCGGCTGTTTGGCGACCTCACGCGCCGCGACCTGGGCGACATGCACTTGTGGACCCACAACTCATGGACCCACATCATGAGCGATCATGCGATCGTCTCGTACATCATCCCGCTGGCGCCCGATAGAACCCTGGTGCGCACCAAATGGCTGGTGCACGCCGACGCCGTCGAAGGCGTGGACTACGCGTTGGACAAGCTGACCGAAGTCTGGGCGGCGACCAACCTCCAGGACGCCAGCCTCGTCGGCATCACCCACAGCGGCACCCAGGACCCGGCCTACACGCCCGGACCGTTCTCGGCGTTTACCGAAACCTATGTCGACCAGTTCTCGCGCTGGTACGCGGCGCGTCTGGCCGCCCACGGCGTGTGAGGGATGAACATGACGACTTACCAAAAGCTGACGCGCCCTAGCCGTTTTACCGATCCAGCAACCTGGGGCGCGTTTGGCGCGCAATGGCACAGCGGCGAGCAGAAGATTTTGCAATGCTGCGCCGTGCGACAGGAAACCCATGATGTAAAAACGTTCACTTTCCAATGCGCGGACTTCAGTGCGTTGAGTTTCGAGCCGGGCCAGTTCATTACCCTGTCGCTCGTCATCAATGGGCAGGCCATTGCGCGGTGCTACACCCTGTCGTCTTCACCGACTCGCCCGTTCGCTTTTTCGATCACCGTCAAACGCGTGCCCGGAGGCGTGGTGTCGAACTGGCTGCATGACCATCTCAAGCCTGGAGACAACCTCAAGGCGTCCGGGCCGGCGGGCAGCTTCACGCCGGTTGGTCATCCAGCGGCAAAACTGTTGTACCTCTCCGCCGGTTCCGGCGTGACCCCGTTGATGTCGATGACCCGCGCCGCCTGCGACATGGCTGCCAACCTGGACATTGTTTTCGTGCACAGCGCTCGCACGCCGGCGGATATCATTTTCCACGGCGAGTTGACGCGAATGCAGGCCGATATGCCGGGACTGCGGGTCATCGATATTTGTGAAGGGCTTGGCGACGCCAGCCACTGGCAACAGCCGATGGGTCGTCTCGATTTGCCTTTGTTGAGCCAACACGTCCCGGACTTCAAGGAGCGAGAAATCTTTACCTGTGGCCCCCAGGGTTACATGGAAGCGGTCAAGGCGTTGCTCAGGGAAGCGTCGTTCGATTTCGGCCACTATCATCAGGAAAGCTTCGATATCGCGGTGTTGAATGAGGAACCGTTGATCGAGCAAGCCGCTCCATTGGATCAACAGGACATCTTCACGGTCACGCTGGCACGTTCGGGCAAGACCTTCAGCATGCCCGGCCACCAGACCGTGCTGAGCGCAGCCAAAAAGGCCGGTGCGATTGTGCCTTCATCCTGCAGCCAGGGCGTTTGCGGCACCTGCAAGACCGCCCTGCTGGAAGGCACCGTGGACATGAACCACAACGGCGGCATCCGGCAACGGGAGATCGACAAGGGCCTGCGTTTGCTGTGTTGCAGCAAGCCGACGTCCAACCTGGTGATCGATCTCTAGCCGTCATGCCGGATTAGGTAGTCACTGCGCGCAGGCTTCTGCACAATCGCCCTGCGCTTGAAACCAACAAGACAGTGACCCAGCCCGATGAAACTGCAACCGTTGCCGCCGCTCAACAGCCTGGTAGCGTTCGAAGCCGCCGCACGCCACCTGAGTTTCACCGTGGCGGCCCGCGAACTGAACGTCACCCAGGGCGCTGTCAGCCGCCAGATACGCCTGCTCGAGGATTACCTGGGCACAGCGCTGTTTGTCCGTACGACCCGTGAGATCAACCTCACTTCGACAGGCAGCCAATACTACGAAAGTGTTCGCGATACGCTGCAACAGATCGCCCGCGCCACGGCTGGCGTGCGTCATTGGCAAGGCGCGCAGCAAGTCACCGTCGTCACCAGCACGGCGATGGCATCGCTGTGGTTGCTGCCGTTGGTATCGGAGTTCCAGCGTCAGCACGAGGAGATCGACCTGCGCATCATCGCGACCGATCAAGTCGAGGATTTCTCCCGGCTCGACTGCGACCTGGCGCTGTACTACTGCAGCACGCCCCCCAAGAACATGAAGGTCACTGCGCTGTTCAATGAAGAAATTTTTCCGGTGTGCAGCCCGGCCTACCTGTCTCAGCATCCCGAGGCGGGCAACCTTGAACAACTCGGCGCCTGTACCTGGCTGTGGCTCGAGGACCAGCATCGGGACTGGATTGGCTGGAAGGAATGGTTCCAGCGCCTGGGCCATCCAGCGCCAGAACCTCGTCGACGCATCAACATCAACAACTACTCGATGCTGATCCAGTCGGCGCTGGCGGGCCAGGGAATCGCCCTGGCCTGGACGCGGTTGCTCGGCGACCACCTACAGACCGGCAATCTCGTGCGCCCGACATCCGCCATCTTGTGCACCGATGCGCAATTCTGCTTGTTGGAGCCCCTGGGCCAGGTGCCGAACCGGCAAAGCGTCAACCGCTTCCGCGAATGGTTGATGGCGCACCTGGCACAAACAGAGGATGCCTGACCCGTGGCGCCTCGAACCCGTTTATCAATCAGCTTCAAAAATCAGCATTCGCGGCCGATAACCAGACAAGAGCCCAGTGATTGGGTGGTGGGAATACGGCGGGAACCGGTGATGACAGACATATATCTGCTGATAGCGAGCGGAACTGACCAGAGCGATGCCTACGTCCTGGGTTGGTTCGATGATCGAAACAAAGCCAGGGAAGCGGCCGAGCAGAAGGAATGGGAAGCTTATCGCGCCAGCCTGAAAGCGGAACATCCTTGGTCCAGCCAAAAACCGTTGGCGCCGGACAAGACCGAGTATCGGCGCTATTGGATCAAGACCGTTTCGAAGTTCGAACATGTGTCCGTGCCGAGGTCCCTGGCGGTTCACTGAGCGGCGCCCAGGCTTTTTACCCATCGCGCAAATTTAACGAACTGTGCGCTCTCGCCAAGGGTCTAGAAAATTAAGCCCATCCGATGAGAGCGTTCCTATGTTGAAATTTCTTGGTGGTACCGTTGGGATCATTTTCCTGATCGGCCTGATCGTGGTCATTGCCCTGTTCAAGTTCATCTTCTGATCCCCCACAGCGGTAGCGCAATGCGCTACCGCTGGTTTTCCTCGGGGTCGGAGGCTGGCAAGGACGCCAGGATCTGATCACGGCAGACTTCAAGTATTTCGTCTGCCAACGGCGAATCATCCGGACAAGCGCGCGAGAGCATGACCGCGCCGATGGCATGGGCGAGCAAGTTGATCATCTTTGCCCGTCCACCTTCTCCTGTGGGCTTGAACTTTTCCTCAAGGGTAGCCAGCGTGCCTTCCACCCCATTGGCAAACGTAGCCTTGACCTCATCGGACTGACGCGCCGCGTCGCCGCACAACGCCGCCATCGTGCAGCCGTTGCCCCTAGCGTCGCGGTGCTCCCGCGAGACATACATGGCAAAGAACCCAGCGACATCCAGGTTGCTGGCGCTGGTCAATGAGCGCGAAAGACTGTCCGCAGCGGCTTCGGCCATCAGGTCGGCCTTCGAACCGAAATGCTTGTA
The DNA here is from genome assembly GCF_019141525.1 of Pseudomonas alvandae. Classification (GTDB taxonomy): domain Bacteria; phylum Pseudomonadota; class Gammaproteobacteria; order Pseudomonadales; family Pseudomonadaceae; genus Aquipseudomonas; species Aquipseudomonas alvandae. Next base: position 4,350,037 of record NZ_CP077080.1, read on the forward strand.
GAAACCGCCGTGGGTGAAGCCGGCAGCGGCCATCAGATCCGCCACGCCTATCCCGTCAAAACCTCGCTCGCGAAACAACACGGACGCCGTCTCGACGATGTGTTCCCGGTTTGCCTGTGCCTGGGCCTTGGTGACTCTCATGTTCGTTTACCTCGTACCACTCCGATCAAGTCTTCATCATACATAGATGCCAACCGTAATCAAATTCGTTGACAGTTTAGATTTCGATCATCATCCTAAGCGCAAGCCGCACCCACCGCTCATCTACTGGCACGGAAACGAGAGACATGACCGATCAGATGCTGTTTACCCCCTATACCCTGGGCTCCCTCACCCTCGCCAACCGAGTCGTGCTGGCGCCGCTGACGCGTAACCGCGCAGGCAAAGGCTTCGTTCCCAGTGAATTCGCGGCGACCTATTACAGCCAGCGCGCATCGGCAGGCTTGCTGATTGCCGAGGCCACGCAGATCTCGCAGCAGGGACAGGGTTATCAGGACACGCCCGGCATCTACACCCAGGCGCAGATCGCCGGCTGGCGCGAAGTGACCGATGCGGTCCACGCCAAGGGCAGTCGGATATTCCTGCAACTGTGGCACGTCGGGCGCGTGTCCCACGTGGCCCTGCAGGAAAACGGCGCCGCCCCGGTAGCGCCTTCCGCCCTGCGCCCCGCCACCAAGGTGTTCGTCAATAACAGCTTCGAGGATGTGTCCGAACCGCGAGCGCTCGACGTGAGCGAGTTGCCGGGAATCGTCAATGATTTCCGCCAAGCGGCTGCCAATGCCATTGCCGCCGGGTTCGATGGCGTGGAGATCCACGGTGCGAACGGCTATCTGCTCGATCAGTTCATCAAGGACGGCGCCAACATACGTACCGATGCCTACGGTGGCTCGATTGAAAACCGCGCCCGCCTGCTGCTGGAAGTGACCGCCGCCGTCGTGAGCGAGATCGGTGCCGGACGCACCGGCCTGCGCATCTCGCCGGTCTCGCCCGCCAACGGCGTGTCCAGCAGCGCACCGCAGGCGCAGTTCGACTACATCGTCGATCAGCTCAACACCCTGGACATCGCCTACCTGCACGTCGTCGAAGGCGCGACCGCCGGGCCGCGTGATGTGGCGCCGTTCGATTTCGCCGGCTTGCGCCAGCGCTTCAACAACACCTACATCGCCAACAACGGCTACGACCTGGACCTGGCCACTTCGCAGCTCCTGGAAGACAAGGCCGACTTGATCGCCTTTGGCCGCCCGTTCATTGCCAATCCAGACCTGGTGGAACGCCTGAAAAGCGCCGTCCCTTTGGCTGCCCTCAACCCCGCGACCCTCTATGGCGGCGGCGCCGAAGGCTACATCGACTACCCGACGTTCGCCGAGGCGAATGCCCAATAGCGCCGAAAAAAATCACGCAGTTGATCGCCCCCCAATCCTGAAGAGACTGACACCATGACCACTCGCACAACCGTTCTCATCACCGGCGCTTCCACCGGTATCGGCGCCGTCTATGCCAAGCGCTTCGCCCAGCGCGGCCATGATCTGGTGCTGGTTGCCCGCGACAGCACGCGGCTAGAAGCACTGGCGACTGAACTGCGCAACGAACACACCGTGACCGTTGACGTGCTCCAGGCCGACCTGACCCAAATCGGCGACCTGCACAAAGTTGAAACCCGCCTGCGCGATGACGACCGCATCGGCATCCTGATCAACAACGCAGGCGCCGCCCAGTCCGGCAGCTTCATCGAACAGACCACCGACAGCGTCGCGCACCTGGTTTCACTCAACACCACCGCGCTGGTCCGGCTCGCCAGCGCCATCGCCCCACGCCTGGCAAACGCCGGCGACGGAGCGATCATCAACATCGGCTCGGTGGTTGGCCTCGCACCGGAATTCGGCATGTCGGTCTACGGGGCGACCAAGGCTTTCGTACTGTTCCTGTCCCAAGGGCTCAGCCTCGAACTGACCCCAAAAGGCGTCTACGTCCAAGCCGTCCTGCCGGCGGCGACCCGGACCGAAATCTGGGAGCGCGCCGGCATCGACATCAATACCTTGAACGAGATCATGGAAGTGGGCGACCTGGTCGATGCCGCGCTGGTCGGCTTCGACCGTCGCGAACCGGTGACCATCCCGCCGCTGCAGGACGGTGCTCGCTGGGATGCGTTGCAGGGCGCGCGGCAGGGATTGTTGTCCGAAATCAAGCAATCGGCGGTTGCCGAGCGCTATAAAACCCAGGCCTGAACGGGGCAAACGATGGCGAAGGTTTCAACTTTGCCATCTTTGCAATGCCGCCAGAAAAAAGCCCAAATTACTTGGGCGCATATTCCTTGCACATGTCCTGGGCCATGGCCCCGAGTGGTGAGTTAGTTAAGGTGCTCACCATGTTTGAAACCTGGAATTTATAGGCGGGATCGGACTTTATCTTCCTGATTTGCGCCTTGGCTGCTTCGTTGAATTTTGGTTCAGTGGCCATGGCGTTCTCCACATCCCCGTTCAGGCCAGGGTTATTCTTGTTGCATATCTGTTCCATGGCCACCAAGACGACGTACCCCTGGTGCTCTTGATCTTGCTGATTCGCGAGCGAGCTGCCAGCAACGCTGATTCCAGCCAGGCACAAAGAAAATGTAGACATCCTTAACAGCGACATTCAAAACTCCTTATTGATAAAACAGCCTCTACTGCCTGCGGAGCAAGATCGCCGCACCTTGTCACGCCCTTCAGTTTTTCCGCACAGTTGCCCGAACGATTATTGCGAGTCTTCGGCGGACGCTTCGTCCGCATCCTCCGGTGGCGCCCCATAAGGCTTGCCAATCTCGACCCGGTCAGCCTTTACCCAACCGGTATAGTCCTCGCCATCCTTGGCGATGAAATTCACTTCCAGCCATGATTCGTCCTCCAGGCTGGAGTAGACGGTGAGGGAGTCGCCCGGTATGACGAAAATCTTCTTGTTGGCACAAGCTTCATCCGGCGCTTCGTGGAAATGCAGGCGCCCGGTGCCGATGACCTTGCCTTGCACCGAAGGATGAAACTCAGGCACTGTCCCCGAGAGTTTTTCCGCCAGGGCCGAGCAGTTAACCTTAACGGCGGCCTGGCTCAGGCTGCTGAACAGGCATAGGCACAACAGGCTAGCGCGCAGATACATTCGCGGATTCCGTCCGGATGGGAGCCGTAGGATATAAAGTCTGGAATGCGCGGGGAAGAGACGTATCAGCATTTATAAATGGCTGCGTGGAGCCAAACCATCAGACCTCAAGGCCGCAATGACATGACGGACACAGAGACAGTCTGCGCCGACTGGGAACCGCTTGATCTTGAGTGGCATCAAGGCTTCGCGTTCATGGACGACGTGCTTCTGGGCGATGGGCGCGTGCCAGACGTCTACATCCTGCTCAGCCCTGAAGGCGCACGACCCGGCGAGCTAGCCCAACGTGCCGGGGACGGAGGTTATCCGCCCTCGCCGTTGATGGCCGGCCAGCCGGTCTGGCGGCATCGACGCAACCCGTGGATCTTGCGTGATGCGTTGCACGATTATTACCTGCTCCCCGGTTACCGGGAGCGCCATGGTTACCATGCGCTTCAGGCCCTGCCTTTTCAGTTCCACCGGGGTTTGGAAAGTCTCGGCCACCAGTACTGGCGTGACGAAACCGGCGCCTATTGGTTCGGCGAATACGCGATCACCGAAATCCGGCAGGCACGACCCGACAGCCTGGCGCTGTTGCCATCGTCGCCCGTCTCGGTGGCTTCAACCTCTGCGTTGTTCAGCGACGGGGCGAGCATCTTCCTGCACGGAAAATTCATCGCCGCCGCCACCGCTCGGGTGCGGTACTGCAACCATCCGTCTTATCGGGTGATCGACGGGCAAGTCTACAAGGGCTTCAAGCCCCTGCACCAAAAGGACGGCACACCGCTGCCGATCGCAAACCCCGACGACTTCCACATGCTCGCCCAACGCTGGGGAACTGACGGACAGTCGATCATCGTGCAAGCGCAGCAAGGCTCGAGCATTTCGTACGACTACTTCTACCGCATCGACAACGCCGACCTGGCAACCTTCACCGTGCTTAACGAACGCTACGCCAAGGACAATCGACGGGCCTATTACCTGACGGGAAAAACCATCCGCTACGTCGGCGATTTCCGCCTGCTCAAGTGTTCGCAGCCGACATTCGACGAGTGCGGCCGCGTGGTCAGCGCCAGTGAGTACGAGGATGACTATTTTGCCGTGGACGACAAATTCGTCTACGCCGCCGGGACCCGCTTGCGTGACGCCCATGGCCCGAGCTTTCGCCACTTGGGATTCGATTACTACCGTGATCGCCAGTACGTCTATCAACGCCAGAAACGCCTTGATGTCGACGTGGAAAGTTTCGTAGTGGCCCAACTCTATCGCAATGACCAGGATTACGCGCCCGTGCTGGCAGGCGACAAGAACGGCCCGCTGGGTTCTGGCGGAATAATCGATGCAGCCATGCAACAAGCCTGGGCCCCCTATTTCGAGGCCCATCCGCAATTGAAGGATTATTGGTGGCACCGCTTGCAGGCAAAGGCTGGCGCCGCGCAAATATTTTCAGAAACGGCGCCTTTACGCGCCATCGGCCTCGGCTTCGATGTGGGCCGCCAAGTGCATTTTCATGGACGGGCGATCAACGGGCTGGACGCGGCGAGTTTCAAACTGCTGGACACCCACCTGTGCGGCGATGCCCACGGTCTCTATCTGATCCCGTTCCATAACGCCGAAACGCAAGTGCCCGAACGGTTCTCCACGGAGCCTGCCGAGCACTTCCGCTCCTTGGGATCGCCTTACCTGACAGACGGAAAAACCGTGTATTGCCACCGGGTCTTCTATCATCCCCCCGAACCCATTCGGAAGGCTCACGCGCCGAGTTTCGAGTCCTGTGGACATGGCTGGGCCAAGGACCGGGAAGCGGTGTATTACTACGGCGAGGCGAAAAAACGCCTCCATCCCGCTGAGACCCGCGTGCTCGGCACTTACGCCATCAGCCCTGCCCTGATCTTCTCGGAGGGCAAGTGGCTGGATGTCGACTTCGACCCTGATGAAGTCCGCGTGCCCCATCCGGATTTCCTGCAACTGGGGACACGCAAGTTGTTCTGCCATCGACGGCCGCTGGGCGCCAAGCGTTTTGATCTGGCCACCCTGGAGTTCCTGACCGAGCGCTATGCCCGGGACAGGCATCGGTTCTATTACTACGATGGGCATGGGACATTGACGGAGGTTGATGAAGCGGATTATCGGGCATCCCTTGGACAGCCGGTGGCGGGCGCTTAGAGATTGCACTCGTATTGATATTCGAAGGGGAAAAATACGGTATCGACCACCAAGGAGAACGGTGCGTCGATAAGCAAGAAAGGGATCAGCTTTCCTTTGGACGTGCCCACCAGCCACCAGTCGAAGCGCAGGCCGATGTAGGGGCATCTGTGCTTGTCGTAGTCCATCCGCATCGCGGTGGCCATGCAGCCGCTCAAGCTGGTGATCAAGATCAGTAGGATTGCTTTCCGTAGCACTTGATGTCCTTGTTAGTTTTGCAAAGCCCGCGTAGGCCACCTTGGTTGGAAACCCCAGCGATGGATACGAAGGCGCATGGTTGTATGTTTTGCATACGCAAAAGAAAGCCGATCTATCTGATCGGCTTAAATATCTGAATCAGTCAGGATACAGGGTCTGGACGGAGTGATTCGAACATTCAAGCTTGGTCAGGAGCATCAATCCTTGCGCCAGGTCTTCGAAGGTTGGGCCGCCGAGACAAAGCCGAATGCCGGCCGCCTGGTCAGTGTGATCGACCATGACCGATTCTGGCGCAGTCACTTTGATGCCAATCGCGGCAGCCGCTGTGGCGAAGCGATCGGCAGCGTCGCGTGGCATCGGTAGCCAGACGTGAAAGGCGTCCGGATGCCAAACAAGCCCGGCCGCGCCGAACAGCGAAGCGGCCAGGTCTGCTCGGCGTCGCGCTTCATGGCGCAGGTCCTGGGGGATCGATGCGATAACGCCACTGGACAGCCACTCCTCCACCACCGCGCAGGACAATGGCGACGGGGTCATGGGGACATCCTGCAAGGCTGCTTGCGCGGCGGCATTCATGCCGTCCGGTAGCGTGAGCATGCCGATCCTCAGCCCGGGACCGATGGATTTGGACAGCCCGTTGACGTGCAAGACTCTCTCGGGCGCCAGCGTCACAAGCGCAGGTTCAAGTGGAGGTCCCAACGCGTAGACGCCATCCTCGATGATCCAGGCCCCGGACCGTCGACAGACATCGACGATAGCCTGCCGTCGCGGCGTGTCCATCGTTGCCGTCGTCGGATTGTGCAGCGTCGGGGTGAGATAAACCGCTTTGCCTGCGCTTGATGCCAGGCCATCGAGGGCGTCCGCAAGCGCCTGCGGCAGCATGCCTTGCGCATCGATCTCGACGCCTTGCATCCGGTAACCCTTGCGCCGGGCCAGGGCAATCGCGCCGGGATAGGTGATGCGTTCTGTCAAAATCACCCCTTCAGGACCGCAGGCAATATCGAAGGCCAGGGAAATGGCCTGGCGGGCATTACTCGTCAGCGCCAGATGCGACGGCTTGACCTCTATGCCGAGCGTTTCAAGCCAGCGCGCCAACAGACGGCGATGCTCCAGATGCCCGGCGGGCGGTGAATACAGGTTGAGATGATCGGTGTCGATCTTGCGCGCAATACCGGTCAGCGTCCGCGCCAAAAGACCGGCCGTCAGCATTGCCGGCGGCACGTTGGACGAGAGGTCGATCTGCCGATCCTCATGTGCCTGGTGGATCGCCACGAACATTCCCCGGCCCTTGATGCTGCGCACCAGACCTCGTCGCTCCAGCGCCGCATAGGCTTTGGTCACCGTGCCAAGACCAATCTGCAACTGCCACGCGAGGTCTCGATGGGCAGGCAGACGGTCGCCCCCTTTCAGTCGCCCCTCGATGATGTCGTCGGCCAGGGCGAGCACCAGGCGCTCGGCGACACTCGCCTCGATGTCTGCAAGGCGGGGCATCCAAGGCGATTGCAGACGCATTGCTACCCTCCAAACTGATTAATAGTGTCGCGTGACACTATATAAATGGCCATAAAGTGTCACGCATATTAGGGTATTTCACGAAATCAATCTTTCACCATCAGTCTGGCCGCGATGACGGGGCGAGGCAGCGGAGCGTCCAATGTTTAGCCATGTGACCGTGGGCACAAATGATCTTGAGCGTGCAGGCGCTTTTTATGACGCTATCCTCGCGCCACTCGGTCTGAAACGACGAGTCGTAGTACCTGATGGCGGTCCGGCGGCGCTTTGCTGGGTCGCCGCCGAAGCGCCTCTGCCACGCTTCTATGTCTACATCCCTGCCAATGGCGAGCCATCGTCGATCGGCAACGGCAGCATGGTCGCCTTCTCGGCGTCCTCTGATCACGCCGCGGCGCTGGCCCATGCGGCGGGACTTGCCCATGGCGGGACGGACGTAGGAGCGCCCGGGCCGCGTCCCCGCTACGGTGACGGCTATTTCGGCGCATACCTTCTCGACCCCGATGGAAACAAGGTCCATATCGTTCATCGCGCGGATCTGCTGCAACCATGAAAAAAAACCACGCTTTACAGCGCAGCGGATCGCCGCATCCATTTCATGGGTTGCGGTATTCATTCCAAGGAGCCGCTCAATGATCGGCAGCCCGATCCTGCTCGCCTTCGGCACCTATGTCCTTGCCGCTGCAAGTCCAGGCCCCAGCAACATGGCAATCATGGATGTGGCGATGCGTGATGGTCGCACGCGCGCCCTGATGCTAGCGTCCGGCGTCATCACCGGCTCGCTCTTCTGGGCGATCCTGGCGGCCACGGGTATCAGCGCCTTGCTGGCCGCCTATGCCCAGGCGCTGTTATTGATCAAGGTGGTCGGCGGTGTCTATTTGCTTTATCTCGCGCTGCGTGCCGGCAGATCCGCCATGCAGTCGACTGCGGACCGCACCAGCACGGTGGCAGGACAGGCGCCGCGTTACCTGTCGCTGTACCGCCAGGGTGTCCTTATGCACATCAGCAATCCCAAGGCCATCATGTCCTGGATGTCGATCATGTCGCTCGGACTCCGAGGGGACGCTCCACCGGGCACCTTATCGGCGATCATCGGTGGTTGCGCAGCGCTCGGCGTCATCATCTTCGGCGGCTACGCCATCGTTTTCTCGACCGCCACGATGATTGCCTGCTACGCCCGCGCAAGACGCTGGATCCAGGGGCTTTTCTCGGCGCTGTTTGGCGTCGCGGGATTGAAGCTTCTGGTCTCGACAAACTGATTTCGTGTTGAAACCAATGGGCCTGGTTCCCCTTCAAGGCAGGTCAGGCGAGCCTGTGTCGCCACGCAGGTGAGAGAGAATGTGATGACCCAGGTGATCCATATGATCGACGTATTCGGAGCAAAAGCCCTGAGTGGAAACCCACTGGCGGTGGTCATGGACGCGGATGCATTGCAGACAGATGACATGCAGCGCCTGACGCGCTGGCTCAACCTGTCGGAAACAGCCTTTGTGCTTTCGCCCACGCATCCGCAGGCGGACTACAGGCTGAGGATTTTCACGCTGGACAGGGAAATGCCATTTGCTGGACACCCGACGCTGGGAAGCTGCCATGCCTGGCTTTCGACCGGACGGGCGCCGAGGAACGAAACGCACATTGTCCAAGAGTGCGGTGTGGGCCTCGTGACCATTCGCCGTGAACAAGGACGGCTTGCCTTTGGCGCTCCCCCACTGCTCCGTTACGGCGCTCCGTCGAAAGAAGAATTAACCGAGGTGCTGCAGTGTCTCGGCATTGAACCCTGTGAGGTCGTTGATGCGGCGTGGATCGACAACGGTCCCGGATGGCTGGGAATCCGCCTGGCTTCGGCAGAGAAAGTCCTTTCCCTGCAACCGGCCCGGAGCTGGCCACGCAGAATCGACTTTGGCGTCATTGGTCGTCACGCCCATGGCGATGCCACCTTCGAAGTACGCGCCTTTTTCAGCGATCACCTCGGTGCCGTTGTCGAAGACCCGGTTACAGGCAGCCTTAATGCCTCACTGGCACAGTGGTTATTCGACACAGGGTGGTTGAGCAAGACTATGTCGCCGCCCAAGGCACCCGCCTCGGTCGCCAAGGGCGCATTCATGTGACTCGCGATGGTGCAGGCCAAATCTGGATCGGCGGCGAGACACGCACTCAGGTTGAAGGTCGGATTAGTGCAGGGTGAAGGTTGCAGTAATGCTTAGGCGGCGGCGTGGAGATCGCGCACCTGCCGAGGTGTTTCCGGCCTTTTGCTGGACGGCGCCAATGAACGATTCACGTGTTTTGAATATCAGCGAAATTACCGGTTAGTTTTGCGCATGTTTTACGCGCACACAAAAAAGCCGATCTATCTGATCGGCTTAACTGCCTGATTCTACTCAGAAAATATGGTCGGGACGGAGTGATTCGAACACTCGACCCCTAGCACCCCATGCTAGTGCGCTACCGGACTGCGCTACGCCCCGACTAGGCGTGAATCTTGTTCCGCTTCTCAACGGAACGCTCAGGAATATATCGCAAGCTTTTGAAAACTGGAAGTATTTAAAAGCAGAAATTTATTTCTTGAGCACCACCAGCACATCTTCAAGCTCGGCGATCATCTGGCGGATCATTTGTTTGTACTGGGTTGTGTCGTCCTTGGCCTCGTCACCGGAGAGGCGCAGGCGCGCGCCGCCGATGGTGAACCCCTGGTCGTACAGCAGCGCGCGGATCTGCCGGATCATCAGCACGTCCTGGCGCTGATAATACCGGCGGTTTCCGCGGCGCTTGACCGGGTTGAGTTGAGGAAACTCCTGCTCCCAATAGCGCAGCACGTGCGGCTTAACCGCACACAGCTCGCTGACTTCACCAATGGTGAAGTAGCGTTTGCCTGGGATGACGGGTAGCTCGTCGTTATGACTTGGTTCCAGCATAAGCCTCAACTCGGGCCTTCAACTTCTGCCCTGGACGAAAGGTGACCACACGGCGAGCCGTGATCGGGATTTCTTCTCCCGTTTTCGGATTGCGGCCAGGCCGCTGGCGTTTGTCCCGAAGGTCAAAATTGCCGAAACCCGACAATTTGACCTGTTCGTTGTCCTCGAGAGCGTGCCTGATTTCTTCGAAAAACAGTTCGACCAATTCTTTGGCCTCCCGTTTATTCAGGCCCAACTCCTCATACAGACGTTCCGCCATCTCAGCTTTCGTCAGAGCCCCCATACGTCACTTCCTTAACGTGGCGTTCAACCTGTGTTCGAGCGAGGTGAGGATATTCTGCGTTGCGGTATTCACCTCATCGTCATTAAGAGTGCGCGATGGATGCTGCCAGGTCAAGCCGACGGCAAGGCTTTTTCTATGAGGATCAATGCCTTTACCCTGATACACGTCAAATAGCCTGAGGTCCGTCAGCCATTCGCCTGCATTTTCACGAATTACTGCCAGAACCGCACTGGATGCGACGCCGACATCAGCCACCAGGGCCAGGTCGCGACGCACTTCAGGAAAGCGTGACAACTCCTGGAATTTCGGCATTTTTCCTTGGGCGACTTCGGCCAGGATCAGCTCGAAAACGAAGACTGGACGGTCGAGACCCAGGGTCTTGGACAATTCAGGGTGGATCGCGCCGACATAACCGACCTCACGACCGTCTCGCTCGATGCGCGCGGTCTGGCCCGGGTGCAGCGCCGGATGCTTGCCAGGCACGAAAGTGAATGCGCCGAGCGCGCCGGCAAAGCCCAGCACGGCTTCCACGTCGGCCTTGACGTCGAAGAAGTCGACGACATCGCGCCCTTGTGCCCAGCCTTCCGGCAGGCGGCTGCCGCAAACGACACCGGCCAGCATTGGCTCTTGCTTCAAGCCGTCCAGCTGACCCACGAAGCGCAGGCCACTCTCGAACAGCCGCACGCGATCCTGCTGGCGGTTCAGGTTGTGCTGCAACGACTTGACCAGGCCCGGCCACAGGGACGAGCGCATGGCCGCCATGTCGTTGGAGATCGGGTTCGCCAGCAAGAGTGGTTCGACACCTGGATTGAACAGTTCGAACTGACGCGGATCGATGAAGCTGTAGGTGATCGCTTCCTGATAACCACGAGCCACCAGCAGGCGACGCAGCTCTGGCAGTTCGCTGCGAGCCTCAGCCTTGGCTTGCGGGGCCAGGCGCGCCTGCGGATAGCGAACCGGCAGGCGGTTGTAACCGTACAAGCGAGCCAGTTCTTCGATCAGGTCGACTTCCAGGCTGATATCGAAGCGGTGGCTTGGCACTTCAACCTGCCACTGCCCTTCCCCATCGGCACGGATAGTCAGGCCCAGCGCGCTGAGCAGACGCTCGACTTCGGCTGGAGCCATTTCCATGCCCAGCATCTGGGTGATGCGTTGGGCACGCAAGGTGACCGGCGCAATCTTTGGCAAATGCTGTTCGCTGACCGTCTCGATGACCGGGCCGGCTTCGCCGCCAGTGATCTCCAGCAGCAGGCCAGTGGCGCGCTCCATGGCTTCACGTGCCAGTTGCCAGTCCACGCCACGCTCATAGCGGTGCGAGGCGTCGGTGTGCAGGCCATAGGAACGCGCCTTGCCGGCCACCGCGATCTGGTCGAAGAATGCGCTTTCGAGGAATACATCGCGAGTGGTCGTAGACACGCCGCTGTGTTCGCCACCCATCACGCCAGCAATCGCCAGGGCTCGGGAATGGTCGGCAATGACCAGCGTATCGCTGCGCAAGGCCACTTCCTGGCCGTCGAGCAGTACCAGTTTTTCGCCTTCTTCGGCCATGCGTACGCGAATGCCGCCGTTGATTTCGGCGAGATCGAACGCGTGCAGCGGTTGACCCAGTTCAAGCATCACGTAGTTGGTGATGTCGACAGCCGCGTCGATGCTGCGCACTTCGGAGCGACGCAGGCGCTCAACCATCCACAGTGGTGTCGGCTTCGAAAGGTCGACGTTACGGATCACGCGGCCCAGGTAACGCGGGCACGCTTCCGGTGCCAGAACCTCGATCGAGCGCACTTCATCGTGCACGGCGGGTACAGCGATGATTGCCGGACGCGTTACAGGAGCGTCATACAGCGCGCCCACTTCCCGGGCCAGGCCGGCCACCGACAGGCAGTCGCCACGGTTCGGGGTCAGGTCAACCTCGATGCTCGCATCGTCCAGGCCCAGGTATTCGCAAATGTCCTGGCCCACCGGCGCATCGGCCGGCAGCTCCATCAGGCCATCGTTGCCTTCGCCAATCTGCAGTTCCGCCTGGGAGCACAGCATGCCGTTGGACTCGACACCGCGCAGCTTGGCTTTCTTGATCTTGAAGTCGCCCGGCAGTTCGGCGCCAATCATGGCGAACGGAATCTTCAAGCCCGGACGCACGTTGGGCGCACCGCACACGACCTGGAACGTTTCCGCGCCATTGCTGACCTGGCAAACCCGCAGCTTGTCGGCGTCTGGGTGCTGCTCGGTGCCCAGCACCTCGCCCACCACCACGCCGCTGAAGGCACCGGCGGCCGGCGTCACGCTATCGACCTCGAGGCCGGCCATCGACAGGCGAGCAACCAGCTCGTCCTGGCTCACCTGCGGGCTTACCCAGCCACGCAGCCATTGTTCACTGAATTTCATCCTGCTCTCCTAAAGGTTCGTTACGACTAGCGAAATTGCGCGAGGAACCGCAAGTCGTTGTCGAAGAACAGACGCAAGTCATTCACGCCGTAACGCAGCATGGCCAGGCGCTCGACGCCCATGCCGAAGGCAAAGCCCGAGAATTCTTCCGGGTCGATCCCGGACATGCGCAGCACGTTCGGATGAACCATGCCGCAGCCCATGACTTCCAGCCAACCGGTCTGCTTGCAGACACGGCAACCTTTGCCGCTGCACATCACGCATTCCATGTCGACTTCAGCCGATGGCTCGGTGAACGGGAAGTACGAAGGGCGGAAACGCACGGCCAGTTCTTTTTCGAAGAACACCCGCAGGAACTCTTCGATAGTGCCTTTCAGGTCAGCGAAATTGATGTCGCGATCAACCAGCAGGCCTTCGACCTGGTGGAACATCGGCGAGTGGGTGATATCGGAGTCGCTGCGATACACACGGCCTGGGCAGACGATGCGGATCGGCGGCTGCTGCGATTCCATGGTGCGGACCTGTACCGGCGAGGTATGGGTGCGCAACAGCATGTTCGCATTGAAATAGAAGGTGTCATGCATCGACCGGGCCGGGTGATGGCCTGGGATGTTGAGCGCTTCGAAGTTGTGATAGTCGTCTTCGACCTCAGGGCCTTCGGCAATGCCATAGCCGATGTGGGTGAAGAACTGCTCGATGCGTTCCAGGGTCCGGGTCACTGGATGCAGGCCACCGGAAGTCTGGCCACGGCCAGGCAGGGTCACGTCGATGGACTCGGCCGCGAGCTTTGCAGCCAGACCGGCCTCCTCGAACAGCGCCTTGCGCGCATTGAGGACCTCTGTGACACGTTCCTTGGCGACGTTGATCAGCGCACCGACCTGCGGACGCTCTTCGGCCGGCAGGTTCCCCAGGGTCTTCATCACCTGAGTCAACTCGCCTTTCTTGCCGAGGTAGTGAACCCGGATTTGCTCCAGGGCATTGATATCTTCAGCGCTTTGCACAGCCTCTAGTGCTTGAGCGACCAGCGCGTCCAGGTTTTCCATGTACAGACTCCAGATACAAAATAGGGGAAGAGCTTTAAGGCTCTTCCCCTATTTAAGACGTTTGACACCTGGGCCCGCAGATGCGGACCCCGGTGACTGCCGGGGGTACTTAAGCCAAGGTGGCTTTAGCTTTCTCGACAATCGCAGCAAACGCCGCTTTTTCGTTCACTGCCAGATCAGCCAGAACCTTACGGTCGATCTCGATGGACGCTTTTTTCAGGCCAGCGATGAAACGGCTGTAGGACAGACCGTTAACACGAGCACCAGCATTGATACGAGCGATCCACAGAGCGCGGAACTGACGTTTTTTCTGACGACGGTCACGGTAGGCGTATTGGCCTGCCTTGATTACCGCTTGCTTGGCAACACGGAATACGCGGGAACGCGCGCCGTAGTAGCCTTTAGCAAGTTTCAGAATTTTTTTGTGACGCTTACGGGCAATGACGCCACGCTTTACACGAGCCATGAGTTACTTCCTCTATTCTTGATCCAAAAATTAACGAAGGCGCAGCATGCGCTCGACTTTTGCCACGTCAGACGGATGCAGCAAGCTGCTACCGCGCAGTTGACGCTTACGCTTGGTCGACATTTTGGTCAGGATGTGGCTCTTGAAAGCGTGCTTGTGCTTGATACCGTTAGCAGTTTTCAGAAACCGCTTAGCAGCACCACTTTTGGTTTTCATCTTTGGCATGTTCGGATACTCCGCATTCAGTTGATAAACATAATCGCAAGGCCTGCCGTGCCCTGTTGATTACTTCTTCTTTTTCGGGGCGATGACCATGATCAGCTGGCGTCCTTCCATCTTAGGATGCTGTTCGACCGAACCGTACTCGAGCAGGTCTTGTTCAACCCGCTTGAGGAGTTCCATCCCCAGCTCCTGGTGGGCCATCTCACGGCCGCGGAATCGCAAGGATACCTTGGCCCTGTCCCCGTCACTCAGGAAACGTACCAGGTTGCGCAGTTTTACCTGGTAATCCCCTTCCTCCGTCCCTGGACGAAACTTGATTTCTTTTACCTGAATCTGCTTCTGGTTTTTCTTCGCCGCGGCAATCTGCTTCTTCTTCTCGAAGATCGACTTGCCGTAGTCCATCACCCGGCAAACGGGCGGGACTGCGTCCGCGGAGATTTCCACCAGATCAAGCTTGGCTTCTTCAGCAATACGAAGCGCTTCATCAATCGAGACGATGCCAATCTGCTCGCCATCAGCGCCAATTAACCGAACCTCGCGTGCCGAGATATTCTCGTTGATCGGGGCTTTCGGTGCAGCTCGTTTATCTTGTCTCATTTCACGCTTAATAATAATTACTCCGAATCTGGGCGACCACGCCGGGAAACCGCTTGCGCGAGAAACTCAGCGAATTCGGCGACGGGCATCGAGCCCAGGTCAGCACCTTCACGAGTACGCACAGCGACAGTCTGCATCTCGACCTCCCGATCTCCAATAACCAAGAGAAAGGGAACCTTGAGCAAAGTATGCTCGCGGATTTTAAAGCCGATCTTTTCATTTCTCAAGTCGGACTTGGCACGAAATCCGCTTTGGTTGAGAGTTTTTTCGACCTCGGCGGCAAAATCTGCCTGTTTATCAGTGATATTCATGATCACTGCCTGGGTCGGCGCCAGCCACGCGGGGAACGCGCCCTCGTAATGCTCGATCAGAATCCCGACGAAACGCTCGAACGAACCGAGGATCGCGCGGTGAAGCATGACCGGGTGCTTGCGGCTGTTGTCTTCGGACACATATTCAGCGCCCAGACGGATCGGCAGGTTGAAATCGAGCTGCAAGGTACCACACTGCCACACGCGACCGAGGCAATCTTTCAACGAGAATTCAATCTTCGGACCGTAGAAGGCGCCCTCGCCTGGCTGCAAGTCGTACGCAAGGCCCGCACTATCAAGGGCTGCGGCCAGGGCGGCCTCGGCGCGATCCCACAGCTCGTCGGAACCGACGCGTTTTTCCGGACGAGTGGACAGCTTCATTTCGACTTCGGTGAAGCCGAAGTCGCGATAGACGTCCATGGTCAGCTTGATGAAGGCGGCGGATTCTGCCTGCATCTGCTCTTCCGTGCAGAAGATGTGCGCATCGTCCTGGGTAAATGCCCGCACGCGCATGATGCCGTGCAGCGCACCCGATGGTTCGTTACGGTGGCAGGCACCGAACTCGGCCAGGCGCATTGGCAGTTCGCGGTAGCTCTTCAAGCCCTGGTTGAACACTTGCACGTGGCAAGGGCAGTTCATCGGCTTGATGGCGTAGTCGCGGTTTTCCGACTGGGTGGTGAACATGTTGTCGGCGTAGTTGGCCCAGTGCCCGGATTTCTCCCACAGGCTGCGGTCGACCACTTGCGGCGTCTTGATTTCCAGGTAGCCGTTTTCACGCTGGACCTGGCGCATGTACTGCTCAAGCACCTGGTACATCGTCCAGCCGTTCGGGTGCCAGAACACCATGCCCGGGGATTCTTCCTGGGTATGGAACAGCCCCAGGCGCTTGCCGATCTTGCGGTGATCGCGCTTCTCGGCTTCTTCGATACGCTGGATGTAGGCCGCCAGTTGCTTCTTGTCCGCCCAGGCAGTGCCATAGACGCGCTGCAACTGCTCGTTCTTCGCGTCGCCACGCCAGTAGGCGCCGGACAGCTTGGTCAGCTTGAAGGATTTCAGGAAACGCGTGTTCGGCACGTGCGGGCCACGGCACATGTCGACGTATTCTTCGTGGTAGTACAGGCCCATGGCCTGCTCGTCCGGCATGTCTTCCACCAGACGCAGCTTGTAGTCCTCGCCACGGGCCTTGAAGACTTCGATGACTTCGGCGCGCGGGGTGACTTTCTTGATGACGTCGTAATCTTTCTCGATCAGCTGCTGCATGCGCTGCTCGATGGCCGCCATGTCGTCCGGGGTGAAAGGACGTTCGAAGGCGATGTCGTAATAGAAGCCTTCGTCGATGACCGGCCCGATGACCATTTTCGCGCTCGGATACAGCTGCTTGACCGCATGGCCAACCAGGTGAGCGCAGGAGTGACGAATGATCTCCAGCCCCTCTTCATCCTTGGGCGTGATGATTTGCAGCGTGGCATCGCTGTCGATGACATCGCTGGCGTCGACCAGCTTGCCGTTGACCTTGCCGGCCAGGGTGGCCTTGGCCAGGCCCGCGCCAATGGATGCGGCGACCTCGGCTACGGAAACCGGGTGATCGAATGAACGTTGACTGCCGTCGGGAAGAGTAATAGTTGGCATGGCGCCTCCTCTCCTAGTGGTGACCCCTACCAAAGGTCACGTGGGTTGGGATGAGCCAGTACAAGATCCAGTCCAGGCCATTCAATGACGAACGCCTGCCTTACAGCGGCAGGAGCCTTGCGGCCAACCGGGAAAACCGAACCAGAGTGACTGGGATTCAAATCAGGGTTAATCGAACATTTGCCGCCACCGGGACCTGTCGTCATCCGGCGCCTGAGAAATACCCGAGCCCGGCATCCTAGCACAGATGAACGGTCATCGCCGCCTCCGGATGGAAGCGCGCGTAAACTCACGTTTTTTATGCCAAAGTGCTGAACCGAAGCGCCTGCAACGCCTCAGATAACAAGACATCGACCCCAAAAGGAGCATCCTCGCATGCGTCTGAATACACTACTGGCAGTAGTCGCCCCCCTCGCCCTGCTGCTTCCGCTGGCCGCCCACGCCGAATGGCCGAAGGGCGAGCGTGAAAAATACATGGCCCAGTGCACTGAAGCGGCCACTCCCCAGATCGGCGCAGCAGCGGCCAAATCACACTGCGCCTGTGGCGCCGACGCGATCAAATCCTATCCGGCCAGTGACATCCAGGCGTTGATGGACAACAAGGCCACCCCTGAACTGCAGCAGAAAGCGCTCGGTCAAATCGCCAAATGCAAGGCCAATCCACCTGCGAAAAAATGAATAATCGGTACCACGCGAGGCCCTCGGCGCCGATAAAAAGGGCCGAATAAACGCTTTTTCGTACGATTTTTTCAGGTTTTTCAGCTTTTTTTATCGTCTTTACTTTGGGCTGAAAGCCTTTGAAACCGGGGCTTTCAGCCAATCCGGACGATAGAGAAAACACGACTGATTGGCAAACAGCTCGTCCGGGGGGCTCCCAAATCGAACATTTCGACTATGATACCCGGGTGTGCCCAGTTGGCCTGAGCAGCACAGTACACTGAAAATATATGTTTCTTGGAGATACACCATGTCTAATCGCCAAACCGGCACCGTTAAATGGTTCAACGATGAAAAAGGCTTCGGCTTCATCACTCCTCAAGGTGGCGGTGACGACCTGTTCGTACACTTCAAAGCTATCGAAAGCGACGGTTTCAAAAGCCTGAAAGAAGGCCAGACCGTTTCCTTCGTGGCTGAGAAAGGCCAAAAGGGTATGCAAGCTGCACAAGTTCGCCCAGAGTAATTTCCCGGCGCGCTAAAAAAACCCCGTCCAAGTGACGGGGTTTTTTATGGCCGGTCGAAAACCGGATCAGCCGCAGTTCACCCGATTGATCACCAGGTTGGCATCGGTATTGAGGTTCAGGCGATCGGAGCGGTACTCAAGGGTCACCATGTCGTTGGGCTTGAGAATACGAGCAATCTGCGCACCCGCACGAGTCCGTGCCTGCTCCAACAACTCCGGCGAGGCCTTCTTGCCGATCGCGAACTCGGCGGACTTCGCTTCGCAGCGGTCATGGCCGGTCTCGGCCGCCGCAGGTTCGGGGGTCGATTCAGAGGTGCTGCTGCAACCGCTCAACAGCGCAACGGCCAGCAAAGTACTCAGTGACGCGAGCTTCCAAGGCATGAAGCCTCCTTTTTTGATTGATAAACAGAGAGCGTGCGACAACCCAAACGGGGCTTGGTTTCAGCACCGTTGCCATCCGCCTGGGCAAAGCTGGCAGTTTGCCTGAGCCCGCGACCCTGTTCGGTCCAGAATCGTGACTGGATATGAACGCGGCTCAATAAACGTCGATGTAATCGAAAGGTGGATTGGGCCAGTTGTCCTTCAGCGCGTTGTAGATCTGCATGACCCAGACCTCGTCGCTGGCAGCGACCCGACCGACATATCCCGAGCCCTTCGCCCAGGTCTCGAGCCGAAACCGCAAGTCGCCGATATCAGTGCCACCGACCACACCCGAAGACAAATAGGCGATACCGTTCTTGGTCACGCGCAACTGCGTATGCTCGTCGTCACTGGCCGAGGCCAGCAATTGACGAACCGCCTCGACGGTGAGGCCGTCAGGAGCATTCAAATCGATCTGCACGGCGGGGCTCCCTTGAAAAATAAAAAGACGAGTGTCGCACAGCCCTCCCCCCGATGCCTAAGTCGCAGTGCCAAATCCCTGGCAAAAATGTTTAACTCAGCCTACCGACCTCCAACTCGCGAGCCCTACCATGAGCACCGTCAGCATCGAAGCCACCATCAATGCCAAATGGTCGGAGGGCCATAGTTCCTATAGCCCGGGCAGCCCGGAGGAATTGGCAGTTATCTGCATAGAATTGTTGGTGAGAGAGTTGGGCACGGAGGTCGCCCGCGACTTTATCCAGCAAGCGTTCGAACGCTACCCGAGCATCGTCGACGCGGTGGATTGAACTCATGTGCCCCCAGGCCCAGCCTGCGGACACATAGCCAGGCAGGTTACTTCAGGCGCGCCAGTCGCTCGGTCAGCAAGTCAAAGAAGCCCTGGGCATCGCCGTTTTCCACCCAGAACGCGTTCTTCGGTGCTTTCAGGCCGTCGTACCAGTCGACGATGGTCTGCCCGAACGTCGGGCCCTCGCGACTGTCCACGACGACATTGACCGAACGACCGCTAAACAGTTGCGGCTTGAGCAGATAGGCAATCACCGTCGCGTCGTGTACCGGCCCACCCGTCATGCCGTAGTGCTCCATGTCGCCCTTGACGTATTCGTTGAGGATATCGCCGACCAACTTGCTGGCGTTGTTGTTGAGTGCCGCAATCTGCTTCAGGCGTGCCTCGCTGGTGAGGATCTTGTGGGTCACGTCCAACGGCAGATAGGTCAGCTTCACGCCACTTTTGGCAACCACTTCGGCCGCCTGGGGATCGGCGTACAGATTGAACTCGGCCACCGGCGTGATATTGCCGCCGTTGAAATGCGCGCCGCCCATGATGACCACTTCCTTGATGCCCTGGACGATGTCCGGTTCCTGGATCAGCGCAAGCGCGAGGTTGGTTTGCGGCCCAAGCATGGCGATGGTGATGCTGTGCGGCTTGGCGGCCTTGAGGGTGTCGATCAGGTAGTTGACTGCATTGCCCTGGGCCAAGCCTTTCTTCGGCTCATGCACGGTTACACCCGACAGGCCTTCCTTGCCATGGATGTTTTCCGCGTAGATCGGCGTACGCATCATCGGCTTTGGCGCACCGGCATAGACCGGGACCTCTTCGCGCCCTGCCCACTCCCGGGCCAGGCGCGCATTGCGAGAAGTCTTGTCCAGGCGCACGTTGCCTGCGACGGTGGTCAATGCGCGGATATGCAGTTCTTCGGGCGACGCCAGGGCGAACAACAGCGCAACCACATCATCGGCGCCCGGGTCGGTGTCGATGATCAGGTCGATTTTTTCTGCCGCCTGGGCGCTTGCGGTGGTGATCAGGGACAAAAGCAGCAGACTCCGCAGCAGTTGATGGACTTTCTGAGCATAGCGGTGCATGGCGCACTCCTTGTGCAGGTGGGTAAGACTCAGAACGTGACGCCCGCGACCAGCACCACGTTGCAATAGGGAGAGCACTCTCCCGTGCGGATAATCGCCCTCGCCTCGCGGCTGAGCAGCTTGAACTGTTCGTGACTGACCAGCTCCCGCGAGCCCAACGCGCCTTCGGCATGCAACGCCTCCAACGTGGCCAGGGCCGACGGTTGCTTATCAAGGATTTCCTCGGCCAGTACGTGGCTCTCGACCTGCATTTCGCTGAGCACCACCTTCAAAGTACTGACGAAATCAGGAATACCATGGGTCAGCGCCAGGTCGATCAGCTCGACGTGTGGCGGGACCGGCAGGCCGGCGTCGCCAATGACCACTTTGTCGCCATGGCCGAGGGACGCAATCAACCGTGACATGGCCACGTTCAGCAACGGAGTCTTTTTCATGATTTGAACGCCTGTACTTCCAGCAAAGTGGGGATGGAGGGCTGAGCGCCCGCGCGGGTGACCGACAGCGCAGCGGCGACCTGACCAAAACGAATCGCCTCGGCTTCGTCCTTGCCGCTCGCCAGCGCGGCTGCGAAGCCACCGACAAACGTATCGCCGGCCGCCGTGGTGTCCACGGCCTTGACCCGTGGCGCGGGGAAGTGCTCGAAGCTCGAGCCATTGGCGAACACCAGCCCTTGGGCGCCCAGCGTCACAATCACTTTGCCGGCACCGCTGGCGATCAACTGCGTCGCGGCAGCTTCGGCGGTTTCCAGGGAGTCCACCGCCAGACCACTCAGGACCATCGCTTCGCTTTCATTGGGGATCAGGTAGTCGACGTAGGCGTACCATTCGGACGGCAGCGCACGGGAGGCCGGCGCCGGGTTGAGGATGACGGTCTTGCCGAGTTCGCGTCCGCGCTTGAGCGCATGCCCCACAGTGGCATCCGGCACTTCGAGCTGGCAGATGATGACATCGGCGCTTTGCAGCACGGCGTCGAAACGCTCGAGAACCGTTGGCGTCAGCTCGCCATTGGCCCCGGCGACGATGACGATCGCATTCTGGCTGTTGTCATCGACCACGATCAGCGCCACACCGCTGGAGCCGTCCACGACGCTGACCGCCTGGCAATCGATGCCCTCGGCCAACAGCGCACCGCGCAGTTGCTGGCCGTAGGCGTCACTGCCGACGCAGCCGACCATGGACACCTGCGCGCCCAGGCGCGCGGCGGCCACCGCCTGGTTGGCGCCCTTGCCACCTGGAATGGTAGAGAACGACTCTCCGATCAGGGTTTCACCACCGCGAGGCAGACGCGGTGCACGGGTCACCAGGTCCATGTTCAGGCTGCCTATTACCACTACGTTTGCTGGCATTGCTTCATTACTCATCTATTCGGTTCAGCGGTACTGGGCGAATGTGCCGGACAGCGGTGCAGTCGATTCTCGCAGGACAATGCTCGGCGTCACGATCCGCTGGTCAGTGACAAGCCCCGGCGTAGCGATGCGTCGCAGCAAAACTTCTGCAGCCATTTCGCCAAGCTGCAGGATCGACTGCCCCACCGTGGTCAGCGCCGGGTAGACATAACGGCTCATCTGGATGTCATCGAAGCCGATGATCGACAGCTCGCTGGGCACGCGCACATTGCGTTCGGCGGCGGCGCGCAGCGCACCGATACCGATCATGTCGTTGGCGGCGAAAATCGCGCTGGGCGGTTGCTGCTCAAGCAGTTGTGCCGCGGCCCGATAGCCGCCGGTACTGGTGAAATCACTTTCAAGCATGCGCTCCACAGGCAGCTCGATCCCCGCCTCTTTCAGCGCACGGCAATAGCCCGCCAGGCGCATTTGCGCCACGCTGGTGTCCGCCGGCCCACCAATAAAAGCGATGTCACGATGGCCCAGCTCCAGCAGGTGCCGAGTCGCGAGGTACGCGCCGTACTCGTGGTCGATGCGCACCAGGTCCGCGTCCACGCCGTCAAGCCCACGGTCAACGATCACCATGGGCGTGCGCACGTTGGCCAGCCCTTCGGCCAAGCCGACATCGCCCCCGGCCGAGGCCACGATCAGCCCGTCGATGCGTTTTTCCAGCAACACCCGCAGATAACTGCGCTGCTTGTCCGGGTTGTCATCGGAGTTGCAGAGGATCACGCAATAACCATTGCGCTCGCAGTAATCCTCGATCCCCCGAGCCAGTTCGGCGAAGTACGGGTTGAGACTATTGGGCACCAGCAGGCCGATGGTTGCCGTGGTCTTGGCCTTGAGCGAGCGCGCCACCGCGCTGGGCACGTAGTCCAACCGCTCGATTGCCGCCTCGACCTTGCGTCGCACCTCGTCACTGACCGGCCGCGTCTTGTTCACGACGTGGGACACGGTCGTGTAGGAAATGCCTGCAAGCGCCGCCACATCCTTGATCGTCGCCATGGTTCAAGCCCGCCGGCTGGCGCGCTGGCTGCGGTACGTGTCGAGCACCACCGCCACCACGATCACCGCGCCGGTAATGATGCGCTTGGTCGGTTCGGTGGCGCCGATCTGGGCCAGGCCCGCCGCCAGCACCGAAATGATCAGCACGCCGAAGAAGGTACTGATCACCGAGCCACGCCCGCCCATCAGGCTGGTGCCGCCGATCACCACGGCCGCAATGACCTGCAACTCAAGCCCCGAACCCGCGTTCGGATCCGCCGCTTCCAGGCGCGAAATCTGGAACAGCGCCGCAACGCCAGCCAGCAACCCCATCAGGCTGAACACCAGGATCTTGTAGGGTTTTGGGTTGATCCCCGCCAGGCGCACGGCTTCCTCGTTGGTGCCGATGCCGATCAGGTAGCGGCCGAACACGGTGCGGGTCAGCACCGCCTGGGCGATGAAGATCACCAGCAAGGCAATGATGAACGAAGGTGAAATGCCGAAGGCGATCGGGTTGGACAGCCAGGCGAACGAATCGCCGATGTAGGCGGTCCGCGAACCGGTCATCTGGTACGCCAGGCCCCGGGCCATTTCCAGCACGCCCAGCGAGACGATGAACGATGGGATACGCCAGGCCACGGTAATCGAGCCGGTTACAGTCCCCGCCAACGCGGCCACGGCCATGCCAAGCAAGGCCGACGGCCAGACGCTCCAGCCCCAGCCGAGCACCGCGACGCTGACTGTCGAGGCGGCGAGCGCCAACACCGATCCCACCGATAGGTCGATGCCACCGATGATCAGGATAAAGGTCATGCCGACGGCCAATACCATCAGGTCCGGAATCTGGTTGGCCAGGGTGCTGAAGGTGTCATAGGACAGGAAGTGGCTGCTCAGGACCGAGAACAGCGCGACCATGGCCAGCAACGCGCCAGCCAGGCCCAGGTAGGTGCCGAGGCCATAGAAATTGCCAGTGGATTTGCCAGCGGCAGGTGCGGTTTTCATGAGAGATCCCTAGGCGCTGCTTCGTTGAGCAGCGCATCACGTTTCTGGTAGCCGGCGAACGCGGCGGCAAGCAAGTCATCCTGGGTCCAGCTGTCGCGCTCGAAGGTATCGATCAGGCGCCCGGCGGACAACACGCCGATGCGATCACAAATCAGCATCAGTTCCCGCAGGTCACTGGAGACCACGACCAACGCCTTGCCCTGGCGAGTCAACTCACCGAGCAATGCATAGATGTCGAATTTGGCGCCGACGTCGATGCCACGGGTCGGCTCGTCGAACAGCAGCACCGAGCAATCGCGCTCGAGCCAGCGGCCGATCACGACTTTCTGCTGGTTGCCGCCGGACAGTTCGGACACCAATTGCGTCGGGCTCGAGCTGCGGATGCGCATCGCGTCGATCTGCCGCTGCGCCAACGCCACCTCGGCGCTGCCATTGACCAGGCCGGCGCTGGAAATCTCCGGCATGTTCCCCAGGGCGATATTCGCCGCGATGGATTGCGTCAGCAGCAGGCCTTCGCCCTTGCGATCCTCAGTGATCAAGGCGATGCCATGGGCCACCGCATCGGCCGGCGACCGGATGCTGACGACACTGGCCGGCGAGCCCAGCGCCACGGTGCCGCTGTCGGCCGCATCGGCGCCGAAGATCAGCCGCAACAACTCGGTGCGCCCTGCCCCGATCAGGCCGGAGATGCCAAAGATTTCACCACTGCGCACTTCAAAGGATACGTCGCGGACCTTGTCGGACCGGCTCAGCCCCTTGACGGTCAGTGCAGGAGCACCGATTTGCCGGGGGCCCAGGTCGATGTGCTCGCCCAACTCACGGCCGACCATCAGCGTCACCAATTGTTCGCTGTTGTAGTTCGCCATCGGCTCGACGCAGACCAGGTTGCCGTCGCGTAGCACCGCAATGCGCTGGGCGACCCGCGCCAACTCTTCGAGGCGATGGGAGATGTAGATGATCGACACGCCGCGCGCCTGCAAGCGTGTGATCTGCTCAAAAAGCATTTCGACTTCGCGGGCCGTCAGCATCGCGGTCGGCTCATCGAGAATCAGCACATGGCAATCGCCGATCAGGTTGCGGGCGATCTCGACCATCTGCTGGTGGCCGATGCCCAGCTCACCGACCAGCGTGTCGGGATCAATTGCGTCGAGCCCCACCTGGGCCATGGCCTCGACCGCCGCCTTGCGCAGTTGCTTGCGGCTGATCCAGCCACCGTGGCTAGGCAGGTTGTCGAGGAACAGGTTCTCGGCCACGGACAGCGTCGGCAGCAGGTTGAGTTCCTGCATGACCATGCGTACACCCAGCGATTCCGCCTGGGCCCGGCTGCCGGGGCGGTAATCCTGACCCTGGAATTGCATCTGCCCGGTCGTTGGCGTGACCAGGCCACCGATAATCTTGGACAAGGTACTTTTGCCGGCACCATTTTCGCCGGTCAGCGCCAGCACTTCACCGCGCATCAACGTCAGGTTGATATCGCTCAGTACCGGCTGGGCATAGGTCTTGCCGATACCGCTGACGCACAGGACAGCGTTCGGGTCGCGAACGGACATAACAAACTCTCCAATGCGCTCGCCCGGACGGGCGAGCGCCGTTGTGTCGCCAGGGTTACGGCTTGGTCACCAGCTCGACCGGAGTTTCGATAACGCCGTTGGCGCCGCTGTCGACTTTTTCACCCTTGAGGATCTTCAGCGCGGTCTCGATACCGAACACAGCCTGCTTGGCAGCGAACTGATCAGCAGTCGCCAGGACACGACCGTCCTTGAGCATCGGCTTGATCGCGTTGATGTTGTCGTAGCCGACCACTTGCACCTTGCCCGCCTTGCCAGCAGCGCGCACGGCCGAGACCGCGCCTACCGCCATGCTGTCGTTACCAGCCAGCAACGCCTTGATGTTCGGGTATTCGCTGAGCATCGACGAGGCAACCTGGTTGCCCTTGTTGATTTCCCAATCGCCCGATTGCAGTGAAACGACCTTGACCTGCGCCGCCTCCATCGCATCCTTGAAGCCCGCGGTGCGTGCCTGGGCATTGGTGGTGGTCGACACGCCTTCGATAATGCCGACCTCGTCACCGGCCTTGAGCTGCTTGGCCAGGTATTCCCCCACCAGGCGAGCGCCCTTGCGGTTGTCCGGACCTACGAACGGCACGTTGATGTTCTTGCTCTTGACCACTGCCGGGTCGAGCTGGTTGTCGATGTTGATCACGGTGATACCGGCGTCGACGGCTTTCTTGATCACCGGCACCATGGCCTTGGAATCGGCCGGCGCGATAATCAGCGCATCGACTTTGGACACGATCATCTGTTCGACGATGCGAATCTGATTGGCGGTGTCGGTTTCATCCTTGATCCCGTTGGAGATCAGGTCGAAATCGGCGGAGTGTTCCTTTTGATACGCCTTGGCGCCATCTTCCATGGTCAGGAAGAATTCATTGGCGAGGGACTTCATGACGAGCGCGACCTTGGGTTTTTCCGTGGTCTGGGCGAGCGCCGAGGAGAAAGGCAGCGCTGCGGATGCGGCCGCGAGCATGGCGACGGCGAGAAGGCGTCCAGCGAATGGCAGCTTCATGGGTTCACTCCGATTTTATGATTATTGTGAGCAAAATCGTCGCACGGCAATCGCGCAAACGTTTGCGTGGAATGAACTATGGTAAAGCATCGGCGTTTTGTCAACGTCCCGTTTTCATCCGGAACGTCATCGATCAAGCCGTGGTGTTGACCAGCGAACCCGAGCTGGAATCTTTCGCCAGCTCCTTGATCAAGCTACCCGTAACCTGCTGCAGCGCGCCGGTGGTGTCGGCGATCTGACCCTGGATCGACAGGATAGCAGTCGTCTTGGCATCAGGCGTCGGATAAGGACGCGCCTGTGCCGCGGCAAGCTGCTGTTGTTGCTCGCGCAGTTGCTGTTGAAGCTCCTGCATGCGCTTGAGCAATATTTTTGTGGCAATGCTTTGGTCGCTGTCGCTTTTTTCGGTCTTGCTCTCGGCTTCGGTCGCCAGATTCGCACGGACCTTGCCAGGCGCTTGCGTTTCGCCAAGGGCCTCGTCGGCTGCGTCGGCGCTCGCCTCGCTCAGGGCATTCAGCGTGGCCGCGGATTTTCCGCCAATGGTGATGGCGGCGGCATTTGGAAAGCCGATTGAAATGGACATGTCTCGCTCCGTGAAAGAATTTCCTACAAGCAAGATCGTCCGCCAGGGAATTTTCTTTAGGCCTCTGGCGGAATCTGCTGAAGACAAAGGACCTTTCTCAATAAAAAAATCCTTCTTCCTACATCAAAACGCAAAAAGTGCTGTCAGACGATTTTCTTGATTTTTAAGCAGTTGCGTAAATGCCTACAAATAAATACTGTATGCACGTACAGCTTAATAAGGATAATCCTGTGGCCACGCCCTCCGCTGCAACTACTCCCTTAGATTCCTATTCACGACTCGGTCTTCGGGTCTCGAAAATCATCAATTCCCCCTCCGCACAAAAAGCCAAGGCCGCACTGATCTTCCGCCTTCCTGATGAGCCGGTGGATGAATGGGAACGGCTGCTGGAGGAAATAGACGAGAACGACAACGTCACCCTCGCTTATCGCGACGATGGCGGCGTGCAGGTTTTCTGGGTTGTGCCGAAGGAAGATTGAGCCTGATGATTGTTCGCTGTTTAGCTTTATCGCTCGTCTTTGTTGCCATGGGCGCGCAAGCCGCTGCTCCCCGCACCTTCAACGAAGCCAAGAAAGTCGCCTGGAAACTCTACGCCCCGCAATCCACCGAGTTCTACTGCGGCTGCAAATACACCGGCAATCGGGTGAACCTGGCGGCCTGCGGTTACGTGCCACGCAAGAACGCCAGTCGCGCCGCACGCATCGAGTGGGAACATATTGTCCCGGCGTGGCAGATCGGCCATCAGCGTCAATGCTGGCAACAGGGCGGGCGCAAGAACTGCACGCGCTACGACCCGGTGTACCAACGGGCCGAGGCTGACCTTCACAACCTGGTGCCCAGCATTGGCGAGGTCAATGGCGATCGCAGCAACTTCAGTTTCGGCTGGTTGCCGGTGCAGAAGGGCCAATACGGTTCATGCCTGACCCAAGTGGACTTCAAGGCCAAGAAAGTCATGCCCCGCCCTTCCATCCGGGGAATGATCGCCAGGACGTATTTCTATATGAGCAAACAGTACGGCCTGCGCCTTTCGAAACAGGACCGGAGCCTGTACGAAGCCTGGGACAAGACCTATCCCGTGCAGGCCTGGGAGCGCCAGCGCAACCAGAGCGTTGCGTGCGTGATGGGGCGCGGAAACGAATTCGTCGGCCCGGTGGACCTGAAGGCCTGCGGCTGAACACTTGGAAAACAAAAGGCCCCGGACGTGCGCGTCCGGGGCCTTTTGTTTGTCCGTCTGTTTATCGTGCCGGCGGATAATCCACAACCTGAGTCTCGATGTTGCGCTTCTTGGCGCGCACCAGGGCAGCGGTGATTTGCTCCTGCTTGGCTTGAGCCTCGGCTTCGGAGCTCAACGGCCCGACCAGAACCCGATCCTTGCCATCCTCCCGGACCACAGTGGACATGAAGCTGTGCTCGATCAGCCATCCGGTGAGATCGCTGACGGCCTGGGGCGTCTCGCCGCGAACCTCGACCGCCCATTGCGGCGCCGCAGCGGCCGCCGGCGTGGAGCTCGCCACTGCTTTCGGCTTGGGTGCCTCGACGTCGCGCCCTTCCCCACATCCAGCCAGCGCCAATACCGCGATAACCCAAGCCAATTTACGCACAACGATTCCCTCGCAAGACATGAAGCGGGGATTTTAGCATCCACTCTCGCCAACAACGCCCTAAACAGTGCGCAAAACACGAGAATCCTGCCCGGCGTCTCTGTATAGTCGCACCCTGGGAATTAATGCTGCGTCTGCACGTCAGAAAGAGGCACCCACATTGTGACACTTAGCACTAATCTATAAGCAGTACCGACATCTGCACTGTCTGAATCAGGTGCCCTATAAAGCTATCAAGGAGAACACCATGCTGATACTCACCCGCAAAGTCGGTGAAAGCATAAATATTGGTGACGACATCACGATCACCATTCTGGGCGTAAGCGGCCAACAAGTCAGGATCGGCATCAACGCCCCGAAAAACGTTGCGGTGCATCGTGAAGAGATTTATCAGCGTATCCAGGCCGGCCTTACCGCCCCGGACAAGCCTCAAACGCCCTGAGCCTTGTCGCAGTCCGCAGCCAGCCCGCTTGCATCACCGCAAGGCTGGCTAAAGATGCATATCGACCGCGCCTCGCCCTGCCCCATCCGCCTTGACCTCGTCCAGCCGTGAAACCGATATTAATGGCTTGCCTCGTAGCATGGCTGTCAGACGTTTCGTTTTAATGGCGGGGAAGCAGGCGTTCGTGGCCGGTCAACCCAAGCTCACGCCGCGAGCCATCCCCGTGGCGGCGATCACCATCAGGATCAACAGCAACGCTTCCAAATGGCTGATCCGTGCATAGCGCCCCGCCCTCGATGGATCGATCGCGCCCCCTTTGCCGAGGGCTATCCGCCATTTGATCAGGGCGATCATCGGCGCGATTTCAAGCAACAGAATCGCCACGAACAGCGTCATCTTCAGGTGAAACAGCGGCTGATGCAGGTAATAGTCAGCGCCTTTTTCGTACCCGGCAAAAGCGCGCATCCCACCCGTTACCAGCAACACCAGCGCTGACAGTCCCCATACGTTGTCCGCAACCAGGACATTGCGAACCACGTCAGCGCCGCTTGCGAGGCGGCGCAACGCCGTGCCACGGGTCAGCACCGCCCAGAACCCGAGGGCGAACGCCAGGAGATGGATGGCCGCGAGAGACCAGTGAGCGAGCATGGGAGGACTCCTGTCAGAGGATGTCGAATTGACCTGACAGTACTAGCTCATAATTAATTGATTGCTAGGGTTGGAATGCAAAAAACTGTGGGAGCGAGCTTGCTCGCGATGGGGATATATCAGCAGACAAACATGTTGCCTGACACTCCGCCATCGCGAGCAAGCTCGCTCCCACAGTGGGTATTGCGCGCCTAAGAGATCTTAGTCCGCCAATCGCCAGGTCGTCCCGCCCTTCCCGTCTTCCAGCACCACGCCCATGGCGGTGAGCTGGTCGCGGATGCGGTCGGATTCGGCCCAGTCCTTGTTGGCTCGCGCAGCCAGGCGCGCCTGGATCAACGCCTCTACCTCGGCCGCGTCCACGCGACCTTCGGCGCCGGCTTGCAGGAAGTCATCGGCTTCGAGCTGCAACACACCCAGCACACTGGCCAGTTCCTTCAAGCGTGCCGCCAGGCCCGCCGCCGCATCAACATCGCTCTCGCGCAGGCGGTTGATCTCACGCACCATCTCGAACAGCACCGCGCACGCTTCCGGCGTGCCGAAGTCGTCGTTCATCACTTCGGTGAAGCGCGCCACGAATGCTTCGCCACCGGCAGGCGGCACGCTCGGCAGGCCCTTCAACGCATGGTAGAAACGCTCCAGGGCGCCCTTGGCGTCCTTGAGGTTGTCTTCCGAGTAGTTGATGGCGCTGCGGTAGTGGCTCGATACCAACAGGTAACGCACGACCTCCGGGTGATACTTGTCGAGCACGTCGCGGATGGTGAAGAAGTTGTTCAAGGACTTGGACATCTTCTCGCCGTTAATCCGGATCATGCCGCAATGCATCCACGCGTTGGCGTAGGTCTTGCCGGTGGCTGCTTCACTCTGGGCGATTTCGTTTTCGTGGTGCGGGAATTCCAGGTCGCTGCCGCCGCCATGAATGTCGAAGGTCTCGCCCAGGCAGCAGGTCGACATCACCGAGCACTCGATATGCCAGCCCGGACGCCCGGCGCCCCATGGCGAATCCCAACTCGGCTCACCCGGCTTGGCGCCCTTCCACAGCACGAAGTCCAGCGGGTCTTCCTTCGACTCGTCGACTTCGATACGCGCACCGATGCGCAAGTCTTCGATCTTCTTGCGCGACAGCTTGCCGTAGCCCATGAACTTGGCGACGCGGTAGTACACGTCGCCATTGCCCGGTGCATAGGCGTAGCCCTTGTCGATCAAGGTCTGGATCATCGCCAACATGCCCGGGATGTGGTCCGTGGCGCGCGGTTCCAGGTCCGGCTTCTGGATGTTGAGGCGCGCCTCGTCCTCGTGCATGGCCTTGATCATGCGCTCGGTCAACGCATCGTAAGGCTCGCCGTTTTCACGGGCACGGTTGATGATCTTGTCTTCGATGTCGGTGATGTTGCGCACGTAGGTCAGGTCATAACCGCTGAACCGCAGCCAGCGGGTCACCAGGTCGAAGGCGACCATGCTGCGGCCATGACCGATGTGGCAGTAGTCGTACACGGTCATGCCGCAGACGTACATGCGCACCTTGTTGCCATCCAGCGGCTTGAAGACTTCTTTGCTCTTGGTGAGCGTGTTGTAGATCGTAAGCACAGGGTTTCCCTTAAGACTTGATCACTGACCCCAGGAATCGCGCAAGGTCACGGTACGGTTGAACACCGGAGCACCGGGTTTCGAGTCCTTGATATCCGCGCAGAAGTAACCTTCGCGCTCGAACTGGAAACGGTCTTCCGGCTGTGCGTTGCCCAGCGATGGCTCGGCACGACAACCAGTGAGTACTTGCAAGGAGTCAGGGTTGATGTTGTCCAGGAAACTGGCGCTGTCTTCGGCCTTCTCCGGGTTCGGCGAACGGAACAGGCGATCGTACAGGCGCACTTCGCACTCGACGCTGGCGGCGGCCGGCACCCAGTGGATCACGCCCTTGACCTTGCGACCTTCCGGGTTCTTGCCCAGGGTGTCGGGGTCATAGGAGCAGCGCAGCTCGACAATGTTGCCGTCGGCGTCCTTGATGGCTTCGTCGGCGCGGATCACGTAGCTGCCGCGCAGGCGCACTTCGCCGGCAGGCTCCAGGCGCTTGTAGCCTTTTGGCGGCTCTTCCATGAAATCTTCACGGTCAATGTAGATTTCCCGGGCGAACGGCAGGACGCGCACGCCCATGTCTTCCTTCGGGTGGCACGGCAGCTCGAGGTTCTCGACCTGGCCTTCCGGGTAATTGGTGATGACCACTTTCAGTGGGCGCAACACGCACATGGCGCGCGGAGCGCTGTGGTCGAGGTCGTCGCGGATGCTGAACTCCAGCATGCCGAAGTCCACCACGCCGTCGGAGCGGTTGGTGCCGATCATCTCGCAGAAATTGCGGATCGACTTCGGCGTGTAGCCACGACGGCGGAAGCCCGACAGCGTCGACATGCGCGGGTCGTCCCAGCCGCTGACGTGCTTCTCGTCCACCAGTTGCTTGAGCTTGCGCTTGCTGGTGATGGTGTAGTTCAGGTTCAGGCGGCTGAATTCGTACTGGCGCGGGTTGGCCGGCACCGGCAGGTGTTCCAGGAACCATTCGTACAGCGGACGGTGGCTTTCGAATTCCAGGGTGCAGATCGAATGCGTGATGCCTTCGATGGCGTCCGACTGGCCGTGGGTGAAGTCATAGTTCGGGTAGATGCACCACTTGTCGCCCGTCTGGTGGTGATGGGCATGACGGATGCGGTACATGATCGGGTCGCGCAAGTTCATGTTCGGCGAGGCCATGTCGATCTTGGCGCGCAGCACACGGGCACCGTCCGGGAACTCACCGGCGCGCATGCGGGCGAACAGGTCCAGGTTCTCTTCCACGCTGCGATCGCGGAACGGGCTGTTCCGGCCCGGTTCGGTCAGGCTGCCACGGTATTCCTTGGCCTGCTCCGGCGTCAGGTCGCACACGTAGGCGTTGCCGGACTTGATCAGCTCGACCGCCCAATCATGCAACTGGTCGAAATACTGCGAGGCGTAGCGCACTTCGCCGGCCCATTCGAAACCCAGCCACTTGACGTCGCTCTTGATCGCGTCGATGTATTCCTGGTCTTCCTTGGCCGGGTTGGTGTCATCGAAACGCAAGTGCGTGACGCCACCGAACTCCTCGGCCAGGCCGAAGTTCACGCAGATGGATTTGGCGTGACCGATATGCAGGTAGCCGTTGGGCTCCGGCGGGAAGCGGGTGACGATCTGCGTGTGCTTACCCGAATCCAGGTCCGCCTGGACAATCGGGCGCAGGAAATTGACCGGCACGGCCGGGCCGGTCTTGGAATTCGAGGTAGGGTCGACAGTGGGCTTGCTCATAGGATCCTTGAACGTACAAGTGCGCGGCCGGGTGCGGCCTGATAAATCAAAGCCCGTATCATAGCCGATGCTGTCAAGCACCTGACAGGCCGAGCCGGCAAACGATTGAATTTAATCGATGAGCCGATGAAAAACAGCCTCGAAATTCGTGCCCGGCACGCTAAACTGCCCAACCTGGCGATTGCGACCAGACCGGTTGCGGGCGTCCGCGCCCCCGAAACCCACGAATTCCTTGAAAGAGTAGTGATCATGACCCAAGTCAAACTGACCACCAACCATGGCGACATCGTCCTGGAATTGAACGCCGAAAAGGCTCCGATCACCGTTAAGAACTTCCTTGAGTACGTCGAGGCCGGCCATTACGAAAATACCGTTTTCCACCGTGTCATCGGCAACTTCATGATCCAGGGCGGCGGTTTCGAGCCGGGCATGAAAGAAAAGAAAGACAAGCGCCCAAGCATCCAGAACGAAGCCGACAACGGTCTTTCCAACGACAAGTACACCGTCGCCATGGCTCGCACCATGGAGCCGCATTCCGCCTCCGCGCAGTTCTTCATCAACGTTGCCGACAACAGCTTCCTCAACCACAGCGGCAAGAACGTCCAGGGCTGGGGCTACGCAGTATTCGGTAAAGTCACCGCTGGCACAGACGTGGTCGACAAGATCAAAGGCGTGTCCACCACCTCCAAGGCCGGCCACCAGGACGTGCCCGCAGAAGACGTGATCATCGAGAAAGCCGAGATCATCGAAGCGTGATATTGCTGATTTCAGATTTGCATCTGGAAGAGGAGCGCCCGGACATCACCCGGGCGTTTCTGGATTTACTCGCCACACGCGCCCGCTCGGCGCAAGCGTTGTACATCCTGGGCGACTTTTTCGAAGCCTGGATCGGCGACGATGCCATGACGCCGTTCCAGCGTTCCATCTGCCAGGCCCTGCGCGAATTGAGCGACAGCGGCACGGCCATTTTCCTCATGCACGGCAATCGCGACTTCATGCTCGGGCAGGCTTTCTGCAAAGCCGCTGGCTGCACCTTGCTCAAGGATCCGAGTGTCGTGCAGTTCAACGGTGAACCGGTATTGCTGATGCACGGCGACAGCCTCTGCACACGGGATATCGGCTACATGAAGATGCGCCGCTGGCTGCGCAACCCGGTCACGTTGTTCATCCTGCGCCACCTGCCACTGGGCAGTCGCCAGAAACTGGCCCGCAAGCTGCGCAGCGAAAGCCGCACCCAGACGCGGATGAAAGCCAACGACATCGTCGACGTCACGCCCGAAGAGATCCCGCGGATCATGCAGCAATACGGCGTGAAGACCTTGGTCCACGGCCACACCCACCGTCCCGCCATCCACAAGCTGCAACTGGGCGAACACGCAGCGAGACGCATCGTGCTGGGGGATTGGGACAAGCAAGGCTGGGCGTTGCAGGTGGATGAACAGGGGTTTGCGCTGGCGCCGTTCGGGTTTGCCCCGCCGCCACAACTGCCGGCACCCGATACGATCCCTGACTACATATAGATCCCTTGTGGGAGCGAGCTTGCTCGCGATAGCGGTGGATCAGTCAACGGTGATGTTGAACGTGAATCCGCCATCGCGAGCAAGCTCGCTCCCACAGGAGTTCATGGTTGCTTCAATGACCGCTGGCAGCAGGCCCCGCCTTCGCCGCAAACGGCGGCTTCGCCAGCCACACCAGCAAAATCAACCCCATGAACGCCCAGCCCAGCAGCGTGAAGTAATCCACGGTGGAGAGCATGTACGCCTGGCTGGTGAGGATCTGGTCGAGCTGGGCATAGACCGGCGTGCTCGCGCCGCCGAGTTGGTGGATCGTCTCGCGGGTGGCCGGCTCGAAGGTGCTGATGCTTTCGCTCAGGTACGCATGGTGCTGGTCGGCGCGACGGATCCAGATCCAGGTGGTCAGCGACGCGGCGAAGCTGCCGCCCAGGGTTCGCAGGAACGTCGCCAGCCCCGCGCCATCGGCGATCTGGTGCGGCGGCAGGTCCGACATCAGGATGCTCAGGGTCGGCATGAAGAACAGCGCCACGCCGATGCCCATGAACAACTGCACCAGGGCGATGTGCTGGAAATCCACCTGGTTGGTGAACCCGGCGCGCATGAAGCAGCTCAGGCCGATCGCCAGGAACGCCAGCCCGGCCAACAGGCGCAGGTCGAACTTGTGGGCGTACTTGCCGACGAAGGGCGACATCAACACCGGCAGGATGCCGATGGGCGCCACCGCCAGGCCGGCCCAGGTGGCCGTGTAGCCCATCTGGGTCTGCAACCATTGCGGCAGGATCAGGTTGATCCCGAAGAACCCGGCGTAACCGCCCACCAGCACAATGGTGCCGATGCGAAAGTTGCGATAGGCAAACAGCCGCAGGTTGACCACCGGATGTCCGTCGGTCATTTCCCAGATCACGAATACCGCCAAGGCAACGACTGAAATCAGCGCGCCAATCATGATGAAGTTCGATTCGAACCAATCCAGGTCATTGCCCTTGTCGAGGATCACCTGCAACGCACCGACCCCGATGATCAGCGTGATCAAGCCGACATAGTCCATCGGCTGGCGACTGGTGACCACGGGCCGCGCCTTGAGCTGCTGGCGCACGACCATCACCGCGAAAATGCCGATGGGCACGTTGATGAAAAAAATCCACGGCCAGCTATAGCTGTCGGTGATCCAGCCGCCGAGGATCGGCCCGGCAATCGGCGCCACCACCGTGACCATCGCCAGCAACGCCAGGGCCATGCCGCGCCTGGCCGGCGGGTACACGGCAATCAACAGGGTCTGGGTCATCGGATACAACGGCCCGGCGACCAGCCCCTGGAGTACACGGAAGCCGATCAGCTCTGGCATGGAGGTGGATATCCCGCACAGGAACGAGGCCAGGACGAACAGCATCGTCGCCCACAAAAACAGCTTCACCTCGCCAAAGCGACGGCTCAGCCATCCGGTCAGCGGCAGCGCGATGGCGTTGCTCACGGCGAACGAGGTGATCACCCAAGTACCCTGCTCCGAGCTGACGCCCAGGTTGCCGGAAATAGTCGGCAAGGCGACGTTGGCGATGGTGGTGTCGAGCACCTGCATGAACGTCGCCAGCGACAAGCCAATGGTGCTGAGCAACAGGCTGGGCGGCGTGAAGGACGCGTTATTGCTCATTGCGAGAATCCTATGAAACGGAGGTGGTGAACTACTGGCGCCCCGATGAAATGGAATTACGCCCTGTGGCGAGGGGATTTATCCCCGCTGGGCTGCGTAGCAGCCCCTGTTTGATTAGATGAGTGAGTCCCTGATACACCGGGTCGCAGTTTTAGGGCCGCTGCGCAGCCCAGCGGGGATAAATCCCCTCGCCACAGAGGCCGGCATCGCTGCCTCAGCGCTGCGCGGTATTGCTCGTCGCCGCGCTGTTCTCATGAATCAAACGGCTGATCATCGCGTCGGCATCGGCCAGCTGACGGTCATAGACCTGGGTGCTGAACGAGGCTTTTTGCGGTGGCTGCTGGGCCAGTACCGGGCCGCTCTGGTCATGCAGGTTGACGTTGACCTGAGTCGACAGGCCGACCCGCAGCGGATGCTTGGTCAGCTCCTCGGCATTGATATGAATGCGCACTGGCACCCGCTGGACGATCTTGATCCAGTTACCGGTGGCGTTCTGCGCGGGCAGCAAGGCAAATGCGCTGCCGGTGCCGGCGCCCAGGCTGTCGACCGTACCGCTGTATTTCACGTCGCTGCCATACAGGTCAGTCTCGATGTCCACCGGCTGGCCGATGCGCATGTCGCGCAGTTGGGTTTCCTTGAAGTTGGCGTCGATCCACAACTGATCCAGCGGGATCACCGCCATCAACGCCGTGCCCGGCTGCACTCGCTGCCCCAGCTGTACGGTGCGCTTGGCAACATAACCGGTCACCGGCGCGATCAAGGTACTGCGCGCGTTGGACAGATAGGCCTGGCGCAGTTGCGCAGCCGCCGCTTGCACGTCGGGGTGGGACGACACCACCGTGTCATCCACCAACGCGCTGGTGGTCTTGAGCTGTTGCCGGGCGTTGGCCAAGGCGTTCTGCGCCGAGGTCAGGTCGTCCCGTGCGTGGGACAGTTCTTCCTGGGAAATCGCTCCGCCGGCCGCCAGGTTCTTGCGTCGGCTGTAGTTTTCCTGGGCCTTCTGCACTTCGGCCTCTTGCGCATGCACCTGCGCCTTCATGCCATCGACATTGCTGTACAAGCCGCGCACCTGGCGCACGGTACGGGCCAGGTTGGCCTGGGCACTTTGCAGCGCGACTTCGGCATCGTTCGGGTCGAATTGCACCAGCACCTGGCCTTCGCGCACCAGGTCACCGTCATCGGCGCCAATGCTCACCACCGTGCCGGTGACTTGCGGGGTGATTTCCACCACATTGCCGTTGACGTAGGCGTCGTCGGTGCTTTCGTTCCAGCGACCATACAGTTCGTGCCAGGCCCAGACACCCACGCCGGCGAGAATGACGAGCAGGGCCAGGGCCAGCAACATCACCTTGCGCTTGCGCGGATTGCTGCCGTCCTGTGGGGTTTGTTGAGTTGTTTCGGCAGTTGCCATGACAAATACCTCGAATCAGTGAGTTGGCGCGGTGGCGGCCGGTGTGGCCGAAGCTACGGTCCGGGTCTCGAAACCACCGCCCAGGGCCTGCATCAGTTGGATCGACAGGTCGATCTGCTCGGCATTGAGGGTCGCCAGTTGGCGTTGGGCCTGGAGCAGTTGCTGCTCGATGCTCAGCACGTCCAGGTAATTGCCGATGCCGGAGCCATAGCGCTGGACCACGGTGTCGTAAGAGCTTTGCGCGATATCCACGGCATGTTGCTGGGCGCCGATCTGCCGACCGATGTCACGCAACTGGTTGATGGTGTCGCTGACATCGCCAAGGGCCGCGACCAGGCTCTTGTTGTATTGCGCCACCGCCAGGTCGTAGTCGGCGTCCCGGGCATCGAGATCGGCCCGCAGGCGTCCGCCGTCGAAAATCGGCAGCGACACCGTCGGTGCCACATTGAAGAAACGGCTGGCCGAGCCGAACATCGCGTCACCCAACAGCGATTGCACTCCCGCCGCCGCGCTCAAGTTGAGGTTGGGGTAGAAATTGGTCTTGCCGGCTTCGATGTTCTTGCTCGCCGCCTCGACCCGCCACCGCGCCGCGACCAGGTCCGGACGACGGCCCAGCAATTCGGCCGGCAGATTCGACGGTAACGCCACGGCGCTGGCCTGCAGCACGTTGGGCCGGGCGATTTCGTTGCCACGGTCCGGCCCTTTGCCCAGCAGCACCGCCAAGGCGATCTTGGCGCTTTGCAAACGTTTCTCCGCGTCGATCAACGTTGCATCGGCGCTCGCTTCCAGGCTTTCGGTCTGCTGGAACTGATACTGGCTGTCGATCCCGGCGCCGAGGCGACGCTTGCCCAGGTCCAGCATCTGCCGCGTGCGCTTGAGGTCTTCGTTGGCCAAGTCATGAATGATATGGGCCTGGCCCAGGTCGCTGTAGGCCCGGGCCACATCGGCAGCCAGGGTCAGTTGCGCGGCCTGGCGGTCGATCTCGGCGGCGCGGGCCTGACCGAGGGCGGCTTCCCAGGCGGCGCGCTGGCCGCCCCAGAGGTCGAAGTTGTAATTGAAATCCACGCTCAGCGAACGCAACGTGCTGTAGGCCCCACCCTGCCCTTGCGGATCCTGGTCGCGAGCCAGGCGCGAACGGCTGACGCTGCCGCTGGCATCCAGGGTTGGCAGGCGTGCGGCGTTGGCGGCATAGGCGGCGGCACTGGCCTGGTGAACCCGGGCGCTGGCGATCTGCATGTCCGGGCTGTCGTGCAGCGCTTCGCGGATCAGGCCATCGAGTTGTGGGTCGCCGAGGCTTTTCCACCAGTCGCTTTTCGGCCACGAGGCCGGCGACAGCTTGACGCCAGTCAGGGACTGTCCCGCCTGGAGGCTCTTGGCTTCGAGGCTGACCCCTTCGGTCTTCAGGCCGCTGTAGCTGGCACAACCGGCGAGGCTCATGGCCAGCAGCACCAGGCCCAAGCGGGTACGCAAGGTTTGACGCTTCATTTTTCCCCCAATCGCAAGACGGTGATGGGGTCACCGGCGGCGAGCAGTATTTTCTTGAGGATGTCTTCGAGGGTTTGCAGCTCCTCGCGGCTGATGGCACTGGCCAGTTGATTCATCGCATCGGCACCGATGAACGGCAGGCGATCGGCAAGGGCCTGGCCGGCTTCGGTCAGCACCAATTGCACTTGGCGCCGGTCCTCTGCCGAGCGTTGGCGAACCAGGAAGCCCTTCTGCTCCAGGCGATCGAGCATCCGTGTCATCGAGCCGCTGTCCAGGGACAGGTAGCGGCACAGTTCGACCGGCGTGTCGATGCCGTGCTGGGCCATGATGATCAGCACCTTGAACTGCGCGGCGGTGATGCCGACGGGCTCCATGTGGGTGTCGATGATCCGATCCTTGAGCAGCGCGGCACGGCCGAGCAGCATGCCGAGATGGCAATTGTGGAAATCGCCTGGGGTGAAATGCTTCATCTGGATACCGTTGTCGGAAGACGTTTTGCTGCCTAGGCAGTGAATGTATGTCGAGATATTACTGCTTAGGCAGCAAATGTCAAACAAATAGTTAGTTAGCTACGTATGAACACACAAGATGCTGGAAGAAAATCGGTGACCCAATGTGGGAGCGAGCTTGCTCGCGATAGCGGTGTATCAGTCAACGAAGATGCTGAATCTGATGGCGCTATCGCGAGCAAGCTCGCTCCCACAAGGGGATTTTGTTTTTTGGGAAGGGATCAGAAATCGCGCTTGTAGAAGATATCCAGCGAGCTGGCGACGCCGCTGGCGGCTTCGAGGTAGACCTTCTTGCTCAGCTTGTAGCGCAACGCGATGGTATTGGCCGGTTCGAACACGCCCACGCCATAGCGCAGGCTGAGTTTTTCCGACAGGTTGCCACTGGCGACTACGCTGGTGTCGTTGCCGCTGCCCTGGGTGTCGAGCTGGAAATCTTCGATACCCAGATTGTTGGCGAGGCTGGTGGTCACGCCAGCGCTGCCCATCAAGCCCAGGCCCAGCGCGGCCTGGGCGAGCATGTTGTTGTCCTCGCCGGTGGTGCTCAACGGCCGGCCCAGCACCAGGTAGGACAACGCCTGCTCCTGGCTCATGGCCGGCTCGGAGAAGATCTGCGTGGTCGGCTGCTCGGCGCTGCCACTCAAGCGAATACCGGCGATCACATCGTCGGTCTGGCGGATCGCTTCAATGTCCAGGTAAGGCTGGTCGATCGGCCCGGCAAACAACAATCGCGCCCGGCGTACCGTCAGGCGTTGTCCGTAGGCCCGGTATTTTCCGTCGTTGAGCCAGAGCTCGCCGCGCGTGTCCATGTTGTCGCCGATGTGTACTTGGCCTTGGACGTTGGCCGTCAGGCCAAAACCCGAGAAGGCGAGTTTTTCCTGGCCGACGATGACATCGATGTCCATCGCCATCGCAATCGGTGCCTCGCCCTCTTCAGTCTGGTGGCCGACGATCACCGTGTCATCCGATACCTTGACCGTGGACGGCGGCAGCTCGCGAACGGTGATCTCGCCCTTGGGCACCAGGACCTTGCCGGCAATCGAAAGTCGTTCGCCCTGCATCGTGATGTTCAGGTTCGGCGCCACGTCCAGCACCGCGTAGGGTTCGACAGTGACCGGCAGTTGCGAGCCCTTGAGAGCCAGGTCCATGGTCAGGGCCTCGCCCCAGCCAATGCTTCCGGTCAGGCTGCCCTGCCCGCTCTTGCCACTTTTCCAGGCGCCATCGAGCCTTACCGTATCACCGGCGATCATGGCCCGCAGTTGCAGGGCTTCGAGGCTGATCGGCAGTTCCGGGCCGGACATTTCGCCGTCGCTGAGCACCAGGTTGCCGTTGACCTGGGGCGCGAGCAATCCACCGGACAGCGTGCCACTGCCGTTCAAATGACCGGTCAGGGTTTCCACCATCGGCACGAACGGCCGGGCCACCGACAGGTCCAGACCATTGAGTCGGAAGGAGCCGCTCAAAGGCTTGCTGGCCGGCAACGGGTTGATCCGTGCCTGGAGCGTCAGCTCACCCAGCCTCGCGCCGACGAAATTGATATCGGTATCGATGCGCGTCGGCGTCAGGCGGCTGCTGAGCGTCAGGGTCTGGTAGGGGAAATCCAGCCATTGCCCCTTGTCCTGCTCCTTATCTCGAATCCGCAAAGTACCGCCGCTGGCATCCACCAACACGCGGCCGTTCGGGCCGCTGGCCGGCAGGTCCAGTTGCAGGTCGGCGTTGAGCTGTCCGCGCCAGCCAAAATCCTTGGGCATCCACTGGGCCAGGCCTTCGATGGGGAATTGCTTGAGGTGATAACGCAGCTTTGGCTCCGGCATCAATCGCTGATCTTCCCCGCAGAGGCTGGCCTGGCCGGATCGCCAGCAGTGGGCACCGAAGTTCAGCGTGCCGTTGGCCAGGCGCTCAAGCTTCGCTGGTGCCTGCAAGCGCCAGGTCTGCCCGCCGACCTGCACGTCGCCGCTGGCGAGGCGTCCGCGCCAGTTGCCTTGGTCGAGCGAACCGTCGAGGGCCAAGGTGGTTTCCAACTGCGGCCCCTGCAGGTCGAGGTTGAGCCTCTGTTGCTTGATGTCGCCCTGGCCGCTGACCGTCAACACGCCCAGCGATGTTTCGCCGGCCCGGATGCCGCTCGCCTTCAAGTCGACCTTGCCCCGCTGCGCACTGTCGAGCGTCGCGTCCAGGTTCAGGCTTTGCAAGCGGTTGTCCTGGAAGGCCAGTTGCGTACCTTGCAAGTCGAGCTTGCCTTGCGGTGCCTTCAGCGTCCCGGCGAGATCGACGCGGCCGGTGATTTGGCCGCGCAATTGCGGCCAGAGCTGGGCCAGGCGCAAGAGCTTGATATCGATCTGCCCTGTCAGTTTCTGCTGCAGGCTGCCCGTGCCGTTGATGCGGTTGTCGCCCAGACGAATATCCAGCGCGCCGAGATTCCATTGTTCGCCAGCCCCGCTGGCCTTGGCCTGGAACAGCGCCGGCTGGCCGCGCAGCTTGCCCTTGAGGTCCAGGTCCGCGTCGAGCTCGAGGCGCTCGTTTTTCATCGTTCCCTTGCTGCGCAACGGCCCGGCCAGGGTGCCGGGCAACTCGCCGAGCCAATACGCCGGGTTGATGGCCGACAATTGCAGCGCCGTATCCCAGGCAACGCCGTCGGCAAATTGCAGGCTCAAGTGCCCTTCGGCCTTGCCCTGCCCGGCGGCGAGCTTGAGCTGTGGCAAATGGATCTGCGTCAGGTCGCCGCTGAACGGGCTGTCCAGGCTGAACGCCCCGGCCGGACCGTCCAACGCCGCGTGGAAATTGCCGAGGTATTTGCCATCGGTGTACGAGACTTCGCCATTAAAACGGCGCAACGTCACTTGCGGTTCGTCGATCAGTGGATAGAGGCGATGCCAAGGGAACTCCAGCCAAGCAATCTTCGCTTCGGCGCTCAGGCCTTCGCGCCAATCCAGCTGCCCGGTGAGCTTGAGGCTTTGCTGGTCGCCCGCATCCAGATCGAGGCCAGCGATCTGTGCGCCGTTGGCGTCGACCTTGCCGCTGAGCGACAACGCCACCGGGCCTTTCTCGGCGGGCAAACTCGCCTTGCCGAGCAGTTGATAGCCATCTTTCAGGTTACCCTCGCCGGTCAGTTCCAGCTGATTGAGCAACAGCGTGTCCGGCAGGTCGGCGCTGGCCTTGAAGCCGTCGGCGGTGATGCGCACCTTGGCCGGCAGGTTGTCCGCGAGCGGTTGCAACTCGCCCTTGAGGTGACCTTGCAGATAACCACTGCTGTCGGCAGTGAGCTCAAGGGTCCTGAGCAGATCGCCATCGACTTTCAGATCCAGCATCCAAGGTGTCGCACCCGGTGCCGGCAATGTCAGTTGGCCCGCAGCACTGAGCGGCCAGTTCCCACGCGGCTGCAACAGGCCGGACAGTTTCAGGCTCAACTCGTCGCGCTGCAATTGCACCGAGTCGATCTGCAGACCTTCGGCGGTCCAGTGCGCCGCCAGTTGCAACCCCTTGAGCTGTTCGCTGCCGTTGAACGACAGGCTGCCCACCTGGACGTCGCCCAACTCGATCGCCAAGGGCAAGTCCAGGTCCGGCAGGCTGATCGGACCGCTGCTCGGTGCATCGGAAGAGGCCGGCAGCTGCAAGGCAATCCTGTCGGCCTTGAGCTGCTCGATGCACAGGGTCATGCGTAAAAGGCAAAACGGCGACCAGGCGAAGATCGGCCGATCGAGTTCTACCCGGCTGGCGTCCTGTTGCCACACTACCCGGTCGGCATTCCACTGCCCGCCCAGCCGCCCCTGGAAACTCTCCACGGTCAGCCCTGGCACCAGGCCAAGGGCCCAGCGGCTGCCAAACGCCGTGCCCAACACGATGCTCAAGGCCAGCAAGACCGACACCAGCAACCCGCCAAGGGCAAGCAGCGTTATTTTCAAACCGCGATTCACAACTCAGGCCCCATGGAAAAGTGCAATCGAATGCCGCCCTCGTCGTCCAGCGCGTGGGCCAGGTCGAGGCGGATCGGGCCGACCGGCGACACCCAGCGCACGCCGATGCCCACGCCGGTCTTGAGGCTCGGCAGGTCGAGGCTGTTGAAAGAGTTGCCCTGGTCAACGAAGGTCGCCACCCGCCACTTTTCCGCAACCGAATATTGATACTCGAGGCTGCCGGCCACCATGTAGCGCCCGCCGATGCGATCACCTTCGGAGTTCTCCGGCGACAGGCTCTGGTAGTCGTAGCCGCGTACGCTCTGATCGCCGCCGGCAAAAAAACGCAGGGATGGCGGGATCGATTTGTAGCCATTGGTAGCG
Source organism: Pseudomonas alvandae (assembly GCF_019141525.1). GTDB lineage: Bacteria > Pseudomonadota > Gammaproteobacteria > Pseudomonadales > Pseudomonadaceae > Aquipseudomonas > Aquipseudomonas alvandae. The sequence goes on from NZ_CP077080.1 coordinate 4,393,667, forward strand.
CTGCCGCCGATCTGGGCGCGGGCCAGGAAACGATGCTTGTCGAACACAGTGGTCAAACCCTTGACCATGGCGGTGCCATACAAAAGGTTGTTGTCCGAACCCAACCCTTCCTTGGCGACCTTGGTGTCGAATTGCAGGCGATAGCCATGGTGCGGGTCGATACGGTTATCGCTGCGCAGGTACGAATAGCTGACGCCCGGCATCAGCAACGTACTCAGGCCCGAATCGTCGCCGAGACGGTACTCCTCGCGCTGCCACTTGAGCGACACCACACGCTGCCATCCGCTGGGCAACTTGCTGTGCCATTCGGGCCCCACGGTCAGCAGTTTGCTGAGGGTGTCGGTGCCGGCCAGCTCTTCATATTGATAACCGCCGGCGTAGCGCAGCTTATCGGTCAACGGCGGGTCCAGCGGCACGTCGTACCAGAGGCCGATGTTTTGCCGGGGCGCCGAGACTTCCGCTTCCCAACCGTAGCTGTGCCCTTGCGGATTGACCCAGTGACGCGTCCAGTTGGCCTTGGCCCGTGGCCCTACGTCGGTGGAAAAACCCAGCCCCAGGCCCATAGTGCGTGGCTTGCGCGTGTCGAGCCTGACCGCGACCGGAATGATATTGTCGGTGGCCGCGGTGGGTGCCGCATCGACCCGGACGCCCTCGAAATAGCCGCTCGATTGCAAGGCCTGGTTGAGTTCGGCAATGAGCTCGGAATCGTAGGGCGCGCCGGCCTTGAACGGCACCATGCGTCGCAGCAGGTCCTCGTCGAAAGGAGTGTCGCCTTCGAAACTGACCGGGCCCAGGGCGTAGCGCGGCCCGCTGTCGTAGATCAACTCGATGTCGGCAATGCCGGCCTGCGGGTCTACGCGCAACGTCTGGCTGACGAACCGCCCACTGAAAAAACCATAGCGCGAGGCCTGGTTCAGGATCGTTCGCTTGGCATCTTCATAGCGACCATGATTGAGCACCGCACCTGGCTTGAGGCTCGCATTGTCTGGTATGCGGAAACCCTTGAGCGACGCCGCCGGACCTTCGATGCGGATCTTCACATTGCGCAAGTGCACCGGCTCGCCGGGGTCGATGGACAGGATCAGGCGCGGCGTCTTGCCCGTCGTGACCTCGCTGTCGATCTGCGGCTGGTAATAGCCCAGCGCCTGGGCCGCTTTGCGCGCCTGCTCCTCGGCGCCGCGACTGAAACGCAGCAACGCCTCTTCGTCACGATCGCCCACACCACCGATGTAGCCTTCTACGTTGGCCTTGAGTTCGTCATTGGAGGGTTTGACCCGCACATCCAATTCACTTTGTGCCAGCGCCACGCAGCTGAGGGACAGCAAGAGCGCGCCACCGGTCATTCGTCCTGGGAAATTCATGGCGCGGATGCTATCACGAGGTTGGGAGCCTGATAGAGCCAGACGATTCCCAAAAGTTCGTCTGACTAAGCCGTCGCGCTCTGCAGGACCTGCGGGTTCGCATGAAAGAAAACATGCTCGCGGATCGGTCCTACCGCTATTTCGCCAATTTCCTCATAACCCTGGCGTTTATAAAATTCGAGATAACGGGGATTTCCAGTGTCCAGCACCACGCCTTGGGAATGCTCGTCCACGGCACACCAGTTGTGCACCGCCTCGAGCAACTGTTCGCCGTAGTGTTTGCCCTGGAATTGCGGATGAACGCCCAGCAACGGCAATACATGCACCGCGTCCGAAGGCAGGCAGGCCAGCACGGCGGCGTGATAGTCCAGGTACCGTCGGGTACAGCGGAACCCCGTGCTCAAGACCATGCGCAGGCGCCAGGCCCAACTCTCGGTGATACCCAGGCGCCGCTGCGGCGGGGCGATCAGGGCGATGCCTATCAGGCGGTCGTTGACCAGCAGGCCAATGGCCGGCAGGTCCTGGAGGAAATGCTGCTTGACCAGTTCACGCACGGTCGCCCGCACCCGCTGTTCATAGCCGGGACGCTCGGACTCGAACAGGTAGCTGAAGGTCGGCTCATGACGATAGGCCTGGTAGAGCAACGAACGGGCTTCGCGGGAATAGCCGCTGTCGAGCATATGGATATCAGCAGTGGCGGTTTCAGGCATGGCGTTGCGTCTCCTGGGCGGGCTCGATGAGGCCTGCTCTTATTGACTACGAACCCGATAGGGCTGCGATCGTTCCTACATGCCAAGGACATTAGCAGTGCATTTGTCCTACTGCCACGCTAGCCCCGCTCCCACATGTCAGCTAGCATCGCAGTTTTGCCAGGACAGCCGACCATGAAGATCGTCTCCTTCAACATCAACGGCCTGCGAGCCCGTCCCCATCAGTTGGCGGCACTGATCGACAAGCACCAGCCGGACGTGATCGGGTTGCAGGAAACCAAGGTCCACGACGAACAGTTCCCGCTGGCCGAGGTGCAAGCCCTGGGTTATCACGTGCATTACCACGGGCAGAAAGGCCACTACGGTGTCGCCCTCCTCTCGCGCCAAGCGCCGTTGACCTTGCACAAAGGCTTCGAGACTGACGATGAAGATGCCCAGCGGCGTTTCATCTGGGGCACGTTTGCCGATGCCAACGGTGTGCCGGTGACCATCATGAACGGCTATTTCCCCCAAGGTGAAAGCCGCGACCACCCCACCAAGTTCCCGGCCAAGGAGCGCTTCTACAGCGACCTGCAGCAACTGCTGGAAACCCGCTTCAGCAACGACCAGCCGGTCGTGGTGATGGGCGACGTGAACATTTCCCCGGAAGACTGTGACATCGGCATCGGCCCGGACAACATGAAGCGCTGGCTGAAGACCGGTAAATGCAGCTTCCTGCCGGAAGAGCGCGAGTGGATGGCCCGTCTGAAGAACTGGGGCCTGGTGGACAGCTTCCGCCACCTGAACCCAGACGTCACCGACCGCTTCAGCTGGTTCGACTACCGCAGCCGCGGTTTCGAAGACGAACCCAAGCGCGGGCTGCGCATCGACCTGATCCTGGCGTCCCACGGCCTGCTGCCACGGGTCAAGGACGCTGGCGTGGACTATGAACTGCGGGGCATGGAAAAGCCGTCGGACCATGCGCCGATCTGGTTGGAACTGAGCTGAATCCCAGCCTTCAGATTCTCTGTAAGAGATCCCTGTGGGAGCAAGCTTGCTCGCGATAGCGGTTTATCTGCCACATCAATACTGACTGTGCTGCCGTCATCGCGAGCAAGCTCGCTCCCACACTTGATCGCGCCGGTCATTCGTTTTTCGTCGCACCCCTGTCATCTTTCAGTAACGCGACTGACTTAATCTTCCGGCACTTCCCAAGGTCAGAAGGTGCCGGCATGCGGCTCAGCGTTGTGTTTTTCCTCGGCTTCTGGCTGCCGTGCGGCGCATGGGCGGACCGCTTGCCCATTCCCGAACAGGGCCCTGCCCTGCGCCTCCAGGGCTCCAACACCATTGGCGCGGCGTTGGGGCCGGCCCTGGTCCGCGGACTGATGGAGAACCAGGGATTGCTCAAGGTCAGCGCTGAAATCACCGGCCGCGACAACGAGCAACGCATCGTCGGGCAGACCGCCGAAGGCCAGCGAGTCACAGTCGACATCGCCGCCCACGGCTCCAGCACCGGATTCACTGCGCTCAAGCAAGCCAACGCCGACCTGGCCGCCTCTTCCCGGCCGATCAAGGAAAGCGAACTGAAGGACCTGGCGGCCCTCGGCGATCTGAAAAGCCCGACATCCGAACAGGTCATCGCCATCGACGGCCTGGCGATTATTCTTCACCCACAAAACCCATTACGGCAGCTCGACACCGTGCAACTGGCACGCATCTTCAGCGGCGAGGCAAAAACCTGGGAAGCGGTGGGTGGCGTTGGCGGGGTGATTCATCTATACGCCCGGGACGAGCAGTCCGGTACGTATGACACCTTCAAGGAATTGGTACTCAACCGACAGGGAAAAAAGCTGGATCCTACGGCCAGACGCTTCGAATCCAGTGATCAACTGTCGGATGCCGTCAGCCAAGACCCACAAGGCATCGGTTTCATCGGTCTACCCTACGTGCGCCAGGCGAAACCTCTGGCGATTGTCGATGGCGATTCCCAACCCATGTTGCCGCTGAACAACCTGATCGCCACCGAGGACTATCCCCTTTCCCGGCGTCTGTTCTTCTATTTACCGCCCTTGCAGACCAATCCGTGGGCCGAGGCGCTGGTGGACTTCACCCAAAGTGAACAGGGCCAGGCCATCGTCGCGGCCAACGGCTTCATCGCCCAGACAGTCCAGGCGATGTCGGTCACCCCCAACGCCTTGATGCCCGAGGGCTATCAAGCCCTCAGCCGCCATGCCCAGCGCCTGACGGTGAATTTTCGTTTCGAAGAAGGCAGCGCCAATCTCGACAACAAGGCCCATCAGGACCTGGGGCGCGTGCTCGATTACATCAAGCAGCATGGCAAAGCCGATCGGCGCGTGACCCTGGTGGGTTTTGGTGATGCCAAGGACGATCCAGCGCGCGCCGACCTGCTGTCCAAACTGCGGGCAATGGCGGTGCGGCGTGAATTGGTCAAATTCGGCGTGGCGTTGCGTGAGGTGCGCGGTTTCGGCGCGTTGATGCCGGTGGCGGCCAATAGTGAAGATGAAGGACGGGTTCGCAATCGGCGGGTGGAGGTTTGGGTGTATTAGAAAGCTTCGCAATCCAAAGCGAAGCCAGTCATGTGGCGAGGGGATTTATCCCCGCTGGGCTGCGCAGCAGCCCTAAAACAGTGAACACAATCTTTCTGACATACCGAGTTGGCTGGTTTGGGGGCCGCTGCGCAGCCCAACGGGGATAAATCCCCTCGCCACGAAAGCTCTGATGTTTATGTCGATAATCTTGGCGTAGGAAGGGACTCCAACTTCTTGCGCCATTGCCTACAACTACGCCAGAATCCGCCGGCTTGTGCGCCTTGAGGGTGGGCTTTACTGTTGCCCGGTCGCTGAATATCAGCGATCGGGTTTGGTAGCCCGGGTAAAACTAAGGCGCACAGTTCCGGCATATTTATTATGGCGGCTGTGCGTGGGGCGCCTCCTGGCGCGCTGGGTTTGCCTTGGTACCCGGTCTACCAACCTGCGTATAGCCGCCACCCAATGTTTGGTAGCAAAGGGTTGCGGCTCCCATTACCAAGGAGTTTCATCATGTTCAAAGCAACCCCAAACCCGCCGGACAACGATCCAGCCGACTCAGCAGCGCTCGACAAAGCGGCAGCAGACCGCGCCCTCGATTACTACCTGAAACCCAAATCCAGCACACCGAAAACCGACCCAGGCCAGCTCTTCACCCTCATCAACGGCATCGCCACCGAAGCCCTCCTCGCCAACCTCAGCGAAACCCTGGCCTCGGCCAACGCCATGATCAATGACCTGGCCTTCGACCTGGACGGCTCACGCCGGCACGTCGCCCTGGGCATCCTGCAACTGGTCGAACTGAGCGGACTGCTGGCAAATCGCGCGCTGGATAACGTCGACCCACGCTAGTCGAGGACAACCCTGTTGTGGCGAGGGGATTTATCCCCGCTCGGCTGCGGAGCAGTCGCAACCCTGCTGGCGGGGTTTATCTGGTGTACCGCGCCACTTGGTTTTGGGACTGCTTCGCAGCCCAGCGGGGCGGTGCGACGTTTCGCTAAATCCCCTCGCCACAAGGATTTTTGGGGTCCGGGAGTGGACAGCTACCGCCCCGCCAATTCCATGATCATCCGCGAGAGCAAATAGATTCGCGGCACCACGCTCTCGACTTCAGCGTATTCCTCAGGGGTGTGAATGTTACCCCCGACGATGCCAAAGCCATCCAGCGTCGGCGTGCCAACCCCGGCCGACAGGCTGGCGTCCGCCGCCCCGCCGCTGCCTTCTTCGGTGAGTTTGCGCCCCAGTTCGCCGTAGATACCCTGGGCCATGGCCATCAATCGATCCGACTCCTTCGTCTGCGGCATCGGCGGCAAGCCACGCTGCAGGCTGGTGGTGACTTCGGTGTCGGCGATCAACTTGTCCTTGGACACCCGGGCCAGGTCTTTTTCGATGCGGTCGAATTCTTCCGGCACCGCCGCCCTCACGTCGGCCTTCGCCGTGGCCTGGTCGGGAATCACGTTGGTCCGGTCACCCGCCTTGAGCACGGTGAAGTTGATGGTGGTTTTCTTCTCCGCGTCGCCGAGCTTGCCCAGTTGCAGAATCTGATGCGCCGCCTCCATCGCCGCGTTGCGCCCCAGCTCCGGCGCCACACCCGCGTGGGCCGCCTTGCCCTTGACCTCCACCAGCGCCGTTGCGCTGCCCTTGCGCCACACCACCAGACCGTCAGCCGGACGACCCGGTTCAAGGTTCAGGGTCACGTCGTGGGCCTTGGCGGTTTTCTTGATCAGGTCGGTGGCGGCGTCCGAGCCGGTTTCTTCGCTGGCGTCGAGCAGGAAGGTGATCTGCGCGTAATTCTTGAAGTCGAGGTTTTTCAGCACTTTCAAGGCATAGATGCCGGCGACGATACCGCCCTTGTCGTCCATCACCCCCGGCCCGTAGGCCCGGCCATCCTTGATATGAAAAGGCCGCTCGGCGGCGGAGCCTTCCTTGAACACCGTGTCCATGTGGGCCATCAGCAAGATCTTCGCCTTGCCGGTGCCCTTGAACGTCGCCAGGACATGTTGAGTACCGTCCGAATTGGGCACCTTCTCGATGGTCGCGCCGAGCTTTTGCAGCTCATCAATGGCGATATCACCGACCTGGGTCAGCCCCGGTACATAACCGGAACCGGAGTCGATATTCACCAGCCGTTCCAGCAGTTTCAGGGCCTCGCCCTTGTACTGCTCGGCATCGGCCAGCACTTGCTGATGGGGCTGCGCAAAGACAGCGGGGGCGAAGGTGCCAAGGGCCAGGCTCAAGCCAAGACTGACGGCCAGACGGGAGCGACGAGCGATAACGGTCATGAGTTCATCCTTGTTTCGTCGGGAAAGTACCCTTGAGGGAGTCAAGGGGCACCCTACCCGACAAAACGCCAATGCTCTAGACCGTCGACGTCTCCAACACCTGCCAATGTCGCTGACAGACAACCCGATTACGCCCGCCAGTCTTGGCCTCGTAGAGCATCTGGTCAGCGTCGTTGAGCCATGCACTGGCATCGCCATAAGCCGGGTTGAACGCTGCCAGGCCAATGCTCAGGCTCACTTTCAAGGCCGGATCCTGCTCATAGGCGAGCGTGGCAAAGCGTTCGCGCAAACCGTCCATGGCCTGCACCGCGTTGTGCAAGGTCAGGTCCGGCAGGATCACGCAAAACTCGTCGCCACCGTAGCGCCCGACAATGTCGGCAGCCCGCAGGTTTTGCCTGAGCAGCTTGCCGAGCTGGCGCAGCACAACGTCGCCGGCACCATGGCCGTAGGTGTCGTTGATGGCCTTGAAATGGTCGATGTCGATCAGCGCGATTGCGCCGTGGATTCCGTCCGATGGATGACGCAGGCAACGCTGGAATTCTTCATCGAGTCGATCTTTCCAGGCGCCATGGTTGAGCAGCCCGGTGAGGCTGTCGGTGCGACTGAGGGCCAGCAATTCTCGCTTCTGTCGGCCGAGCGTGTAGGCCTGGCGAAAGCAGATCCAGCCCAGCGCCAGCGGATACAGGCACAGCAGCGGCAGGCAGGCATAGAGCTGCGCCGGGCTGGTCATGGGCACGCTGCTCAACGGAAAAATCACGCCTCCTATCGCAATGCCGGCCACTTGGGCCGCGGCCCCGACCAGCAGGAAACGCAGCCCGCCGATAGCGACATTGTTCATGGCCATCATCGCCAGGGTGACGGCCGTGGGCAGCGGATTGAATTGCATCGCGGCGACCCAGAAGCCGCCAAGGAAAGCATCGATCAGCAGGTTGCGGTGTTCGGCGTGGTACGGCACCGCCGAGCGACGCGCCCATTGATAGGACACGTGCGGCCAGAGCAAGCCGTTAAACAACATGAAGCCCCAGACCCAGGGCGCCGGGTCGAGGGGCAGGACGGCAACACTCACCACCAGCAACCCCAGCGCCAGGCCTAGGATGCGCGATGTATACAGCCTCCTGGCCAGCGAGAGTCCCTTTTTTCCCGTCTTATGCATAGAGGCCTCTGCACCGCCGGTCTCCCGATCGCCGGGATGGGTTGTTGGGAGTCTATCAGGGTGGCGTCAAATAGCCATCACTCCATGCAGGGGTATTTATCCCACCGGACGAACGTAGTTCTTCGCATATTTTGGCTATACATGAGGAGGGGAATTGTTGTCCGACACAGCGCGTATCAAAGCAGACACCTGCATGACATCGCGATATTCCAAGGTTTCAGCTTCACTTACCTTGATCCGTCGGATCATATCGACGGGTCAACATCCAACGTGACCCATGGAGGGCAACGACATGCTGGTGTTGTGGGTGGTCCTCGCCGTGTTCATCGCCTGGAGCTGGCTGACGTATCCGGGCATCGGCCACGTGCTGTATGACCTGGGCATGGCCCTGGAAGCGCGGCTTTACCGGCTGCACAAGATCACGGTGCCCATCAGTGAAATGACGGTGTCGACCTGGCAAGGTGGCCCTTATGAAGCGTCCGGCAGCATCCTGATGCTGCACGGCTACAGTGCCGACAAGAACCTCTGGCTGCGCTTCGCCCGGCATTTTGTCAGCCAGTACCGCGTGGTGATTCCCGACCTGGCCGGCCATGGCGAAACCGGCTTCAAGGCTGGCGGCGGCTATGACATTCCGACCCAGGCCCGGCGGGTGATCGAGCTGCTCGATGCCTGCGGCCTGGACAAGGTCCATGTGATCGGCAATTCCATGGGCGGCCACCTCGCGGCGTGGCTGGCGGCGACCTCACCTGACCGCGTGCTGACCCTGGCGCTGATCGACCCGGCGGGCGTCACCGCCCCCCAACCCAGTGACATGGAACGCCACCTGGCCGCTGGGCATAACCCGTTCCTGGTGTATTCGCGGGATGATTTCGCACCGTTCTACGCCATGACCATGGCCTCGCCGCCCTGGTTGCCGAGCGTGGTGCTGGCGGCACTGGCCGAGCGTTACGAACAGCGCCGGGAAGAACTGGCGGAAATCTTCGTCGATTTTCGCGCCAGCCCACCGATGGAGCCCCGCCTGAACGACATCCGCGCGCCGTCGTTGCTGCTTTGGGGGCGCAAGGACCGGCTGATCGACGTCAGCAGCGTGCCGGTCTGGAGCAAGGGCATCGCCGATTTGCGGGTGGAAATCTGGGACGGCGTCGGCCATATGCCGATGGTAGAGAAACCCGGGAAAACGGCGGCGTTATATCGGGATTTCCTGAGGGGATTGGGGCAGTGAACACAAGGCAGGCTTGATTGCTTGCGACGACGTCTTCGGCGGGAGCCTTCGGATCAGTCCCTGGCAGAATGAAGTCCTGAAGATTCTTCGTTTGCCGGCATTGGCGAAGGCTGCGATCTTTCGTTCAACTTTCCCACAGCCCTCGCCAGGAATTCTCACGATGAGCTTCGTCAGCCCCGACTTGATCCGCCAACGCTTTTCCAGGGCGATGTCCGACATGTACCGCGACGAGGTGCCGCTGTACGGCGCACTGATGAACCTGGTGGAACAGACCAACGCCCAGGTGCTGGCAAACGACTCCCCGCTGGCCGAACACCTGCGCAGCACCGGCGAGCTCGAGCGCCTGGACTTGGAACGCCACGGTGCGATCCGCGTCGGCACCGCCGCCGAGCTGGCGATGCTCGGTCGCCTGTTTGCGGTGATGGGCATGGAGCCGGTGGGCTATTACGACCTCACGCCTGCCGGGGTACCGGTGCACTCCACGGCATTTCGCGCTGTTCACGAGGCATCGTTGCAAGTAAGCCCGTTCCGGGTCTTCACCTCGCTGTTGCGCCTGGAGCTGATTGAAAACACCGAGCTTCGGACCTTTGCCGAGTCGGTGTTGGCCAAACGGCAGATTTTCACCGCCGACGCCCTCGATCTCATTGAGCTGGCCGAGCGCCAGGGTGGCCTGACGGAGCACCAGGCTGACGAGTTTGTCCTGCAAGCATTGGAAACTTTCCGCTGGCACCACAGCGCCACGGTCACCGCCGAACAATATCGACAACTCAGCGCCCAGCATCGGCTGATCGCCGACGTCGTGGCCTTCAAGGGCCCACACATCAATCACCTGACGCCGCGCACCCTGGACATCGACATCGTCCAGGCCCAGATGCCGCGGCATGGCATCACGCCGAAGGCCGTGGTCGAAGGTCCACCTCGCCGACAGTGTCCGATCCTGCTGCGCCAGACCAGCTTCAAGGCCCTCGACGAACCCGTCGCGTTTACTGACTCGCCTCAGTCCAAGGGCAGCCACAGCGCGCGTTTCGGCGAGATCGAACAACGCGGCGCCGCCCTCACGCCCAAAGGTCGTGCGCTGTACGATCAATTGCTCAACGCCGCACGGGACGCCTTGGGGGAATTTCCCAACGAAGCCAACGCGCAACGCTACAACGCGTTGATGGCTGAACATTTCGCCCAATTCCCGGACACTCTCGATGAGTTACGCCAGCAGGCACTGGCGTACTTCCGCTACTTTCCGACATCGAAAGGCCTGGCCGCCAAGGGCACGTTGGCCAAACCGCTCACACTGGAGTACTTGTTGGAACAGCAATGCCTGCGCGCAGAGCCCTTGGTGTACGAAGATTTCCTGCCAGTCAGCGCCGCCGGTATTTTCCAGTCGAACCTCGGCGATGCCGCCCAGAGCCACTATGCCGGACAGTCCAATCGGCAGGCATTCGAAACCGCACTGGGACGAACAACCATCGATGAGTTGGCGCTGTACGCCGCGACACAGCAGCGCTCCATCGATGAGTGCATGTCTGCGTTGGGTGCGTAGAAAAGCCGAAGGCAAGACGGCGCAAGAAGTTGCACGGGGCGCTGGCTTCAATCCAGCGCTTGTCGCCGTTTCAGCCGCCCCAGCGCAGTGTGCAATCGACGGGGATACACGGCGCAGTCCATTGCGTGAATGTCCGGCGCTTAATGCTAGATTCGACAGCGCCGTCTCACCAACCCTTTGATTTATAGATATTTTTTAGCGGATGGCACAGCTCTTGATAACTCAGGCAGCCTCGGGACGATTCGCGACCCGGGCTTTCAGATTATTCCGCAAGGAGAGCATCCATTGGCTACCCCCGCTTACATGTCCATCGAAGGCACCAAACAAGGTCTGATCACTGCCGGCGCGTTTACCGCCGACTCGGTGGGCAACACCTATCAGGAAGGTCATGAAGACCAGGTCATGGTGCAAGGCTTCGAGCATCAGGTGATCATCCCGCGCGATGCCCAGTCGGGCCAGCCAACCGGTCAGCGCGTGCACAAGCCACTGGTCATCACCAAGGTTTTCGACAAGGCCTCGCCGTTGCTGCTCGCCGCACTGACCAGCGGTGAACGCTTGACCAAGGTCGAAATCCAGTGGTTTCGCACATCAGCCGCAGGCACCCAGGAGCACTACTACACCACCACCCTGGAAGACGCGATCATCGTTGACATGAAGGACTACATGCTCAACTGCCAGGACCCGAACAACAGCCACTTCACCCATCTGGAGGATGTCCACTTCACGTATCGCAAGATCACCTGGACCCATGAAGTCAGCGGCACGTCCGGCTCCGACGACTGGCGTTCACCGGTCGCCGGCTAAGTCACACAGGTGTTCGCCCAGTGCGACGGCCTCGGCATTCCATGCACTGGTAAAGAGCCTGACACTGGGCGAACGCAGACAATAATAGTGGAGCTTGCGCGGGATGTCCGTGAGCCCCACTTAAATAATTTTTCACGCCATGGGCCAAGGAATCCTTGCCCTCCCCCGCCAACAACTTCAATCGCGCCGGGCCGTTTTCTGCGCATCGGTTTCCTGCGCATCGGGATTACCGTGGCGTTGCTCACGCTTGGCCGGGTCGTTGGGGCGCAACGCGTCGTTGTCCCGCTCCACTTCACCAGGCATGGCCGGCTTATCAGGGTTGTGTTCGGATGGGTCTGATGTGGGCTTCATCTTGAATTCCTTCTGCTGTAGTGCCAACTGCTGGCGTGGGATTGCATGGCGGCGATGGCGTTTTAATCCAGGACCGAGTTGTCCTTTTCGCGAGCAGGCTCGCTCCCACATTGGAATGCATTCTTCTGTGGGAGCGAGCCTGCTCGCGAAAGGGCCGCCATAAGATCAGGCGTCGGGGTCTGCCACTTCCGCTGCGACGTTGGCATCCGGCGAGCGCTGGTGAAGTTCCTCGGCTCTGGTCTTCAGTTCTTGCCAGCGGTCCAGGTCAATCTCTCCCAGGCCGAACAGATCGTCAGCCAGCCGCATCAGCTCGGTGAAATGAGCGTCGGGCGACTGCTGGAAGTAAGCCTTGTCGTCGAACAGTCGCTGCCAATCGGCCAGCGACGGTGGTTTGAGGTAATCGCTCATGAAGGACTCCCGCGAGGCATTCATAAGCTATGAGGGGCGACGGATGCGGGGAGTTCCGGCGATTCTCAATAGCCGGTCATTTCCAGATAGCCGTTCCCGCCGTGACTGCCGCTCAGTTGCACCGGCCCTTCCCAGTAGGGAATGCGCAGGTTCATCCAAGCCCCGGGATTCAGCGCCCGGGTGGTAATGTCGAGCTGTTTGCCGGGGATCTTGACCGACCAGCGCACCGGCATCGCGCGCCCCGCGACCTTGGCGGTGTCCAGCGGCGCGAGGCTGATTTCGTCGGCACGCAACGTCGTCGCCTGGCCATGGGCATCGATCCAGGTTCCCGTGAGATACGGTGCGCCTTCCTTATGGCGCATGCGATAGAGCATCACCTGTTCGCCGCTTTCCAAGTGCAGCGAAAACCAGTCCCATCCGGTCTGGTTTTCCGTCAGCGGCTGGCTGCTCCACTCACGGTCAAGCCACGCTGGGCCGCTGACTTCGTAGCGCTGGCCGTCGATTTCCAGATGACCACGCGCCTGGAAAAACGGCTGGCTGTAGTAATACGACGCTTGGCCCTGCGCGGATTTCTGGCTGAAACCCTGGTCGCCTTGCAGGACCAGCGGACGCGTCGACCTGAGCTGCAGTTCATAGTTGAAGTGTGCGTCACGCGCCTTGAGCTGCATCGCCGCCAGGGGATCATTGCCAGTGGCTTGAGTCGTCAATTGCCAATCATCGATCCAGGCATCGAAAGGCGTAGTCCGCACCCCGGCCTGCCCGACGCCGCCCCGGGCGTAGCGCTCGGCGGCATGGTGGACGCTGGCGGAGGTCACGGCGGCGTGGCCGAGCCAGATCGTCTGGTTGCGCCAGCCACTGCCCTGCACCGCAGGATCCTGGGCGCTGCGGAACAACGTCCACTGCACGCCGAAATCCCGCCCTTCGGCGTCCTTGAGATTAGCGGTGATGTACCACCATTCGATGCGGAAACCTTCATGAACACCGTGATCGGCTGGAAAGCTGAACACGCGCCCGGGCACCACGGGCGTGAACGCAACGGTGTGGGTGCCGAGACCGGCAAAACCCTTTTCCGGCGGCGTCGAGTCATCACAACCGGCAAGCAATGCAAGGAGCATCAGGCCGACTCTAATCTTCATGGGCAAACGTCCTCAGCAAATCCGTCGGCTGCGTGCGGTACAGCGCGTACAGCGGCCAGGCCGATGCCAGCAGCGTGGCGAGCATCGCCAAGGCCAGCAGTTGCGCCAGTTGCAACGGAAAGACCCGCAACGGCAGGCGCCAGCCAAAGGCCTGCACATTGATCACCGCATCCAGGCACCAGGCCAGGGCAATGCCCAGCGGCACGGCCAATAACAAGGTCAGCAGCGCCAGCAGCCAGGTCTGGCCAAGGTTGAGCAGCATCAATTGCCGCCGCGTGACGCCTATTGCCCACAGCGGTGCCAATTGGCCGAGGCGGCTCTGGCTCTGGGTCAACAGGCTGATGAACAACGCCACCCCGGCTACGGCCAGGGTCAGGCTGTTGAGCGCGGCGGTGGCGGCAAAGGTGCGCTCGAACACTTGGGTTGACCAGCCTTTGAGCCGGGCCTGATCGACGATGCGGCTGTCGTCGAGGTTGAACCGGTTTTGCAACGCCGCCAGCAAGGGTGGGATCTTCGACGGTTCGATGCGCAGGTTGAAACGATACGGCGTGAGCTGCGGCCAGTGCGCCAGCAGGTGCTTCGCGTTGATCAACACGTGGCCCTTGGGATTGCCGTAGTCGGCGTAGATTCCGACGATGCGCGGCGCCCACGGACCTTGTGGGGTCGGGAGGGTCAATCGATCACCGATCCGCACTTTCAGGCGCCGGGCCAGTTGTTCGCTGAGCATCAGCGTGTCGGCGCCGGCCAGTTGCTCCCACGCCTGGCCGTCGGTCGACTCCAGCAACGGCCAGTGCTGGCGATAGGAAGCATGGTCGATGATGCCGAAAATGTCCGTCGGCCAGCCTTGCAAGGGAATCGACACCTGCCAGTTGGGCAGCACGGCGGTGACCGTCGGTTGTTGCTTGAGCCAGTCGTACAGCTCGCCCGCCTGGGCTGGCGTCTGCGGGCTGATATACAACTCGGCGGTCAGTCGTTGCTCCAGCCAATCGCTGAACGTCTGGCGAAAACCGGAGGTCATGCTGCCGGCGCCGATGTTCGCCGCCAACGCCAGCAGCAACGCCATCAGCGCCAGGCTCAGCGTGGGCAATTGCTGGCGGCAATCAGCGAGAAACCACTGCCCGAGCACCGAACGGCTGCCACGCAACAACCGGTTCAACACCCCATTGAGCAGCACCGGCAAAGCCAGCGCCGCGCCCAGCAACAACGTCGTCATCAAGACAAAACCGCTCGCCAGGCTGTCGCCCCGGACCAGCACCGACACGGCGATCAGCGCGGCCAATGTCGCCACCGCTCCCTGGCGCCGCAGCCATCGCGCATGGGCCTGGTGCCAGGCCTGGGGATTGGCCAGCGCCAGCAGAGGCAGGCGTGCAGCGCGCAAAAGACTCTGGGCCCCGGCCAGTAGCGCACCGAGCAGGCCCAGGCCAATCCCGCCCAGCCACCACCAGGGGCTGAGGTTCAATTGCCCGGGCACTTGCGCGCCGTACAGGCCCCGCAGGCTCGCCGCCACATCGGGCAGCAACAGACTCGCCAGCCAATACCCACTGAGCACGCCAGCCACGCCGCCCAACAAGGCCAACGCGCCCAGCTCCAGCGCCAGGCTGGTGATCAGCACCCGCGCGCTGACGCCGCAGGCCCGCAGGGTCCGCAACAGGCTGCGGCGTTGTTCCAGCGCCAGGCCGATGGCCGCATGAACGATGAACAACCCCACCACAAACGACAGGAACCCCAGCGCGTCGAGGTTCAAATGGAAGCTTTCGGTCAGGCGCGACAGGTTGTTTTCCTCGTCCGCGTGCTTGAATTGCAACAGGCCGTTGAATGCCTCGGGCAAAGTGGCCGTGAACGTGGCGGGCAGCAGCAATCGCGAAACCTGCTCCGGCAAACCCAGCAGTTGCTGGGCGAAGCCGATGTCCATCAACAACACGCCCGGCGCCATGTCGGGTTGCACATGCAAGGGCGGCAAGGCCTGGTCGCCGACGGTGCGAGGCCTGTCGCCCTCCTTCAGCCCCAGGGCTTGCAAGGTCGAGGGGGCGATCCAGGTACGCCCGGCACCGGTGAAGAACTCCACCACTTCATCGATTTCCCGGGCCTGTCCCGCCACGGCCGAACCCGGCGGCAGCGACACCGGGTCAATGCCCATCACTTGCAGCCGCTGCTCTTCGTGCCCCTTGAGCGTCACCCGCGCCTGCAACACCGGCGACACGGGCCAGCCTTGGCGACGCAGGTCGACAAACCAATGCTGCGCGAAGGTGCCGCCACCCGGCGCGCTCAGGCTGGCCTGGGGTTCGCCACCGATCAACTGGCTGGCCCGGGCGTAGCTGTCGCGAGCCTGGCTGTTCAGTGCCTGGACGCCGATGAGCAGGCTGGTGGCCAGCCAGAGCCCGGTCAGCACACTGAAGAATTGCACCGGGTGTCGTCGCCAGTGGCTGAGCAGGGCCTTGAGCGTCTGGCGAAAAACCATCAGGCCTGGACCGCCTGTGCCAAACGGCCACCTTGCAGCACCACACGATGCGCGAGGCGCGCCGCTACTCGTTGACTGTGCGTGACCATCAACAGGCTGGTGGGGCTGCCGTCGAGCAATTCCAACAGCAATTGCAGCACTTCGTCGCTGGTGGCTTCGTCGAGGCTGCCGGTCGGCTCGTCGGCCAACAGCAAGGGTGGCCGTGAAGCCAGTGCCCGGCCCAGCGCCACCCGTTGTTGCTGTCCGCCGGAAAGTTGTTCGGGATAGCGCCGCAGCAGGTCTGTCAGTCCGAGTCGCTGCACCAGATGCGCCTGCCAGCCAGCATCGAAACGCCCACACAGGCGCGCCTGGAAGGCGAGGTTGTCATCCACCGACAGGCTGCTGATCAGGTTGAATTGTTGGAACACCAGGCCGATTTCCGTGCGTCGCCAATTGGCCAGTTGGTGCTCGCTCATGCCGTCGAGCTGGTAGTTACCGCTACGGATGCTACCTCGGTCCGCTTTGTCCAGGCCGGCGACCAAGTGCAACAAGGTGCTCTTGCCGCTGCCCGATTCACCCATCAGCGCCAGGCTGCTGCCCGGGGGCAGCGTGAGGTCGACACCTTGCAACACGGGCAGCGGGCCTTGGGGCGTGGCGTAGCTCTTGAAGACGTTGCGGACTTCCAGCATGGGCAAGACTCGGGGCAGATCGGCGAAGGCGTCAGGATAGCGGAGGTTCAGAGGGTTGTGAGAGTTCCAAAAGATGCTTGGTCTAGTGTCCAACTGTGGGAGCGAGCTTGCTCGCGATGGCGGTGTGACAGTCGATGAAGATTTTGAATGGGCTGACCTCATCGCGAGCAAGCTCGCTCACAAGGGATCTGTGGTGCGCGGCCCCTTCAGTCATGGCGCTGGATCAACCATGGTCGATCCTCACTGCCCCGCCGCCACTTCGGTCTTCACCGGCCCTGGTGTGACGATGCTGTCCAGGTCGATATGTTTCCAGGCCGGCTTGGCCCCCAGCCGGGCATTGAAGCGGTAGTTGAAGGTGAAGTCGTCTTCGGTCGGTTGGTTCAATGGCTTGCCATAGTGGGCCATGATCCCGGCCGGGTCGTAGCCCATCAACTCCAGCAGCGTCGGGAAGATGTTGTAGTGGCTGGAGCGATCCTTGTTCTGTGCCAAGGTGCCGCGCCAGTCCAGCGTCTGCAGTTGGCGGCCCTGGATCACGACGAGCGGCACCAGCCCTTCTTCCTCCACCGGATCACCACCGCAGTGGGTGTTGAGCCCGGGGTTGCCGCGTTCGTGGAGGTCCTGGCCATGGTCGGAGGTGTAGATCAGCACGGCGTTCGTGAGGTTGCCTTCACGGAAAAGTCGCTGGAAAAATTCGCCGACGTTCCACAGCAAGGTGTTCTGGTAAGCGTTGCGGTAGAGCGCCCAATCGCCTTTCTCGCCGTTGAAACCATCGCGGCTGCCGGTGTCGCTCACGTCTTGGAACTGCCCGCGTGGCAAGGCCGGACGGTAGGTCATGAAGTCATCGGGGTATTTGTCATGGACTGGAAAATGCGCGCCGACCTTGTTGATCACCACCAACTCGGCCCGGTCGTTACCCAGCAACTCGACCAGCTTCGCCACGGCCGCCATGTCCCGGTCGCGTACGCGGGTCTGGTCGAATTGGACGAATTGATCGATCGCTTTTTTTTCCAGCTCGGTCATCAGGTTCTGCAGATTGCCGCCGGTGCGCTGGGCGTCGATGTAGACAGTGCGCAACCCGGCCTGGTGGGCGTACTGCCAGATCGACGGTTGTGTGCTGTTGATGCGCACGTAGTCGGCTCGGGTGCCGCCATAACGCAGGGTAACGTTGGTGTCGGCGCTGCAATTGGCAACAGACGCCGCGTAGCCATAATTGAAAATGTCGACGCCGGGGGGCGGTGTCTTCAGCCCAGTGGAGATGCCGGACGGGGTGTTGATGTCGAGGTAGTTGCCGGCAATGCTTTCGTCGATGATCAGCACGATATCGTGGTCGATCGGAGAAGATTGCCGGGAGAGACTGACCGGCTCCCGAGGCCCGACGGTGTTGTGCAACGTCTCGTAGATGAACAGGTTCAGATAGGCCAGCGGCGTGTACATCACCGGCAGGCCGCGCGCGCCCTCGCCCGCTCGCACGAACAGCACAGCGCTGAGCAGCAGCACGCCCAACACGGGCGCGACGATCGGCACGTAGCCGGGCAGCGGTAGCCGACGTCGCGGTTTGAGGGCGATGCCCAACAACAGCAACACACCGCCGGCCACCGCGCTGATGATGACCTCGCGATATTGATAGGCCGCCTCCTGGATAAAACCACCGGAATACACCAGCGAGACGAACTGGCTGTAGGTCAGGTAGCTGTCGGTCACCCGCATGTACGTCTCGAAGAACACCGCCGAGACAAACATCGCCAGGGCAAACAGATGCCTGACCAACGCCGGACGAATGTAGGCGGTCATCCATAGCGCCAGCACCAAGGCCAGGAACATCGCGCCAAACAGCACCGTTGCAAGACCAAAACCCAGGGCCGCCAGACGCTCCAGGTACAAGTCATGCCCCCGGAAAAGGTACAGCACCAGCAGCACTTCCTTGAGGTATCGGGTCATGGTTTCTCGACGGCGTCGCGCAGCAATGGAGGGTTCGCTTTCTGCACACTAGCAGCGGGTTTTCAAAGCGCAAGAAACTGGACGAACGGCCAGAGCGTCAAAAAAAAGTTAGCCCGAAAATGACACCTTTGACACCCATAAAATATAAAAAACTATGGATATATACCGTTCATCGCCTCGTTAAACAGCGATATCACCCTTTAAAAACGGCACTTATCCAAGTCTGTCAATGACTTGATATCAAAAAGCCCCAATCTCTCGAGTTTGCCAACACTGACAACTGTCATTTTGCTGACACGCTTTTCAGAACCTGCGCTATACCCCTCTAAACAGTTTCATCCGAGTTACATCAATCGGTTTACGAGGCGCGCGAAAGATGGACGTGAGCGTATTTGGAACGGGGTATGTAGGGCTGATACAGGCGGCGGCGCTGGCCGATGTCGGGCACCGCGTCCTGTGCGTCGACATTGACCCGAACAAGATCCGTCAATTGCAGCAAGCGGTACCGCCGATCAGCGAGCCGGGACTGTCCGGCCTGCTCGAAGACAACATCAAGACCGGACGCCTGTCGTTCAGCTCCCAGGCCAGCGATGCGGTGAACCATGGCGAACTGATCTTCATTGCCGTCGGCACGCCCGCCGATGAAGACGGCTCGGCGGACTTGAGCCATGTGCTGGCGGTCACCCGGCAAATCGCTGATTTCATGGACAGCGATCGCACCCTGATCATCAAGTCCACGGTGCCGGTCGGCACGGCTGACAAAGTCGCCGAATGCGCTCGCCAGGCCTTGGCGCGGCGTGGCCTGAAACAGCTGAATGTCCGCGTCGTCTCCAACCCCGAATTCCTCAAGGAAGGCAGCGCCCTGGCCGATTGCATGCGCCCGGACCGGATCATCATCGGCACCGGCGATCAGTTGGCGCGGGATCAGATGAGCGAGCTCTACGCGCCGTTCTGCCGCAACCACGAAAAACTGATGTTCATGGACAACCGCAGCGCGGAGCTGACCAAGTACGCCGCCAACGCCATGCTCGCCACCCGCATCAGTTTCATGAACGAACTGGCCAACCTCACCGAACGCCTGGGCGCCGACATCGAGGCCGTGCGCAAGGGCATCGGCTCGGACCCGCGCATCGGCTATCACTTCATCTACCCGGGCTGCGGTTTTGGCGGCTCGTGCTTTCCCAAGGACCTGCGGGCCTTGCTGCACACCGCCGAACAAAGCGGCATGCCCCTGCGCCTGCTGCGCAGCGTCACTGATGTGAACGACAGCCAACGGCACATTCTCTTCGAAAAACTGGCCCAGCAGTTCCCCGACGGATTGGCCGGCAAGTCGATTGCCATCTGGGGCCTGGCCTTCAAGCCCAACACCGACGACATGCGTGAAGCGCCCAGCCGCTACCTGATGGAAGCGCTGTGGCGCGAAGGCGCGAAAGTCCATGCCTACGATCCGGAAGCCATGTCCGAATGCCGGCGCCTGTATGGCTACCGCAAAGACTTGAACCTGTGCGCGACCCGCGATGACACGCTGGAAGACGCCGACGCCCTGGTGATCTGCACGGAATGGAAGAATTTCCGCGTGGTGGATTTCGATTTCCTGGCCGGCAAGCTCCGTGCGCGGGTCATCATCGATGGTCGCAACCTGTACAACCCCGAGCACCTCGCCGCTGCCGGGCTGCTGTATCGCGGCATCGGCCTGCGGCACACCGTGCCCAGCGTCCCGGGGCCACAAGCGTGAACATCCTGGTGACCGGCGCGGCCGGTTTCATCGGCGCCCATTGCGTGCTGCGGTTGCTGCGCGACGGCCACGACGTGTGCGGGCTGGACAATTTCAACGACTACTACGACCCGCAACTCAAGCACGACCGCGTGGCATGGGTGAAGGACCAGGTCGGGGAATTTCCACTGGCGCACATCGACCTGACCGACGCGTCGGCGATCGATGAATTGTTCCAGCTCCGTCGCCCGGACGTGGTGATTCACCTCGCCGCCCAGGCCGGCGTGCGTTATTCGCTGGAAAATCCCCGCGCCTATGTCGACAGCAATCTCGGCGGGTTCCTGAACATTCTCGAAAGCTGCCGCCATCACCCGGTCAAGCACCTGATCTACGCCTCTTCCAGCTCGGTGTACGGCGCCAACCAGCGCACACCCTATTCGGTGCAGGACGGCGTGGACCATCCGTTGTCGTTGTACGCGGCGACGAAAAAGGCCAACGAATCGATGGCCCACAGCTACAGCCACCTGTTCGGCATCCCTTGCACCGGCCTGCGGTTTTTTACTGTGTACGGCCCCTGGGGCCGGCCGGACATGTCGCCGATCCAGTTCGCCAAGGCCATCACCGAAAACCAGGTGTTGCGACTGTTCAACCACGGCGAGCATGCACGCGACTTCACGTATATCGACGACATCGTCGAGAGCATCGCCCGGCTGGTCGAACGCCCGCCTCGCCCGATACCGGACTGGAATCGCGAGCAACCAGACCCGGCCACCAGCCTGGCGCCATGGTGCCTCTACAACATTGGCGGACAGCACCCGGTGGCGCTGCGGACCTACGTCGCGCTGCTGGAAAAACACCTGGGCCGCACGGCCCGGATCGAGCTGCTGCCCCTGCAGCCGGGGGACGTGCTCAACACCTGCGCCGATGCCAGCGACCTGGCCCGGGCCACCGGTTTCCAACCGCGCATCGAACTGGACGACGGCCTGGGTCGCTTCGTCGACTGGTTCCTCGATTACTACGCGCACCCCATCGTCCACGCGCCGCTTGCGGCCGAATCTCAGCGGAGGAGTCTATGACCCGACATGAACAAGGCATCCCGATCAGCGCCTTCGGACGCGACAAACGTGTCGACCCCGAGCACCGCCGACGCCTGGACGCGGCGATTCACCGCCAAGGTCGCGGCTGGTTGACCGGTCGCGACGGCGGTCGGCCCTGGACGGTCTCGCGGACCAATCGGGTGGTGGCCTGCCTCGGCGCACTGGCGATCCTGGTGCTGCTCGCCCCGGTTCTGCTGGGCCTGGCATTGCTGGTCAAGTTTTCCAGCCCTGGCCCGGTGCTGTTCGTGCAAAAACGCACCGGTTATCGCGGTCGCGTGTTTGGCATGTACAAATTCCGCACCATGGTCGCCGACGCCGAAGCCCTGAAAGAGTCGTTGCGCCACCTGAACAAGCACGGCGCCGATGCCATCGACTTCAAGATCGACAACGATCCGCGCATCACCCCCATCGGCCGGTTCCTGCGACGCAGCAGCCTCGACGAACTGCCCAACCTGATCAACGTAGTGACCGGCGACATGCGCCTGGTCGGCCCCCGGCCCACCTCGTTCAACGCCTATCGCTACAAGGACAACCATCTTGTGCGCCTGAGCATCTACCCCGGCCTCACCGGCCTGTGGCAGATCTCCGGGCGCAGCAATATCGACTTCGACCAGCGCGTGGAACTGGACCTCAGCTACATCGCCGAGCAGAGCCTGCTGTTGGATTTGAAGATCCTGATGATCACCCCCTTCAAAGTTTTCAGCGGCCACGGAGCGAGTTAAATGGACGGTTCGACGAATATCCTGACCATAGCCAGCCCGAGCGAGACCAACCTGACCTCGACCGTGCTCGACCCGGATCTGCGGATCCTTCTACTGACGGCCGCCAACACCGGCACCGGCACGAGCACCAGCGCGATGGCGCTGGCTGCCCAGCTGGCGCAGATGAGCAACGGTCGCGTGCTGCTGGTGGACGCAAGCCAGTCGCCGCATAACCTCAGCCAACAACTGTCGTTGCAAAAAGAGCGCGGTTTCAGCGACCTGCTGTTCAACAGCCTCGCCCCGCCCCTGCTGCAAGACTGTGTGGTGCAGATTTCCAGCCTGCCCTTCGACGTGCTGCCCAACGGTCGTCTCGGGCACAACGCCGAACGCCTGAGTCCCGAGCGACTGCGTCCGTTGTTCCGGCAACTGGCGACGCAATACCGCTTCGTGGTGATCGACGCCGACGCGGTGTACTCGGCCACCGACACCCTGGTCATGAGTACCCAGGTGGACGGCGTGGTGCTGGTGGTACGCGGCGAGGACACCCGCTGGGAAGTCGCCCAGGCCGCGCGGCAGCGCTTGGTCCAGGCCGGCGCGAAGGTCGTCGGCAGCGTGTTCAACCGCCGCAAGTACTACATGCCGAAGTGGCTCTACAACAACCTTTAAGCCTGCAAAAGGATGACGAGATGAACGCCAGAATGCTTGTCCTGCTGTTGCTGCCGCTTGCCGGTTGCTCCAGCCACAACGAAAACACGACGATGCCGGTGCAGATCCTCACGGCCGCGCCGGCCAATGCCCAGGCCACCGACATGCCCCGGGTCGAACAGACGCTGCGGCCGCAGGACGTGCTGGATGTGATTTTTCACATCGACACGACCTCGTCCCAGGCTTATCGCGTGCAGCCGGGCGACCAGGTTGCCCTGAACTTCACCGCTGCCAGCCAGCTCAACGGCACGCAACAGGTGATGCCCGACGGCACTATCGAACTGCCGGGCGCCAACACCTCGGTGAAAGTCGCCGGCCTGACCACCGACGAGGCACGCCTGGAAGTGCAGCGTG
This sequence comes from Pseudomonas alvandae, assembly GCF_019141525.1. Lineage (GTDB taxonomy): Bacteria > Pseudomonadota > Gammaproteobacteria > Pseudomonadales > Pseudomonadaceae > Aquipseudomonas > Aquipseudomonas alvandae. The sequence continues at coordinate 4,416,791 of NZ_CP077080.1, forward strand.
CCTACAACCAGAAGATGCTGTTCCAACCCAACCGCAACCAATTGAGCGTCCTGGTGACCAGCCCGATGTCCGGTGAGGCGAACTTGCGCAACACCTTGATCCACCCGGCCACGGGCATGAGCCGGGAGATCATCGTGGGCCGGGATGGCTACGCCGCCTTCCCGGAAATCGGTTCCGTGCCGTTGCAAGGCATGACCGTTACCCAGCTGGAGACCTTCCTCAACGAGCGCTACGCCCAGTTGCCAGGCCACATGACCGTCGACGTGCTGCTCAAGTCCACCGCCGGCAACGAGATCTATGTGCTGGGCGAAGTGGCCCAACCCGGTTCCTACCCGATCCGCCGGCCCATCTCGGTCCTCGAGGCGCTGACCCTGGCCCGCGGCACCAACGTCAAGGCCCGGCTCGACTCGGTGGTGATCATGCGCCGCAACGGCAACCAGGTCGAAACCCGTCATTACGACGTGGAAAAAGCCCTGAGCGGCGATGCGTCGCAGATCGCCTACCTGCAACCGGAAGACATGCTCTTCGTACCCAAGACCGGCCTGGCCAAAGCCGGTGAAATGGCCCGGCAACTGGCCGACGTGGTGCTGTTCCAGGGCGTTGGCGTCAGCTTCGGTTATGACCTCGACAACAATAGCAACGGCAACTGACCCGGGTGAATGATCATGAATCCCAAGGAAAACTACCTGCACGAGTTCTTCAGGATCTTCTTTGCCAACAAGCAGTGGGTGAAGCGCGTCTTCCTGATTTTCGCCGTGATCGCCCTGGTGCTGCCGTTGATGCTCAAGCAGAGCTTCGACATAACCGCCCAGGTGATCGTCCAGTCGAAAAAACTCTCCCAAGGCGATGCCACGACTTCGCTGAACCAGGAAAACGCGACGTTCGTTCCGCCATCCCTGGCGGACATGGAAACCGAGAGCAACATCCTGCGCTCGCCAGCGTTGATTCGCGAAACCATCAAGGCCCTGCGCGACCAGGGGGAATACACCCCAAGCCCGGGCGTCCTCAACAAATGGGTGAGCGAACCGTTCAAGCGCTACATCACCCAGCCGCTGCGCGAATACGTCATCAACCCGGTGCGTGACGGCCTGGGGCTTGAAGTCGACCCCGTGCGCGACACGGTGCTCGACACGCTGACCGACGAGGCGATCGAAAACCTGAAGATCGAGACCCTGCCCGGTTCCAACGTGATCTCCATTGTCTACAGCTTCGGTGATCCGGCCCAGGGCACCCGGTTCGTGGGGCAACTGCTGCAGAACTACCTCACCGGCCGCCAGGACTTGCAGTCGATCGAGTTGCCCCAGACGTTCTACGAGCAGAAGAAAGTCCAGTACCAGACGCGCCTTGACGGTTTGGAAGGCAACCGGCTGACGCTGCTCGAGGGCGTTGGTTCTTCCGATCCCAAGGAAGAAATCACGTTCCGCTTGAATGCGATCAACACCGAAGAGCAGGCCCTGAACCTGTACCAGGATCGCCTGCTGCAAAGCCAACGTTGGCTCGATTACCTCAAGACCAGCCTGGCGGCGGCGAACAGCTCGCGGTTCAACGACTACACCTTCCCCTTCACCTTCACCACCACCGTGGACAACATCGCCTTCGAGGACAGGGAAATCAGGCAATTGGGTGAGCAATTGACCAGCCAGGTCAGCCGCTACATGAACGACCTGGCGATTTTCCAGCCCAGCAGCGAACCGATGTTGCTGGCGCGCGAGCAGATCATGCGTACCCGCCAGCAATTCCTGAAAGTGGTGAATAACCGCATCCAGGAACGCACCACCGACCTGGCGGTGGTCAGCTCGGTGATCAATCAGAAAGTCGAACGCATCGCCGCCTTCAAGGACCGCATCCACCAGTTGCAGGAAACCCAGAGCAAACTGCGGCAAATGGACACCGAGATCAACGCGCTCCACGCGGCGTTCTCCACCTATGCCCAACGCTTCGCCGAAGCCAGTTCCGCCCGTTCACTGGACAACGACCTGTCCAATGCCCGGGTCCTGAGCCCGCCGTTCGAACCGACCGCCGCAGCGTTTCCCAAGCCGGTGCTGATCATCGCCTTCGGCCTGTTCAGCGGCCTGCTGCTGGCGATCGCCCTGGTCTATGTGCGTGAGTTCTTCGACCATCGCTTCAAGCACCCTGCGCAAATCAGCCACCAATTGGATCTGCCGGTGCTGCTGGTGATCAACGAGCAATCGCCCGAACAGATCAACCCGCACCGCAACTGGAGCGTGCCCAGCCTTGTCCATTGGGTGAGAAATTGAACGCGCCGTTCGGCCCGTCCCGCCAAGACAGCCCCCTGTCGATCATTCATCTGCTCGACAGCGGGGGCTTCTATGGGGCCGAGCGGATGTTGCTCGATCATTGCCTGGCGACGCCCGGCCAGCATCAAGTGGTGTTCCTGGCGGCGCCGCCGACGTTGATCACGCGGTTCCGCCAGGCCGGGGTCGATTGCTGCCATTGCGCCAATTGGGCCGAGCTCTTGCAGCATTTGCGGCACCGGCGCGACGAGCGACCGCTGATCAATACGCACAACTTCAAGGGCCTGTTGTTCGGCTGGGCAGCGGCAACGATGCTGCGCCTGCCGCTGGTGATCACCCAGCACGGCTTCACGCCACGCAGTCCCAAGCAGCGGTTCTATACGTGGCTGAGCCTGCAACTGTGCCGCACCGCGCCGGTCAAGCGTGTGGTTTGCGTGGCCGAAAGCATCGCCGCGCTGCACCGCCGGGCCAGCGTTAACGCGGACAAGCTCGACGTGATTCCCAACGGTTTGCCAGCCGCCACGACGCCGCTGCCCCATCGCGACGACAGGCAACGCTGGCGGGTCGGCTACGTCGGCCGCTTGAGCAGCGAAAAAGGTCCGGACCTGTTCCTCGACGCCATGATCCCGCTGTGCCAGCGCCATGCTTCGCTGCACGCGGTGATGCTCGGCGATGGCCCGGAACGCCAGCCGTTGCTCAAACGCATCGCCGATGCCGGGCTGCCAACGCGCATCGAGTTGCCCGGCTATCAGACCGACATGGACGACTGGTGGAGCCGCCTCGATGCGCTGGTAATCAGCTCGCGCACCGAAGGCACGCCGATGATCCTGCTCGAAGCCATGCAGGCCGGCGTGCCGGTGGTGGCGTTCGGCGTCGGCGGTATTCCCGATATCCTGCAGGACCGTCACAACGGCCTGCTCGCCACGCCGGCCGATAGCGAGGAGCTGGCACGCCAGATCGAAACGCTGTACAGCGAACCGCCCCTGGCGCGAATCCTCGCCGACAACGCGCGCCGTACCCAAAGCGACCGCTATGACCTGCGCACGCTGGCCGAACGCTGGTCACAACTTTATATCCGCACGGCACGGGAGGCTCGGCCATGATCGTCCCGCTCTCGATCGTCAGTCTGCTGGGGCTGGTGTGCCTGGCATTGCTGGCCAGTCCTTATCCGTTTCTCGCACCGGGTGCGGTGCTTGGGCTCGTGGGCGTTGCCATGCTGTACCGCAAGCCCACTTGGGGTTTGCTGGGCATTGCCGCGCTGCTCCCGTTCGAAGGCCTGTTCAAGGACAACGCGTTTTCCGGCAGCAAATTCTTCGGTGTGGCGCTGATCCTGATCCTGATGCTGCAGTTGGCCTTGCACCAGATTCCTGCGACGCGCTTGCGCAGCAATATCTGGAAGCCGCTGCTCGGCTTCATGGCCCTGTATGGCCTGAGCCTGTTGATCTCGGAAAACATGGACCTGTCCCTGACACAGCTGCGTGAACTCTCGGTAGGGCTGATTCTGTTCGTGATCACGTTGCTGATTGGCCGCGAGCTGAACCTGGATATGTTCGCCCGACTGATGACCGTGAGCGTCGCCACGGCCTGCGTGCTCGCGATGTTTTCAGCCAAATACCAGGATCAGGGCCGCGCCTCGGGTCTGTTGGAGGACCCGAACGCCTTTGCCCTGTTGATTGCGTTTACCGTGCCGCTGGCATTGTGGTTGACCATTCGCAGCCAGAACTTGCTGCAACGCTTGTTCTGGGGTGGCGGTTTCATCCTGTTGTTGGGCGGCATGACCAAGACCGAATCACGCTCAGGCCTGGTCGTGTTGCTGCTCAGCCTGGTGATCGGGTTGTATCACTACAGGGCGCAGCTGCCACGCATACGTCCCCGGCACCTGGGGTTCGCGATGCTCGGCCTGGCGCTGGCTGTTCCAGCGACAATCGCCGTGATGCCGGCTGGCTACGTGGCACGCATCCAGTCATTGAGCATTCTCAGTTCCGGCGCCAACGCCTACCAGGACGGATCCTTGGGACGCCGCGCCTCGTACATCTTGGTGGGCAGCCAGATGATCCGGGAGAAGCCGATACTCGGTTCCGGCCCGGGAACGTTTCCAGAGCACTACGCCCCCACCGGTTACGCGAAGGCGTTCTCGGCCAATCGCAAACGGGGGGATCTGTACCGCCAGGCCCATAACACCTATCTGGAGATCTTCAGCGAAGTCGGCGTGCCGGCCGGCTTGATGTTTGTCGGCATGATTGGGCTGGGCCTCTACAACCTGGTGCGCGCGCGCCAACTCTGGCTCCAGCGTCGGGACTGGGCCCAGGCGGACCTGTTGACGCACCTGGGCATGAGTTTCCTGTCGCTGGCATTGTTCCTGATGTTCCTCAGCGCGCAGAACCACAAGTTGCTGTGGATCATGCTCGCCTTGACCAGTGTGCTGCGCTACCACGCCGAACAGGTCGAGCCGCAGGAGGCCCGTTCATGAGCCGCGTAAGCGTCGTCATCCCGATGTACAACGAGGCCCGCCACATCGGCCGTACGTTGCTGGCCGCGCAGGAAGCGGCTCGCCAGGCGCAACTGGAATGCGAGCTGATCGTGGTCGACAACGGCTCGGACGATCACGGCCCGCGCATCGCCAACGAACTGGGCGCACGTGTGCTGATCGTGCCTGGCGTGCACATCGGCGCCCTGCGCAACCGCGGCGCGGCGGTCGCCAGCGGTGAATGGCTGGCGTTCATCGATGCCGACATGGAAATGCCGGCCGACTGGCTCAAGTTGTTGGTTGAAATGGAAGGCCGCCAAGGTGATGTGCTGGGGCTTGACCTGGACACGCCCGCGCAAGCGCCTTGGTTCGCCCAAGCGTGGCAGCGCCGCAGCCAGCGCCCGGGATCGCGCCCCTTGCGCCGGGTGCAGTGGCTGCCCAGCGCCAACCTGCTGATGCGCCGCACCTGGTTCGACCAGGTCGGCGGTTTCGACGAAACCCTGCGCACCGGTGAAGACAAGGATTTTTCCCTGCGCTTGCGCGAAGCCGGTGCGCAGTTGCTGCTGGTCACTGAAAGCCTGGCCTTGCACTGGGGTTACGAAGGCAGTTGGCGCGAGTGGATGAGCAAGGAACTGTGGCGCCAGGGCAGTCACTGGCAGTTGTTGCGCAGTCACGGGCCGAGCCTGCGCCTGTTGCGTTTTCCTGCGCTGTCGGTGGGCATCTGGGGCCTGGATTTCCTGGCACTGGTCGCCCTGCTCCAAGGCCAGGCGCGCCCGGCCTTGATGCTGTTATTGATCGCCACGTTGCCGGCCTTGTTTCTCAGCCTGCGCCAGAGCCACCGCGCGCCGCGCTTGACGTTGCAATTGTGGGCCTTGCACGAGGTGCGCTTGCACCTGACTGGCGCCGCGTTGCTGCTCAATCTTTTTCAATGGAATGCCAGGAGACCTGCCCGTGGCTGAATTCATTTATTGGTCTTGCCTGTTGCTGCCGGTGTACGCCTACCTCGGCTACCCCGTGCTGTTAACCCTACTGACGCCTTTTTTTCCGGTACGGCGCTACGGCAAACCCTTGCCGATGGATGTCAGTATCGTCATCGCCGCCCACAACGAGGCGCGGCACATCGAAGAAAAGTTGCGCACCTTGCTGGCCCAAGATTATCGGGCGCATTCGCTGCGGATCATTCTCGCCAGCGACGGTTCCACCGACGACACCGTGGCCTGCGCGCGCAGAATCGGCGACTCGCGCATCACCGTGCTCGACCTGCCACGCCAGGGCAAGGCCGCCGCCCTCAATACCGGCGTGGCCCATAGCTATGGCGAGATCCTGGTGTTCACCGACGCGGACAATCAATGGGCCCCGGACACGCTCGGCCACTTGCTGGCGCCGCTGGGCGATCCGGAAGTTGGCGCCTGCGCCGGGCACATGGACATCCCCGTGCCGGGCAAAGGCCTGAGCCTGGGCGACAGCCTTTATCGGCACTATGAAGGCTGGTTGCGCCGGGTGGAAAGCCGCACAGGCTGCATGGTCTCGGCCGACGGCGCGTTATTGGCGCTGCGCCGGGCACTGTTCCAGCCGATACCGGCGCAAGTCAACGATGACTTTTTCCTCAGCACCTGCGCGCCGGCAGCCGGCAAATCGATCGTTTATGCACCGAAGGCCCGGGTGACCGACCAGGGCGTGGACGAAGCCGGCAAGCAGTTTCGTCGTCGCCAGCGGGTCACCGTCGGCGGGTTGCAGAGCCTCGCCCAGCGTCGGGAACTGCTCAACCCGCTGCGTCATGGGCTCTATGCCATCGGGTTGATCAGCCACAAATTGATCCGCCGCCTGGCGCCGGTGCTGCTGCTGCCCTTGTTGTTGAGCAACGCCTGGCTGTGGAACGACCATCCGTTCTATCGCCTGAGCCTGGTGGCGCAGTTGCTCGGCTACGCCATGGCACTGATCGGGTTGCTGGACGCCGGCCACCGTTTGCCCCGGCCCTTTCGCCTGGCGGCGTTCGTGCTGGTGACGCTGGCGGGCATGAGCATCGGGCTCTGGCAGTTCCTGCGAGGCCAGCGCTACAGCCAATGGAATCCCGAGCAGAATCGTTAAGGAGATGGCCGATGTCGATCAAATACGTTTTCAAGCGCACCGGCGGCTGGCTGTACCTGAACACGTCCCTGGGTCGCCATCCGTTGCGTGGCGCCGGCGTCATCCTGATGCTGCACCGGGTGCTGAACAACGACCGCGCCGCCGAACTGCCCCATCGCAACGAGCTGTGCGTGGGGCCCGATGCATTCGAACATTTGCTGATCTGGCTGCAACGGCATTTTGAATGCGTGCCCCTGATGACATTGCTGCTGGCCGACCCTGAAAGCGTTCCAAACCGTCCCCGGGTGGCCCTGACGTTCGACGATGGCTGGCGCGACAATGCCATGAACGCCTTTCCCCTGCTGCGCCAATACCAAGTGCCTGCGAGCATTTTCCTGTCCACCGATTTCGTCGGCAGCCGCCAGCACTTCTGGTGGGAAAGCATCGGCGAAACCCTGTGGGGCAGCCATGGGCAGGTAGCACGGCATTCGCTGATCGAGCATTTGCAGCACGCCGGCCGGCCGTTGCCGGTGCTGCTCGATGATATCGACGACGAGCGCCGCAGCCTGGCGCTACTGCACTATCTGCAAAGCCTCAAGACCCTCGATGCGCGCACCTTGAGCGACCTCACCGAAGCCTGTCCGCACGGTGCCCAACCCCAGGCGCTGGACTGGACCCAGGTGCGCATGCTCGAAGATTCCGGCCTGGTGCGCTTCGGCCCCCATGGCGCCAGCCACGCGATTCTGACGGGCCTGGACGACCAGCGCCTGCACGAGGAACTGACCCGCAGCTGGACCGCCCTGGAGAATGGCTGCGCCCAGCCCTTGCCGGTGTATTGCTACCCCAACGGGGACAACGACGCCCGTGTGCGCGAGCATGTGGCGGCCCACGGTTTTCCGTTCGCGCTGGGCACCCAGGCCGGACTGTATCGCCATGACGGCGACCCGCTGAACCTGCCGCGTTTCGGCGTCAGCCAACGCAACGCCTGCCACCCGGAATTGTTGGCTTGGCGCATTCGTCGAGGAGCCCGCTCATGAACCGCGCACGTTACCTCAAGCTCCTGGTGTTGAGCATGGGCACAAGCCTGGCGATGCTCTGCCTGCGCCTGTTGCGCAACGTCTTGCTGGCACGGATCCTGGGGCCCAGCGAACGCGGGCTGTTGGCGCTGCTCAGCACCCTGCCGGACTTGATCAGCGCCATCACCAGTGGCGGGCTGAATTCCGCCGTGGGTTATCAGGCGGCGCAGCACCGCTCGATGAGCCTGCTGCTCAGCCATGTGTTGGTCTTCGGTTGCCTCCTGGCGGGACTGCTGACGTTGCTGGTGGTGGCGCTGGTACGTGAATTCGGCGCCGAACTGGACATCGCCGTGCAACTGGGGCTGCTGGCCTGGCTGCTGTTGCTGGCCGTACCGCTTGCGGTACTCAAGAGCGGCCTACTGACGCTGCACAACGCCTCCGGCGGCGTTGGCGCGTTCAACGCCTTGCGGCTGATGGAATCCCTGGTGCCGCTGTTGCTCTTCGTGGCGCTGTTCTGGATATGGAAAGACACGGCGCTGGAAGCAGCGCTGATCAGCTGGCTGGCGGGCCTGAGCCTGGTGGTGCTGGCAGGTTGGATGTGGTTGCGTCGCGATCATTCGATCACCCTGCGCTGGGACCGCACCGGCCAGAACGAACTGTTGCATTACGGTGTCCGCAGTCACCCGGATATCCTGTTCCAGCAATTGATGATGCGCTCGGACTACCTGTTCATCGGCGCACTGCTGGGCAGCACGGCGCTGGGACACTACGCCATGGCCAGCGCCGCCGCGGAACTGCTGCATATCGTCCCGGAAGCGGTCACCACGCCGCTGATGAAAAGGCTCCTGCAGCAAGACACCGATATGAAGCGCCTGACCCCGTTGGCCTTGCGCCTGACCGCCACGGCCATGCTGGGCGCCTGCCTGGGCATGGCACTGGTCGGCGAATGGCTGATCGTCACCCTGTTCGGCAGCGCCTATCAACCGGCGTACCCTGCCCTGCTGGCGCTGCTGCCAGGGGTGTTCGGGTTGTGCTACGCGAGCATCCTGCGCCTTGACCTGCTGGGCAAGAACCGCCCCGGCGCTGTTTCGCTGATGATGGGCGGGGGGGCGCTGTTGAACCTGGCGCTGAACGTGATCCTGATCCCGCGCTACGGCATCGTCGGCGCTGCCGCCGCTTCTTCAATTGCCTACCTGGGCGTGACCCTGCCGATGCTCGCCATGTATTGCCGCCTCAGCGGCGTGTCGCCGTGGCAGACGCTGATTATCCTGCCCAGCGATCTGCTGCCGATGCGTCAGATGCTGTTGGGAAAATCTGCGTGAATACCTTGTCCAGCAAAATCGCCATCGCGAGCAAGCTCGCTCCCACAGGGTCCGGTGGCGGACATGGCATCTGCATCCACCGAAGATCTACTGTGGGAGCGAGCCTGCTCGCGAAAGCGGTGGGTCAGTTTGCGGTGATGTTGAAGGTGACGGCCTCTTCGCGAGCAGGCTCGCTCCCACAAGGGTCCGGTGTTGGACATGGCATCCGCATTCACCGCAGGTCCACTGTGGGAGCGAGCTTGCTCGCGAAAGCGGTGGGTCAGTTTGCGGTGATGTTGAAGGTGACGGCCTCTTCGCGAGCAGGCTCGCTCCCACAGAGGAGAATCGCGGCGGGTCTATGTCTTCTGGTATTGGCTTGCTCGGCCCAGGCCGCGTCCATGCAATGGACCGGCATCCGTGACGGCAGCCTGTATCTGCAAACCGACCGCCCGGACACCGTCACCGTCCGCTGGGTGCCCGCCTGGCAAGCCGAGGCCAATGCCGAACATCTGTATCTGCTCGACGGCCATGGGCGATTGGCGGGAGAGCGCCTGGTCAAGGCGGATCAGACCCGTGGCGAACAGCAATGGCCGCTGCTGCCGGGCGCCACCAGTTACCGACTGGAAATTCCCGGCTACAGTTTCCGGCGCTATAGCGTCGAACACGACGCGCGCATCCGTGCGTTGTTCGCCCCGGCCAAGGTGCATTTCAGTGCTGAAGCCCACGATGGCGACGAGCTGTATTTCAAAGTGGCAGCGGGCGAACAGGCGGTGCTGGCGGGCAAGTTCCACGGCGGCGTACGTGCGTTGCAAGCCCGGCGGGTTGCGGACGGCAAGCAGCTGCAACTGAATCTCAAGCCACAGCGGGCCTATTGGCAATTCGATCAGGTGGCCCTCCCGGTGGCGGACGCGGACCAAATCTGGCGCGTGCACCTGCAAGGCAACGGCAAGGTCGCGTTCTGGTTGGACGGCACCGCCAACCTGTTCGCCCAAGACCCGGCGCACTTGCAACCCGTGCGCCAGGATCCGGGGCAGACCCACCTGACGCTGCACGACGAGGCGCTCGGCACGACCCCCAAATTGGGCATTTATATGCCCTATGAATTACTGCCGCCCTCCAGCTACGCGGTGCTCGATGCGCTCAAACCCCAGGCGGCAACCCTCTACAGCTTCGTCGACGTCATGGCGGCCAAGGTCAATCACGAAGATGCTTTCCGACGCTTGTACCGGGGGCGCTTCGGCATCAGCCAAGACATTACCCTGTTGGCCGCCAGTCAGCGCCGGGCGGATCTGCAGGCCGACCGGACCAGTCTCAGCGGCTTGCAAGCCTGGCTCATGTCGACCCGAGCCTCGGACGACAACGGCGTCCACTACCTCAGTTTTGCCGACGAGCCAAACCTGAACTACCCGGACTTCGCCAGTTTCCAGCAAGTGTTCCAAAGCATGGCTGCCCAGGTCCGCGCCGATCCCGCCAACGCACGCGCCGGTGTCCGCATCGCCATACCCGCCAGCTCCCGGTTCACCAATGGCCCCTTTACCGACAATGCAGCTGACAAGCGCGGGATCGACTGGGCACGGCGCCTGCTCGCGACGTCCGACGATCAGATCGACGCCCTGGCCTGGCATGAATGGATGATCCGCGACCTGCTGGCAACCCGGGTCTATCGCGACAGCGTCCGCCAAGCCGCCAACCTGGTGGGACTGGACAGCCAGGGCCGGCCCCGCAAGGCTTTGCTATTGGACCAGACCAACATGTCCAGCGGCTCGAGCCTGAGCCCTTACGATCAGGAGACCCACTACGCGGCCTTGTGGTGGACCTCGGTGGCGATCAACGCCTCCGCGGATGGATGGCTCGACATGCTCAACTGGTTCATGCTCGCCGACGAACCTGAATACCCCAAAGGCATGGTGCGGGTGCTGGACAATGAGCGCTTCGAACTCAAGCCCGTAGGCCTGGCCCAGCAGTTCATCCAGCAGCATTGGCTCGACCAGGTGCTGCGCCTGGACAACGACGCGTTTGAAGTCGACGTACTGGCCATGGCCACCGGCAAGCAACGCAACCTGCTGGGCGTGAACAAAAGCACCCGAGCCCATCAGGTCAGCCTCGACGGCACGGCCTGCCCCCAGCCAGGCATGAGCCTCCTGTATTTCGGCCCGGACAACCGCAGCCAAAACGTTCCGTTTGATTGCAAGGCCGGCCAGGTCGGCTTTCTCCTGCCAGGGGAAACCGTGTTCGCCCTCGGTTGGACAGCTCCGCTTTCACCCCAACCCGCCACCCGTCAGGAGGCACCATGAACGCTCTGCAAACATTGCGTGATCACATCCAGAAAAAAGGTCTGCGCGCCGTCCTAAAACAGCTATGCAGACGCTACGTATTTTCCCATACCCGACTGGTGTGGCTGGAGCACGATATACGCACCCCGCTCCCCCCACACAACCTCAAGCCCTACCCACCAATGCGCCTGGAATTCATCACAATCGCCAACGCCGACGCATTTGCCCGGCACTTCGGCGACCGCGTCGAAACCATGCGCGAGTTGGCGGCCGAAGGCTATACAGGCTTGATGTACCTGGATGATCAGGGCGATACCGTGGGCTTCGCCTGGGCCAGTACCCGGGACTATTTCGACCGTCATTTCTATCGTTGCAACTTTCCGATCAAGCCTGGCGAGTACTTCCAGTTCGGTGGCGAGGCGATTCGTCGATACTGGGGAACCAGTATCTCGGCGGACATGCAATTGGAAGTGTGGAAAGTCATGGCGGACCAGGGGTGCCACACCATGGTCGATGTCTGCGATTTGCAAAACGTCCAGGCGATCAAGATGCATATCCGCATGGGCTTCCAGGAGCGCGGCAAGATCACCCACGTGTATCGCCTGTTCGGTCATTGGAGGTTCTTTCGCGACACGCTTTACCGCGGTTCTGTGCTGGACGGCTTTCGTAAACCGGCCCAGCCGGTTACCTCGACAGCAGCGGCCTGACTTCCATGGCGATCCGGTACCAATGGTGTCGCTCCCTGGGCGCGGAGGATTTCCCTGCAACAGCTTATGAACAGCTGCGAACGCAGGTGGCCGACGCCACACCGTTCAACACCCTGGCCTGGCTGCAAGCGGCGGAATTCGCCCTGGTGCCGGAGCAGCAACTGCATATCCTGCTGGGCTGGCAGGACCAGACCTTGTGCTTCTGCCTGCCCCTGATATCAGGACTGGAACGTATCGGCGGGCTGCGGTTCCGGGTGTTGCGTCATTTGGGTTTTCCAATGGCCGACCGCATCGCCCTGCTGGCGCGCATGGACGCCGAAAGCATGGGCCAGGCGTTGATGCAGATCCGTCAGCATTTGCCTCACGCGTTGTTGCAAATCAATGAAGTGATCGAGCCCGTCGGGGAGCAAAGCGTCCTCAGCGCCTGGATGGCGCTGAGTTCCACCGGAGAGCGGCGCCTCAGTTGCCGGGTTCCGGTGCACCTGATCACTGAAAGCGACCATCAGGAGATCTCTGGCGATCCACGCTACAAGCTGCGGCGAGCGCGCAAGCGAATCGCGGCTTGTGGTGCCGAGATCCGTCGGATAACGCCAGACGCCATCAGCATGGGGCAATTGTTGCGCGCCCTGGCCGATGTCGAGGACGCCAGTTGGAAAGGCGAGGAAGGCGTCGGCATCTTCGCCACCCCCCTTCGCCGGCAATGGATGAACCTCGCCCTCACCGCCCTCGCCGCCCAGGGCCTGGTGCGAGTGGTGATGCTGGAGCTGCACGGCGAATGCATCAGCTATCGCCTCGGCCTGCTGGATCAGGGCCGGCTGTATGACTACAACCTGGCGTTCCTGCCGCAACACGCCGACCTGGGCAGCGGCCGGGTATTGCTCGAAGAGTGGATTCGCTGGGGGCTGGACGAAAACTGGCGGTGGATCGATGCGTCGCGGGTCAGCCTGGAGAACTCCAACCACCAACTGCACGAGCGCATGACCGGACAACTTGAACAGTGGCGCTGGAGTTTTTACTCCTGGCAACCCGATGGCTTGCTCCTGGGGTTGGCCTTGCGGCTATGGAAGAGCCTGAAACCCTGGCTCGGCAAGCGCAAGGCCAAACCAGCCGCGACGACGGCGTCTTCCACCAAGCACCAGGAGAATACGAATGCCCCGCCAAGTGATCGTCAACGCTGACGACTTCGGGCTCAGCCATAGTGAGAACGACCTGATCCTGCGAGCCTTCGAGGCCGGCGTGATCAGCTCCGCCACGGCGATGGCCAACATGCCGGGGTTCGACCAGGCGTGCGAACTGTCCCGGCACCCGTTGCTTGAAGGGCGCGTCGGCCTGCATTTCAACCTGAGTTATGGGCCGCCGCTGAGTCAGGCGATCAGGTCACGGAAAAGGTTTTGCAATGCCGCCGGCGAGTTCGACCTGAACCTGTCGCGGTACTGCCTGCGTCTTGGATCGCGAGATCTGGCGGCGGTGGAAGAAGAGCTCCAGGCCCAGTGGCAACATTGCCTGGACCGTGGCCTGCGCCCCAGCCACCTGGACTCGCATCAGCACGTGCATAACATCTGGCCCGTCGGAGAGCTGGTGGCACGCTTCGCCGCGCGACACGGCGTACCGGTGCGGCTGGCGCGCAACCTGGGGGCCAACCTGAGCGTGCCCAAGCGCATCTTCAAGACGTTGTTCAACCATCGCCTGCGCCGGCTGTGCGGCGCGACCGCCGACTACGTCTGCACACCAGCGGACCTTGACCACGCCGCGCCGCCGGGCCACGGTTCGCTGGAAGTGATCGTTCATCCACTGGAACTGGATGGCGACTTCGGTGACGCCAGTTTGCTACCGGGCAACTCACTGACCCAGGTGCTGCACCAGCGCCTGGCGGGGGTGCCGAAGGTGGGGTATGGCGAGAATGGGCGCAGGTTCGTGCTGGTTGACGTGGGAGTGACTCCACCAGAACCGAGTTAAACGCAAATCCTGTGGGAGCGGGCTTGCTCGCGAAAGCGTCCTGACAGTCAACATTCTTACTGACTGACACACCGTCTTCGCGAGCAAGCCCGCTCCCACAGCAATAGCTGCATGCCTTGCGTCGACGTCAGTGACCCAGGCTCACCCGCGCCAGCGAGGCACGGCGATCGATGGCTTCACGCAGCCGACGTCTTTGCGCCTCCCACACCATGGCGTCGACCCGGACCGAACGCATCAGCACCAGCATCGCTGCCTTGGCATTCAGGTATTCAACCCATGCATCCCGGGCCTTGAGCCTGTGTCGTTCTTCATCGCTCATGTCCATGCGCCTGAGCGCCAGGGCGCATTCGTCCTGGATCAACGGCCCAAGGGTCATCTGGATCCGGTGAGGTGCCTTGAAGCCTGCCGTACCGGCGACGATTTCCCGCGCCCGATCCAGGCCCCATTCCAGCGCCTGGGGAAGCGGTTCACGCAAGGCGCGGTCATGGAATTCCTCGACCCAGACGGAGCCATCCGGCCGGTAAACACAAACGAAAACCTGTGTGATGCTCTGCTGGTTGATCCGTGCCTGGACCTCGACCTGCGTGCCGTCCCCAAGAACTTCTTCGTGGTTGCGACCTGGCAACCGGCTGTTCACCCAAAGCCAATACTGTGCGCTTCTACGTCGCATCGCGTTGCCCTCCCCCTCAGGAACAAGGAGTAAGGCACACGGGTGAAGTATTTTCCAGCCATGAAAAGTGCGCTCCGGACGAATGACAGCGTCGTCTATCGGTCGAGCTTTTTCTCCACCTGGGCGACCTTATCCTGAAGTTTTTCGGCATCCTGTTCATGGCTCTTGATCGACTTGGGCGTGATCGTCTTGTCCACTTTGTCAGTTGCCGAATCCGGCTGGCGCACATCGCGCTTGACCACATCCACCGGCTCACCGGAAGCGTCTTTCGCCGGTGCATTGTTGCCAGGTTGGGTCTGCCCTTTGGAATGCTCGATCGTCATGATGTCGTCCTCGATGTGATGGTTGTCGAATTTTCGAGTGGGGCGAAACGGCGAGAGTTCGATCGGGTTGCACGTACCCTGGAAAGGCAGAGCGAAACCACGGGCAAACTGTCCGAAATCCCTGCGCGCAATCCAGAGAATCTGCTAAAAAGCAGCTTCTGTCCGAGTAGCGAATCGCATCGATGCCCGCATTTTTATGTTCTCGCTTCAAACAGCGCTGGCTGGCCTGGTCGTTGATGAGCGCGATGGTGGTCGGCCTGCCAGTGGGCTGCGCGGCGCTGCAGCACAAGGAGCGCGAGCTGGTGTTTCGCATCGAGCCGGGAACGGCGAGCTGGTTCAGCGGCCTTCCCAGCGGTTTGCAGGAATTCGATCTCAAGCCCAAGAATTTCAAGGCCGGGGAAAATATCCATGGCTGGTGGTGGCCGGCTGAACGCAAGAACGCACCGGCCATCCTGTACTTGCACGGTGTACGCTGGAACCTGACCGGGCAATTGTTTCGCATCCAGCAATTAAGGGCGCTGGGCTATTCGGTGCTGGCGATCGATTACCGTGGCTTCGGCAAGAGTCAGGGGGACCTGCCGTCGGAAGCCAGCGTCTACGAAGACGCGCGAGTCGCCTGGGAGCGTCTCGTAAAGCTGCAACCGGACCCGACCCTGCGGCTGATCTACGGTCACTCGCTGGGTGGCGCCGTGGCGGTGGACCTGGCGGCGGAACTGGGCCAGGAGGCTGCAAGCAACGGCACCCCGGTGCCGGCCCGAGGGCTGGTGATCGAATCCACCTTCACCTCGTTGGGCGATGTCGCCACCGCAATGGCCGACACATCCTTGCCGGTTCGCTGGCTGCTGTCGCAGAAGTTCGACTCCATCGACAAGATCGGCGAGATCAACATGCCGCTGCTGATTGTTCATGGCGCCGCGGACAACTACGTACCGCCGCGTTTCAGCCAACAACTGTTCAACGCAGCTCGGGAGCCCAAACGCTTGTTGCTGGTGCCAGGGGGCACGCACAACAACAGCATGAGCCTGGCGGGCAGGACGTATCGGCAGGCGTTGGATGGGTTGATGAAAAGTACCCCCTCATCGGTGGCTGGAAACTCCCAGGCCAGCCCGAACAAAGCGGGTTGATCCACAACCACCTGTGGGAGCGAGCTTGCTCGCGATGGCGGCGGCACATTCACATGGATGCAAACTGAACCACCGCTATCGCGAGCAAGCTCGCTCCCACAGGGGATTGGGTTACTTCAGATCCTGGGTAAAAAAAACGGCACCTCTCGGTGCCGTTTTTTATTGCCGGTACAAGGTTACTTGCGCGCCGCCTCCCAAGATTTCAACAGCTCGGTGTAGCTCACCGTTTCACCTTTAGGCTTCTCGTTCGCCAGCTTCGGCTTTGGAGCACCCGGTTGATCAAACCAGTATTGCGCGTCGCGCTCAGGATTCATCTTAGGTGCGCAGGTGGCTTGGGCCTTGGAGCGTTCCAGGCGAGTCATGATCGCGTCCTGGTCCTTGGCCAAGCCGTCGAGGGCTTGTTGCGGAGTCTTCTCGCCGCTGGCCGCTTCGGCGATGTGGCTCCACCACAACTGCGCGAGGCGTGGATAATCCGGCACGTTGGTCCCGGTCGGGGTCCATTGCACGCGGGCCGGGCTGCGGTAGAACTCCACCAAGCCGCCGAGTTTCGGCGCCAGGTCGGTCAGCGCCTGGGAGTTGATGTCCGACTCACGAATCGGCGTCAGGCCGACGATGGTCTTCTTCAACGAAACCGTCTTGGACGTCACGAACTGCGCGTAGAGCCAGGCCGCGAGTTTCTGCTTCTCAGGCGTGGACTTCATGAACGTCCACGAACCCACGTCCTGATACCCCAGCTTCATGCCCTCTTCCCAATACGGACCACGTGGCGAAGGCGCCATGCGCCATTTCGGCGTGCCGTCGGCGTTCACCACCGGCAGGCCCGGCTTGGTCATATCGGCGGTGAACGCGGTGTACCAGAAAATCTGCTGGGCGATGTTGCCTTGGGACGGCACCGGGCCGGATTCGGAGAAGGTCATGCCCGCCGCTTCCGGTGGCGCGTACTTCTTCATCCAGTCCACGTATTTGGTGGTGGCGAACACGGCTGCGGGGCCGTTGGTGTCGCCGCCACGGGTCACGCTGGAACCGACCGGGTGGCAGTCCTCGACACGGATGCCCCACTCATCCACCGGCAAACCGTTGGGCAGGCCTTTGTCGCCGCCGCCGGCCATGGAGAACCAGGCATCGGTGAAGCGCCAGCCCAGGGACGGGTCTTTCTTGCCGTAGTCCATGTGACCGTAGACGCGCTTGCCGTCGATCTCCTTGACGTCTTCGGAGAAGAACTTGGCGATGTCTTCATAGGCCGACCAGTTCACCGGTACACCCAGCTCGTAGCCGTACTTTTCCTTGAACTTGGCCTTCAGGTCCGCACGCTCGAACCAGTCGGCGCGAAACCAGTACAGGTTGGCGAACTGCTGGTCGGGCAGTTGATAGACCTTGCCGTCCGGCGCGGTGGTGAAGGAAATGCCGATGAAGTCCTTGAGGTCCAGGGTCGGCGAAGTGAAATTCTTGCCTTCGTTGGCCATCAGGTCGGTGATCGACTCGGTCTTGCCGTAGCGAAAATGCGTGCCGATCAGGTCCGAGTCATTGACCCAGCCGTCATAGATGTTCTTGTCCGACTGCATCTGGGTCTGCAGCTTCTCCACCACGTCGCCTTCTTGCAGCAGGTCGTGGGTCAGCTGGATCCCGGTGATTTCGTTGAAGGCCTTGGCCAGCACCTTGGATTCATATTCGTGGGTGGCGATGGTTTCCGACACCACGTTGATTTTCATCCCGCGAAACGGCTCAGCGGCCTTGATGAACCATTTCAACTCTTCGAGCTGCTGCTCGGCTGTCAGCGTCGACGGCTTGAATTCACTGCCGATCCATTTTTTAGCGGCGTCTTCATAAGCGTCGGCCCAGGCCGAAGCGCTCAGCCCGCTGAATGCCAGCGCGGCTGCCAATGAAACGCTATGTCGCAGCTTATTGTTTTTATCGAACATAGAGACCTCCTGTTTGGGTTTAAGAGCCTGATCGTCGAATGGTCGCGATTAGCCCCACCGCATCACTGCCAACAGCCACACCAAAGACAACGCGAACGCTATCCAGATGCTCCAGTCGGTGGCGCCGATTACCAGCAGATGCAGGTAGGCGCTACCGAGAAGACCGATAAACAACCGATCGCCACGGGTGGTGGCAATCGGCAGGAAACCACGCCGAGGGATGCTCGGCGAACGCAATTCCCACGAGGTCATGCCTATCAACAACAAGGCGATGACACCAAAAAACGCCGCCGTCGGGACGGTCCAGTTCATCCATTCCATCATCGACTCCTCAGACCCGGCCCAGGGCAAAGCCCTTGGCCACGTGGTTGCGAACGAACCAGATCACTAGCATGCCTGGCAGGATGGTCAACACCCCCGCCGCCGCCAGCACGCCCCAATCGATACCCGACGCCGACACGGTACGGGTCATGACCGCCGCGATCGGCTTGGCGTTCACCGACGTGAGCGTGCGTGCCAGCAGCAGTTCGACCCAGGAAAACATGAAGCAGAAAAACGCCGTGACGCCGATGCCGGAGCCAATCAACGGGACGAAGATCTTGGCGAAGAACTTGGGGAAACTGTAGCCGTCAATGTAGGCGGTCTCGTCAATTTCTTTCGGCACCCCGGACATGAACCCTTCGAGGATCCACACCGCCAGCGGCACGTTGAACAGGCAATGGGCCAAGGCCACGGCGATATGCGTGTCGAACAGACCAATGGACGAATACAGCTGGAAGAACGGCAGCAGGAACACCGCCGGTGGCGCCATGCGGTTGGTCAGCAGCCAGAAGAACAGGTGCTTGTCACCGAGGAACCGATAACGGGAAAACGCATAGGCCGCCGGCAACGCGACCGCCAGGGAAATCACCGTGTTCAGGCTGACGTAATACAGCGAATTGAGATAACCGGTGTACCAGCTCGGGTCGGTGAAGATCACCTTGTAGTTGTGGAAGGTGAAATCGTGCGGCCACAGGGTCAGGCCGCCAAGGATCTCGGTGTTGCTCTTGAACGACATGTTCAGCAGCCAGTAGATGGGCACCAGCAGGAACAGGATGTAGATCAGCAGGGGTATCAGCTTTCTCTTGCTCATTGTGCGGGCCTCAACGGTTGGCGTCGGAGTGCGTCATGGCGGTGTAGAACAGCCAGGACACCAACAGAATGATCAGGAAATACACCAGGGAAAACGCCGCCGCCGGGCCCAGGTCGAATTGACCGATAGCCATCTGCGTCAAGGTCTGGCTGAGGAACGTGGTGGCGTTGCCCGGCCCGCCGCCGGTGAGTACGAACGGCTCGGTGTAGATCATGAAGCTGTCCATGAAGCGCAGCATCACGGCGATCAGCAGCACACTCTTCATCTTCGGCAACTGGATGTGCCGGAACACGGCCCAGTTCGATGCTCGGTCGATCCGCGCCGCTTGATAATAGACGTCGGGAATCGCTCGCAGCCCCGAATAACACAGCAGCGCCACCAGCGACGTCCAGTGCCAGACGTCCATCACCAATACAGTGACCCAGGCATCCATGGTGTTGGCCGCGTAGTTGTAGTTGATTCCCAGGCCGTTGAGCGTCGAACCGAGCAAACCGATGTCGGCGCGGCCGAAAATTTGCCAGATGGTGCCGACCACGTTCCACGGGATCAGCAACGGAATCGCCAGGATGATCAGCACCAGGGACGACCATTTGCCCTTGGTCGGCATGGTCAGGGCGATGGCGATGCCCAGGGGAATTTCAATCAGCAGCACGCACGCCGAGTAGATGAACTGGCGCAACAGTGAATCGTGCAAACGGGGATCGAGCAGCACCTGCTTGTACCAGTCGGCGCCGACGAAGTAACGGCTGGACTGGTCGAAAATGTCCTGCACCGAATAGTTGACCACCGTCATCATCGGGATCACGGCGCTGAAGGCCACGAGCAGGAATACCGGCAGCACTAGCCACCAGGCCTTGTTGTTCTGCACCTTGTTCATGGCTGCACCTCGCTCAACGGTTCCAGCAAATACTCATCGGCATAGACCATCAGCCATTGCGCCGGGAAACTGATGTACGCCGTACCTTCCGGCACCGGCTTGTCTTCGGCCAGGCGCACTTTCAGCGGCGCACCGTCGAGGTTGAGGGTCAGGATCTTGTAGGTACCCAGGTCTTCGACATGCACGACATCCGCGCGCATCGCGTCGTCGTAAGGGCCATCCCAGACATGCACGAACTCGGGACGAATGCCGACCTTCAGGCTTTTGCCTTGCGCTTCGGCGACGCGCCGCTGCAAGGTGTCGGACAGCGGCAAGTGGGTCGATCCGAAGCCGACGCCACCGGGCTGGGCCGAGACCTCGATCAGGTTCATACCGGGGCTGCCGATGAAGTAGCCGACGAAGGTGTGGCTCGGCCGCTCGAACAAGTCCCGTGGCGTGCCGAACTGCACGATCTGGCCGCCGTACATCACCGCGATCTTGTCGGCGAATGTCGAGGCTTCCAACTGGTCATGGGTGACGTAGACCATGGTGATGTTGAACTGCTCGTGAATCTGCTTGAGCTTGCGCCGCAGCTTCCATTTCAGGTGCGGGTCGATCACCGTCAGCGGTTCGTCGAACAGGATCGCCGACACATCGTCGCGCACCAGCCCGCGGCCCATGGAAACTTTCTGTTTTTCGTCGGCGGTGAGGTTGCGAGCCTTTTTATCCAACAGATTCTGCAGGTCGAGGACCTCGGCGATTTCCTGCACCTTGGTGTGGATTCGCGCCTCGGCCATGCCCTGGTTGCGCAGCGGGAAGGCCAGGTTGTCGAACACCGTCATGGTGTCGTACACCACCGGGAACTGGAACACCTGGGCGATGTTGCGGCGCTCCGGGGTCAGCTCGTTGACGACCTTGCTGTCAAACATCACCTGCCCTTCAGACGGGCTGAGCAAGCCGGAAATGATGTTGAGCAACGTCGACTTGCCGCAGCCCGAAGGCCCGAGCAACGCGTAGGCGCCGCCCTGCTCCCAGATGTGGTTCATCTCGCGGATCGCGTAGTCCTCGGGGCCCACCGGGGTGCTGGTGTAGCTGTGGGCGAGGTTCTGCAAACGAATTTCGGCCATCAGGCAACCCTCGCAATACGCTGGCCCGGGGCTTGGACCAGCTTGCCCTGGGCGTCGAAGACAAACAGTTTATGGGTCGGGATGTAGATGCGGATCGGCGCGTCAACGTCGTATTCATGCACGCCCGGCAAATGCAGCACCAGCAGGAAGTGTTCGTTGCGCACATGCAGGAACGTTTCCGAGCCGCTGATCTCGGCCACCTCGACGGTCACGGCCAGTTCGAGGTCGTCGTCATTGCTGGGCACCAGGGAGATATGGCTGGGGCGCACGCCGAATCGGAACTCGCCCTCACCCACCGGGCGCAGGTCGACGTTCAGCGGAAAGTGGACGAAATTGGCGAAGCTGACTTCATTGCCGGCGATCCGTCCGGGCATGAGGTTGATCGGTGGTTCGGAAAACAATTCGGCCGCCAGCACCGTTTGTGGCTGGTGATAGACCGAAGAAGATTTACCACTCTGGATCACCCGGCCTTCGTGAAGAATCGTCGTGGTACCGCCCAAGGCCAACGCTTCGTTGGGTTCGGTGGTGGCGTAGACAGCGATGGTGTGGCGGGCCTGGAACAGTTCGCGCATTTCCTGGCGCAGCTCTTCGCGCAGCTTGTAGTCCAGGTTCACCAGCGGCTCATCGAACAGGATCAGCTCGGCATCCTTCACCAGCGCCCGGGCCATCGCCGTGCGTTGCTGCTGACCGCCGGACAATTCCAGCGGGTGACGCTTGAGGAATTTTTCGATCCGCAACATTTTTGCGGTTTCTAGGACTTTACCCTGGATGATGTCTTCGGACACACCGCCCTGGCGCAACGGCGAGGCGATGTTTTCGAAAACGGTCATGGTCGGGTAGTTGATGAACTGCTGGTAAACCATCGACACGTTGCGCAGCCGTACTGGACGGTTGGTGACGTCGACGCCGTTCATCAGGATGCGACCGCTGTCGGGTTTGTCCAGCCCGGCCATCAAGCGCATGAGGCTGGTCTTACCGGACAGCGTGCGGCCCAGCAAAACGTTGAAGGATCCGGGTTCGAAACTCAGATTGGCATCGTCGATCCAGGGCTGGCCCTCGACGGTGCGACAGATGTGCTCAAGCTTTAATGACATGGCTCGGCCTTTTTATTATTTGGAGTCAAGCGACCCGAATACAAAAGCGAAAGCCGTGCCAGAAATCGCAACCTATTGATCAGGTTGATATTTCCCCTGATTCCTTGGGAAAAGACGTTCGTTGGTGAACACAAGTGAACAATCAGGAATGAACAACTGAACAACCAGCCGGTTGACAATGAACAATTTTGAACAACACTGAAAGAACGCTATCTGCCGGCCTGACGATATCCCTTGTGGGAGCGAGCTTGCTCGCGATGGCGGTGGATCAGTTGCATTGATGTGACTGACACACCGCCATCGCGAGCAAGCTCGCTCCCACAGGATCTGTATATGAAGTGATATTCAGGCCTGCCCCAGCACAAGGAACCTGTGCGAGACTTGCCACAACAATAAAAACAGCTCCTGCGAGAGTGTCCCATGGCCGCACCTGCTCCTGCCTTGACCCACGAGGCCATCATCCAGGCTTCCTGGTCCCGTTGCCGTGCCTTTGGCCTGAATCACCAGAGCGTGCCTGCGTTCGATCAACTACCGGCCGACGGCATCGCTCAGTTGCTGGAGAGCCAGCATTCACTGGTGCAGACCACCCACCAGGAAGTCTTGCCGTACTACGAGAACATCCTCAGCAATTCCAATTGCCTGATCATGCTGGCCGACCATCAAGGCCAGGTCCTGACCTCCTGGGGCACCCAGCGCTTCATCGACCCGAAACTGGCCCATGGCTTCAGCGCCGGCGCGAGCTGGATGGAGCGCTGCACCGGGACCAACGCCATCGGCACCGCGCTGGCCTGCGAGCAGGCCGTGCACATCGAACATGATGAACACTTCCTCAAGGCCAACCGCTTCATGACCGGTTCCGCGGCGCCGATCTTCGACGCCGAACGCAAGGTCATCGCGGTGCTGGACGTCTCCAGCGACAGCTATCTGCCGCCCTCCCACACCCTGGGCATGGTCAAGATGATGAGCCAGACCGTGGAGAACCGGCTGATCCTCAACCTGTTTCGCGGTGAACATTTCCAGCTGACGTTCAACACCGGGCTGAACAACCTCGACAGCCAATGGGCCGGGCTGCTGATTTTCGATGAAACCGGTCAAATCCTGTCGGCCAATCGCCGCGCCGACAATCTGCTGGGCCTGAGCCTGTCGCGGGTGAGCATCGAAAGCCTGTTCAAGGTCTCGCTGATGGAGCTGTTGAACCAGCCCGACGGCCTGCCGTTCGCCTTGCAGGCGTCCGGACGCAATCGCTTCCAGTGCCTGCTCAAGCGGCCGAAACAGCTTTCGGTCAAGCCACGCATTTTCGCCGAACCGACGCCCTCGCCGACGCCAGCGCCGGCCAACACCGGGATCAGTCTCAACTCTCTGCACTTTGGCGACAGTCGCGTGGAAAAAGCCGTGCGCCAGGCTGAGCGCTTGCTTGAAAAAGATATTCCGCTGCTGATCCATGGAGAAACCGGCGTTGGCAAGGAAGTGTTCGTCAAAGCGCTGCACCAGGCCAGTTCGCGTTGCAAGCAACCGTTCATCGCGGTCAACTGCGCGGCGATTCCCGCCGAGCTGGTGGAATCGGAACTGTTCGGTTACGAAAAAGGCGCCTTCACCGGCGCCAATCAAAAGGGCAGCATTGGCCTGATCCGCAAGGCGGATCGCGGCACGTTGTTCCTCGACGAAATCGGTGACATGCCGCTGCCGACCCAGGCCCGACTGCTGCGAGTCCTGCAGGAGCGTTGCGTGCAACCGGTGGGCAGCGCCGAGCTTTTCCCGGTGGATATTCGCATCATCTCCGCCACCAACCGCTCGCTGCGTGAACAGGTGCAACTGGGGCGGTTTCGTGAGGATCTCTACTACCGCATCGGCGGCCTGACCCTGGAGCTGCCGCCGCTGCGCGAACGCAGCGACAAGCAGGCGCTGTTCAAACGCCTTTGGGAACACCACCGCGAGCCGACCCAATGGGCTGGCCTGAGCCGTGAAGTCCTGGAGTTGTTCGAGCAACATCCTTGGCCGGGCAATCTGCGGCAAGTCAGCAGTGTGCTGCAAGTTGCCCTGGCCATGGCCGAGGAGCAGCCGATCCGCCCGGAGCATCTTCCTGACGACTTCTTCGTTGACTTGGAAATGGAACCGGTGGAGACGCCGGAGCCACTGACGGTGGACCTGAACGATGCCGAAGACCTGAACCGCCAGTTGCAGGCGGTGGGCGGGAACATTTCCCACCTGGCGCGGCGCCTCGGAGTCAGCCGCAACACCTTGTACAAGCGCCTGCGACAATCTGAAAGCTGACACTAATCCTGTGTGGGAGCGAGCTTGCTCGCGATAGCGTCAGTTCAGCCGATGATGAGGTGACTGATACAACGCCATCGCGAGCAAGCTCGCTCCCACAAGCTGCCATTTCATTGGAACAACGGATCAGTCGAACGCACCGTTGAGCACTTCATAGATGATACCGCTGGCGATCGCCACCAGAATCAAGTCCGTGCCAACCTGCTGCCATTCATAACCGTCATAGTGCGGCAAACGCCCCAGCAAACGCCCGTCGAGCTTCTTGGCGATGCCAGGGGGGAGCGGTTTGCCACGGGCCAGGTTCTTCTGGATACCCGGCGGCAGTGCCGGGCCTGGGCTCCAGTAATCGCGATAACCGCCAATCACGCCAAGAATGCCGCCACGATCGATGCTCGGGCCGTTATGCCAATCGCCACCGCCCTGGTTGCCTTTGCCACCCTGGTTGCCCTTGTTACCGGAGTTTCCCTGGCCGCCCTGGTTACCCTTATTGCCAGCATTTCCCTGTCCGCCCTTGTTGCCCTGTCCGCCCTTGCCTCCTTGCCCCTGGCCTTGATCGAATTGAGCGTTTCCCTTGCCGTTACCCGGGTCCGCCACAACAATCCCAGGGCCCGCGGCCAAGGCGAAACAGGTGACTGCAGCAATCAACGAGCGCGATTTGAACATGGCAGTTCTCTCAAAAAGGGGATGTCCCCTGTAAAGATATAGAGACTAACGGTGATATTAGTTCCATATCACGCTTACGTCATTCGCCGGCCCGACCTGGTCCACTGTTGCCCGAAAACGCCGCCACCCTGCGCCACAGGTTGATTGACTTGGTTTTGTATTATCAGTGACTTATTTCTGAGGCATGGTTGAAACGTTGCCGGCCTCGACGGCCACTGGTCGCCTTTGAAACTTCGCGAACGTCACGCGGGCGTGTCTGGCTCAAGGTTTGCAGCGGACCGTGGTAGCAGCGCAGGACGACGTCTTCCTGGCGCGGCAGCAAATTCTCAACGCTTGGTCAGCCACCGGAGATGTACCGTGTCAACTCTCAACGAAATCGCAGCGAACCACGCGAGAATGGCAAAGTTAAAGGAAGAAGAGTCGATGCGGCTGAATGCGCTTCAAAGCCAGATAGTGGGCAGTTTTGAAATGCCGTCCACCCAGCCTACACATGAAATGCCGCTGCACTTCTTGACCATAGCGACGGAGCATGTTTTTGCCGAGGCCGTGATTTGACGGTTTGCCCTGGTATTTGATCAACCTGTCGCCCGTTATAAAACGGGCGCGTCACGTTCGCCTGCCTTCAACTTCTCTAGCCTTCCCCCAAGCGCCATGCCTGCGTCCGCAGGATCTACCGTGATGCCCATCACAGATCAGCGAGTCAGCTAAACAGCCAGTGCGGTATTTTCGTGCGCGAACGCTTATAAAGCGGACAGTAAAACTGCTTCAAAGTCGCGCGACCTCTCGAGAGAACGAATTCTTTCATGGAAAACAAGGAACGATAAAAATGAGCACCCCCGAGCACGTGGAAAGCACCGACAAATACAGCGCCAAATGGCAAGAACGCTTTGACTTCTTTGAAACCTATGGCGCACCCAACGACCCGCGCTACAAGGAAGCCGTCAAGACGCTGCCGGACTTCAAGAAAAAAATATTGATCAATGCCAACGTGATCGCGTTTTTCTTCGGCCCGATCTACCTGTTTGTCCTGGGACTCTGGAAGAAAAACCTGGCCCTGCTTGGGGCTTTCCTGGCGATCAACATCGTATTGAGCGTGGTCTTCGCCATTATCGGCATGGATTTCCCCCGACCTTTGAGCATGGGCCTGAACGTCGCGATGTCGATGATGTACGCGCTGATGACCAACTACGCTTACTACTTGAAAGAAATCAAAGGCGAGCAAGACTGGAATCCGCTCAAGGGCATGCGTCTCTGATAACGGGTTTAATCGTCAGTGCGCATAAAAATGGCGCAAACCGTCAAGCCCGATTGTCTATTGGAAGTCGCCTGGGATAACCAGGCTTTCTTCCAAGGAGCTCGAAAATGGCTGACGACTTGAGCAACCGCGGACCGCGAGACCGGAGCCGCATCAACACTTCCGAAGAGTGGGAACTGAGATACTGGACAAAAGAGTTCGGCGTAACCGAAGAGGAACTCAAGGCAGCGGTCAAGGCCGTTGGGGCAGGAGCCGAAGATGTTCGCAGGCAACTGAAAAAATAATCTAAAAGCCCTACATGACTGTAGGGCTTTTTTGTAGGTATTCGCGCCCCTCGATAAGCCTGTTAGAAAAAATGAATTACCCGCCGTGACGTTCGGTCAACAATTATGAACGCAGTAATCTGACGAGGTAACAGCGATGACTATCGAAGCAGAGACACTCGTACAACTGACCGAAGCACTTCAAGAACGCGGCATGGTACTGGTATCCGACGTGGCGTTTATCCGCGCACCCTATCGGCAGGATCATCATTGGGTTTGCACGGTCGAGTGATTAGGAATCCGCCGTGTTCATCGCGCCGGCAGTTCAATCAGAACGCGCCTGCGCCGAAAGCGGAACATCGAACACTCGATCGAATATCCACTGAAAAACCAGCGAGTAAAAAAAGAAAAATACAAACAAGCCCAGGTTCGTCACCAGCGCCAACCACAGGCTGATACCCAACCAGGCTCCAATCACCGGCGTCAGGATCAGCGTCAAGCCGCCCTCGAATCCAAGGGAATGAAGCAGTCGACGTTGCCAATTGCGATGGCGGCTGCGCTGACGCCGCTCCCACCATTCGAACAGGCCGTTGAAAAGCATGTTCCAGGCCAGCGCAACGGCAGAAATCACCAGCGACAGCAGGGTCGAATAGGCCATGCCCTGCCCATAGACGAGCGCAAGGGATGGCGCGACAAAAAGCACACCACCGGCCTCATAGAGTATGGCCTGAAGAATTTTGCGAGCTGCGCCTTGCATCGATGGACTCCAGGAACCGAGAAGGAACCACAGCCTGGCAAGTTGAGCGCTCACGCTCAATTGAGCTAAATTGAGCCACGCTCAACCTGAGTAACCTTCCCGCCCATGTTCGCCAAACTGCCCCTTACCGCGTTGCGCGGCTTCGAATCCGCCGCACGGCTGGGTAGCTTCAAGGCGGCGGCCCAGGAACTGAATGTCAGCCCGGCGGCGATCTCCCATCAGGTCAAAAGCCTCGAAGCGTTTCTCGGCGTGCGACTGTTCGAACGCTCCAGCCAAAACGTGCGCCTGAGCGCTGACGGCGAGCGCCTCCAGCCGTACCTGCACCGCGCCCTGCTCGATATCCAACACGGCCTGCAAATGCTGGTGCCGTCGTGTACCGCACAGTCCTTGGTGGTGAGCACAACGCCGGCGTTCGCCAGCCTGTGGCTGATACCTCGGCTCGGAGACTTTCATCGGTTGCATCCGGAGATTGATGTCAGGCTGCACAGCAGCAACGACGTGGTCGACCTACAACGTGACGCCAGCATCGACCTGGCGATCCGGGCCCTCTTCGCGCCAGATCCTCACCTGTTCGAGCAACCTCTACTGGATGAATACTTTGGTGCTTATTGCCAACCCGGTTGGCAACCGCCCACAGCGGGCTCGCCCGTCGAACTCATCGACGTGCCATGGCTGAGCAGCGCAAATGTCGCGGTCGATTGGGCTGCATGGTGCGCCAAGGCCGGCACCCTGGGCTGGCTGGAGAACGCGCGCTTTCGACGTTATGACGAGGAACAGCATGCCTTGCAGGCGGCGGTCGCGGGGCACGGGCTGGTGCTTGCCAGCAATGTGCTGGTTGCCGACGCGGTTGCGCGTGGGGAGTTGATTGATTACCGGCCTGAGGTTCGTTTGGCGGGGGCGCGGTATACGGTGGTGTGCGTGCCGGGGCGGGAGCGGCAGGTGGAGGTGCGGGCTTTTAGTGAGTGGGTGTTGGGGCGGAATGTTGGTTGAGTTGGATAGCACCATCAAAGAAGTTTGTTGCAGGACAAGGTGATACTTCACGGAGAGCCACAGGCTCGTGAATTTTTCCAGCGGGCAGGAGTAGAGCTATGAACAGCATGACTTATAAGGGTTACACAGCCCGAGTTGAATTTGATGAGCGCGACGACATCTTTGTCGGCCGGGTCCTGGGCGTCCGTGACATCATCAGCTTCCATGCCGACTCAGTGGCGGAGCTACGAGCGGAATTTGCTGCCGCGATTGAGGATTATTTGGCGGACTGTGCCGAGCAAGGTATCAGCCCAGAGAAGCCCGCTTCGGGGAAGGTAATGCTGCGCATCCGCCCGGAAGTGCACGCCGCGGCTACCATTGCAGCCCAAGCCGCTGGCAAAAGCCTGAACCAGTGGGCGGACGAAGTGTTTGAACGAGCAGCACACGCTTGACCACAAACAAGCCCGGCACCAAACCGGGTCTTCAATGAAGCACTCTGCGGCTTTCCCCTATCCTTATGCGGTCAAGGGCGCGGTTTAACGCATCCAGCGCCTTTAAGAGTGCCTGTGCCTCGGCTTCCCGACCATCTCCCCACAGGCGCTCAGCCATCTTGTTGAGCGCCAGGATAGATCGCTCGATTTCGGCAGCACTGGCTGTCGTTTTGTCGTCTGGTTGTTTCTTTGGCATGTTCACTGATGCTTTCTTCAAGGTGGGTCGGCGCTTTCACATTACAGGCATACCACGAGGCACCCGACGGTGCACCTAAGCATCGCAGAGCGCCACGCTCAAGCCCAGATGGCCGACTCTCTGTGAATAATCAGCGCCAGCCTTAGCCTACTTCGCACCACCGTTGCCACGATTCGTCTGGGCGTCCTGGTCGGACCCGGGGTTTCCAGGCGGCGGATTCCAATCTTCAGGCCTCTCGCCAGTGCCCTGCTTTGGCTCAGACTCAGCCTGCTCAAGACCGGAACCATGTCCTTTGCCCGTATCAGGCGCCTTCTCATCTGGCCCCGGATATGGCGCTTCCGGACCGTTATTATCAATCACCATAATCCCTCTCCTGTCTGGAGCGCAGTTCTGCGCATACGTATGAGAGGGCTTGCTTACATAGGAAGTGCTATGTCCGCGACGAGTGGAAGACCCCTTCGAAAAGCGAAAAGGCTCGATGCACGAAACTGTTGAAGCGAGCGGCATCACGCCGCAACCCTGATTGTTGTCCGCCAATCAGGCACAGGTGGGCCACATGACCAATCACTTCTGCTTCGCCTGGCAGATGAGCCAAGCGGCGACCCGTTCGTATCGCGAAGTCGAGTCGTGTTGTGTCAACTCGCTGCTGGAACTCGCCTACCAACGGATCGTGCAGCGACCAGGCGCGGATGGAAATTTCCCGGCCAGGTTGTTTCTCAGCGGCAATGCTCAAGTAGCGTTTCAAGGTATCGCCCGCGCTACGCCCCTCCCCCGCATAAGCGAGCATGCGCTCCGTGTAGTCTTCTTCCCAGGCGGTTAGCAAAGTGCGAACAAAATCTTCGCGATTATGGAAATGGTGATAGAACGATCCGCGCGTCACATTCAATCGGCGCGATAGACTTTCGGCTGAAATGCCAATATGCCCTACCTGGTCGAGGGCCTCAAAACCAGCCGCGATCCAATGGTTACGCGTTAGTTTTTCCATTCGTTATTTCGCTCCTATTTCGCACCATACAGGCTGTGTATGGCGCGCAACCGATTGATACCTTGCGAATACCGGCAAAGATGGCCGTTGCGTTTCATACGCCAGCAGTTTTGATGGAGCTCGCCTTGAAGAAAATCGTTCTAGTTGCTTTCGACCAGTTCACGGATATCGACCTATTCCTGATGTGGGACATCTTGGGCCGCAACACCAAAGACTGGCACGTCCGAATATTGGCTTCCAGCGCTATCGTGCGTTCGGCCCATGGCCTGCCTGTTTCAGTGCACGGTCCGCTTTCCGAGGCCAACAGCGCCGACGCGGTATTGTTCGTCAGCGGCAAGGAAGGGATACCCGCCGCACTGGCCGCCCCGGATTTCCTGCCATCGTTCGAACTTGCCCCCAGACGCCAGCGAATCGGCTCCATCTGCGCTGGAGCTTTCATTCTCGAACGGCTTGGGCTGCTCAGCGGCCGGGCAACTACGCACCCGGATGCACGATCGGGCTTGCAAGCCCTGGGACTCGAATCCGTGGACCAGCCGCTTGTATGCCAAGGGAATGTGGCAACCGCGGGTGGATGCCTTTCGGCGCTCTATCTGGTGGGATGGTTGATCGAATCCTGGTTCGATGTCGACAAGCGCCGTGCGACATTGCTCCCTGTTCTGCCAGCGGGGCAACAAGCACTCTATGATGCCTTGATCGGGCTCAGTATCCGACAAGCAGAAATGGGCGCCGCCCAACAAAAAAAGCGACATGGCATGTCGTCTAATTGGTAGTAGCACTCAGCAGAGATCCCCTATGCCCCGAAAATTTGAGCTCATCACGTCCGTGCCAGTCCCCTCAAGGTCCGGCATCACGCACCTTTACAAGTCGATGAACCTGGCGGACGCTTTTGCGATTCGGCTACCTGCGGGCACATCCGGCGATCCAGATTCGCTGGCTCGATTCATCCTTTCCAACCAACCATCCTGGATCGGATGGCTCATGAAAGTCCGAGACACCATCGCTGCCTGCTTTGGTCTCAAGACAGCCAGGCATCTGGCGACGCTTGCTGATCGGATTCAAATCTTCAAGGTCTACAGCACGAACCAGACCGAAATCGTCTTGGGAGAGGACGACAAGCACCTCGACTTCCGGATATCGATCCTGTGTTCAGGAGAGGCAGAGCCAGAGGGCAATCGCCAACTGGTGTTTTCAACCGTGGTCCATTGTCACAACCGTCTGGGCCGGGCCTACCTCTTTGTTATTGCTCCGTTTCACCGCTTGGTTGTCAAGGCCAGCCTCCGCCGTGCAGCGCGCGTTGGTTGGCCTTTGGCTGCCTGAGGCGCGACACAAAAAATCCCGTGACGAGGGAGCTTGCTCCCGCTGGGACGGTCCGACGCTGCGGGCGAAGCCGCCCCAAAAGGCATGGCGCTTTTTTTCCAGAAAACCGAACAAAGACTGAAAGCGAACCGGGCTCCTCGCCTTACTTGGCTTTTGCGCCCTTGATGTCACTGATGATTTTCTGGGAAATAGCCTCGACCTGCTCCTTGGTCATCGCCGACATGACGCCTTCCCAGGCAGACGACGACGTGTCGTACGTTCGGGTGCCGATCAGGCGGCCTGATTTCAAGTCCGAGTAATCGGCGCTGGAGTTGACCCACGCATTCCCCACCATGACTCCTGCACCGTAGCGTGCGCCAGGCGTCAGATAACGGAAATTGCTCACGTTGATCTTGATGCCAACCCCCTCTTTACCCCCAGGACTCGAAGCCTGGCCCTCCGCAAGGCTGTAGCCGGCGCGAGTCGCTTCGACTTGCAGTGCATCGTGCCATTCCTGTTTCAAGCGAGGCCAGTCCTCGTTCTGTTGAACCTTGCTGTTTCCCTGGAAGTTCACCACCAGGTTTTGCTTGGCTGACTCTTGGATGACCAGCGTTTCTGTCCCGCCGCTTTTGACGGAAGCAGCGCATCCGCTCAACATCAAAAGCGCAACAGCACAGGACAGTGCAATCGAAAGCTTGGAGTTGTTCATTGATTTCCCTATCCAAAAATCGGTGAGATGGAGGTCAAGTATGTCCGCCGGGGCAGACCGGTTATGAGCCGCCCATTAACGGGCGCTTGCCGGGGTCACTTCAGCACGAAGAGCGATCCATGCCAAGGCCGCAATCCACACGACGCATACCCCGTAATTAAGCCTTTGGTACAGGCCAAATCCATGCCCTTCGGCGAATGCCTTGGACATCATCGCGACCGTCACGACAGCCAGGATCAAGCAAAGCATCGAGAACCTTCCGAAACCAGGTGACGACAACAGTCGTTTGCCGAGGAAAGTCCACAACACAATGGCCAGCGCCAGCGTGACGAACATGATCAAACCCGCCAGGTTATGAACCTGCTGGGAAATTGAAGGCTGCGCCGGCGCACATCCCTGATCACACGAAAAATAGCCAGCAGCAAAGCTCGCCAAGCCATGGAGCAATACTAAAACGGCGCTGAACAGGGCGAGGCGCGATCCCCCGAAGTTGCGTATCAAACCTATCGCGAACAGTACGAATAGCACACCCAGCGGAAAGTTATTCACCCAGGCCGAATAACCATGCGTGGGAGCCCCTACCGCGCCCAACATACTCATCGCCTGGTCGAGATGGCTATAACCCGGATAGCCCAGCGACGTCAGCGCCACACCCGCGAACAACCAAAGAGGAATCAACAGACCCAGTCCCAGCAAAATCCGGTCAATGGTTTTCAAAGTACGACGCTCCTTTTTAATGGCAATGGACCGCTCCGTCTCCTACGAAGCGTCGTCATGCTAGCGGGCGTCCGGCATGGAGGGTATCTATTTTTGCAAGCCAGCGGGTAGATGCGTCATCCTGTGGCCCCTTCGAACCATGGACGGTCCTCATGAGCAAATGCTTGCCGAGCACTTTTTCGCCGATTGCGAGAAAGCTACTCATTGCTGCGCTAGGAATCTTATCGCTCATACAGCCTTCGTCTTCCTTCGCAGATAACGTCAACGGCGAAAAACTCTATTTGCAGAGATGTGCCATGTGTCACGGAACAGACCTCAAGGCAACGGGACCACTGGCTGGAAAAAGCAACCCTCCCACGCCTGACCTCACGACGTCCGCCTTCAAAAAGCGGCTGAGTGATTATCCGGGCGTAATTGTGTCATCGATAATCCTTCGTCCGAATGGCGACTTGATTCCGAAGACGTTGCGAGAGAATGGGGTACGGTTACCGCCACATGCTTGGAGCGTTATGGATCTGCGGGATTTGAATCAGTATATGCGTGGGGTGATTGCGGGAAATCGGTGATCTTTGAAACGAAGATGGGGTTTCAGAGTTGCGCGTGGACGTAGGCGCTGGGTACAGAGTCTATTTCACCATGCGCTGTGGAGTGGTCATCGTGCTATTGGCAGGTGGTGACAAATCTTCACAAAATGCTGATATTCGGCGAGCGAAAAAATTGGCAAAGGAGATTTGAACATGAGCCAAAACCTGACGACATTTGATATGGCCGCGCTGCTCGATAACGATGAAGCAATCAGTGAATACCTCTCCCAAGTGTTGGCTGACGGAGACAGCGAAGAGTTCCTCCGAGCGATTGGTTATGTAGCCAAGGCCCGCGGCAAGGCGCAGATCGCCAAGGACCCCGGCTAGGGACGAGAAAGCCTACATGCCCATCACCGGCACCGACTGCATCCCGCAACCCTGCTCATCGACACCGAAGCGCCTCTAGACGCAATCTCAATGCTGCAATGTGCTGGCTTCTGAGATTTGTGTAGGAATTTGCGCCAATGCCTTTCGCGGCGCTCATTTTGGCGCTGTCGCGAGTTTTAAAGATAGTTATCTTCTGCTGTGATGCTTCGTATTCAGCGCTTGAAAAGTACATTGCACCGGGCACACCACCCTTCAACTGCGCTCCGGCTCATTGGAAAACGGAGCAGAGGATGACCTGCATCGGCAACCGTCAAAACCAGAGAGAATCTTATGAATCTGCGCCGAATTTCGTCGGCTGGAACGCTCGTGCCTGCCCCTTCGACTATTTGAAGAACGCCGCCCGATACCTTGCTGTCAATCTGTTGCCACTCACACTGCCAGCCTGTTACCCACGTGAAGTCTTGAATTTGATAATCGCCGGTGGCGCTTTGGCATTGAGCGAGTTTCTTGTTGGAGGGGTCAAACACAAAAAATAGGGGGTTTGGAAAGCCGAGCAACTGATTATCGTCAAGGCTCAGACCTTCTTTTAGGTTGATGGATGCTACAAGAACTTTTGCTCGCCGCTTGCGCCGTATCAAATGCCATATGGAGAGGCAAAAAATAGAAATAGAAGCCAGGAAGAGCTGACGTCCTTCGACGGTAAGCTTACCGGACGAAAACTCTATCATGCCCCACACGAATCCTATCGTCGCAAGCCCCGATACCCAAGCGGCGGGGATCAC
Organism: Pseudomonas alvandae; assembly: GCF_019141525.1. Taxonomy (GTDB): domain Bacteria; phylum Pseudomonadota; class Gammaproteobacteria; order Pseudomonadales; family Pseudomonadaceae; genus Aquipseudomonas; species Aquipseudomonas alvandae. Next base: position 4,451,343 of record NZ_CP077080.1, read on the forward strand.
TACACTGTTAGCGAGGCGAGCTCCGAGCGTCCTCAAACAGGTTTTCATCATAATTCAGTTTTCGTCTCGGAATTGTTTAGCCAGTATCCCAAGCCTAGTCATCACGGCATCGACCTTCGCCTTGTCGTGCGCATACGGCGCCAAGAATGCCAGGATCATGTAGCGGTCTTCATAAAGCTCGCCCTGTACGTAGACCAAAGCGGCATCCAGCTGCGGCCGCTTTATGTCGCATTTTCTGTAGGCTTGCCGATCGGAGGCCCTGAACGTTTGGGGTGGTAGAGCGATATGAATATGGCGAAGTTGGCCGGATCGAGCCGCTGCCGGCTCGTGATATGGCTGATCACACCCCATGTAACTGGGAAGTGTCTGACCTTTGCTATCCATGCAGACGGTAAAATCTTTAATTATCTGGTCTAGTGCAAAAGGACGAGCTGCGAGTGCCAACTCGACATCAGCCCGCAATTCAGGATGGATTTCGACTCGAATCGCCACTATCCGACTTGATCGATCAGACGCTGCGTGTTGCGGGCCGTCAGGGCTTTCAGGCCGTCCAAGTCGATATCGCTCTCGATGACATTCGGGATGATCGTGCGTTGACGTATCAGGGAATCATTCATCGCCGCGACCGAGCGCGCCTTCGCTACAGCTCGAAGCAGCGTATTGAACTCTTTTTCGTGCCCGACCGGAGTACCGGCTTCACGGAGCCTCTTCTCTACAAACCTCAGGTTGTCTGCTATTAAGCCAAAAGGGTGGTCTTCCAGATGGCGCTCCGGAACCTCTGCCTCGCACAAAATCCTGGTGTATTTACTCATGTCGGTTTCGAGCTTGCGCAGTTCGCCAACAACACTTTTCACAAGATCCTGTACATTCGCCTGGGTCCGCTTCGCTGCTGCAGTTGACTGTTTGGCTGGCACTACTTCCGCATGCGCCATTTGATCAGTCATGACCAAGCATGCCGCAACCATAGTCATGGCGATGGTCGGCCCCGACCAAGAGCCTTTGCTTTGAGCTGCAACTGTCATAACGTCACCAAATCTATCGAATTGCTCAAATACTATACAGTGAAATCAAGGCTCGATGCATGGCAGCGAGCAGCCGGTAGTAAAGCCAGCGATACGCCTATCCACCGATTTACCAAACCTCTTTTCTGAAAACGCTCAGAGCGTAACGCGATAAAAAATCTCCGGCGAGGGGCTTGGGGTCAGATTAGTGCCCTTGAAGAGATTTTCAGAAACCTCCTACGTCGCAGCTATGCAAACCCCAGACGCAAAAAAGGGCCAACCTCTCGGTTGACCCTTCTAGACCGCCTAGCAGAGCGGATTTTGTTTGGTAGGCGCGATTGGAACCGAGGGGGACAGACCACAATTTTGGTCCATCTATAATCGGCCAGTCGCATAATCGTGGTCTGTCCCCGTTTCCACACTTGCTGACCCACAACCTGATACGGATGCTCATGGCGCAATCAGCTCTGCTAGCCGACTGTCTGCCTCGCGAACTGAGCTTCAAGCATAGCCTTTAGTTGTGCCTAGCGTTGAGGCAGTACGGGGCTCAGGAGCAAGAGGATCGGCTGCTGAATCTGCCTGCGCTGATTGCCCAGAAACGGGTCGGTCAACGGCCTGGCAGGATTGAACCGCGCGCCATAAAACGAAGACCCAAGCCTTACCCCATGCTGATGAAAACACGTCGATCAGCCAGGGCCGAGGTCAGGAAGAATGGACATCCGAAGAAGGTTAAGTAAGTGCCATTCAAATCTGTCCCCTTTTTCCTCGTCCCTGAAACCGCTTAGGGTGCGGCAGTCCGCTGACTTGGGCTCGCTGGTACAGCCTCCATATAGGCCTTAATACAAATACGCTTGGCCTTTTTCGCGAAGTCCTCGAGATCGCTCCGCTTCTCTGCAGCAGTGTCTCGCGCAGGATATGTGAGCACCAATTTCTTCAAAATGTCCCGCATGCCGAGCGTCGCTTCTGAAGGCGCACCATATTGATCATATTGGTAGCGAGGCGGCTCATTTGATTGCCTAGCCAGCATTATCTCCCCTGCTTCGAGAGCGAATTGTTTGCAATGGTCGATCTCACCATGGCTGAAGACGATCGTCTTGCCGTCATCGGTCCAGGCCTGCGCCGATAATGGTCCGAGCAGGCAAATGCAAGCCAGCGCGATAATCTGAAGATTGTTAAGGAACCGAGGGGGACAGACCACAATTTTGGTCCGTCTATAATCGGCCAGTCGCATAATCATGGTCTGTCCCCGTTTCCATTCTGTCATCAAATTTTGCAGGCCACCTGCGGAGCCGCAGCAGGCGTCAACTTTTGGGGAATCACAATTGAAGTGCCAGGCACCGCGCTCAGTTCGAGAACCGCCAACATGCAAATAAGCGCTTGGTCGCCATCTTTGTTTGGACTGCTATCGACCCCTACCACTGCTTCGTAGTCCTTTCCCGGCTCCAGCTTGTAGACGAGCGCCCGGCCACCGCAGGTTCGGTAAGTGTTGCCATTGCCAGCAATGGTCGCGCCCCGGGTTGCGATTTGGAAAGGCAGATCCGTCCTGACGCGATATTCGGTTACGATCTCCTTGTATACCCCTTCCCCCCTCCGAAGCGCAGGGATGTACTGGGTCAGAGTGGGCCAAACTCTCTGCGGCATGCCTAAGCTCGCCGACTTCAGGGGATACTGCGGATAATTGATGTTCGCCGTTCCATCCTGCCCGAAACGTCCAGCTTCAGCCATTTTATGTTGGGTGGCAGGAGCACAACCGCCGACGATGCTATCGCCTAACACGTCGGAGTTCGTGATAACGCGTACACGCGCCGTGCCCTCTGATTGAGCAGGCTCTTCGTAGGGAACTGATGGTATTCCAGAGCAGCCAGCAAGTGCTCCAGCAAAAAAAGTTACGAAACCGACAACCCGCATGACCATATCCTTATGTAATCGAGGTCCGCCCGATAAAAGGGGCAAAATCCTGCTGTAAAATCCGCAGACAACAAAAAAGGGCCCACCTTTCGGTGAGCCCTTCTAGACCGCCCAGCAGAGCGGATTTTGTTTGGTAGGCGCGATTGGACTCGAACCAACGACCCCCACCATGTCAAGGTGGTGCTCTAACCAACTGAGCTACGTGCCTGCTGTGAGGCGGCATTCTACGGAATTCCGGAGGGGTGTCAACACCTTTTTTTCACCTAACCCTATGAATATGCAAAATATTTAATTTCACCGATACAACGAAGATTTGTGGGTGGCTGGCGGCGAATTTTTATCTCGGGTAGGATCGCCGCATTCGTAAAAAATATAAAACAGAGGTTCCAGAATGGCGAACACATCCTACCCAGCGTCGTATTACGCCGCATCGGCCAATCCGGCGCCGTCGCGCCCTGCCCTGCAGGATGATGTCGAAACCGATGTGTGCGTGATCGGTGCGGGCTATACGGGGTTGTCTTCCGCGCTGTTTTTGCTGGAGCACGGTTTCAAGGTCACGATCGTTGAGGCAGCCAAGGTTGGGTTTGGTGCTTCGGGTCGCAACGGCGGTCAGATCGTTAACAGTTATAGCCGCGACATCGACGTGATCGAGCGCAGCGTTGGTCCGCAGCAGGCGCAGTTGCTCGGCAACATGGCGTTCGAGGGTGGGCGGATCATTCGCGAGCGGGTGGCGAAGTATCAGATTCAGTGCGATCTGAAGGATGGCGGTGTGTTTGCCGCCCTCACCGCTAAACAGTTGGGTCACCTGGAGTCGCAGAAGCGTTTATGGGAGCGTTTCGGTCATACGCAGCTGGAGCTGCTGGATCAGCGGCGTATTCGCGAGGTGGTGGCTTGCGAGGAGTATGTCGGCGGCATGCTGGACATGAGCGGCGGACATATTCATCCGCTCAACCTGGCGTTGGGCGAAGCGGCGGCTGTGGAGTCGCTGGGCGGAGTGATCTACGAGCAATCGCCAGCGGTGCGCATCGAGCGTGGCGCCAGTCCGGTTGTGCATACGCCGCAGGGCAAGGTCAGGGCCAAGTTCATTATCGTGGCGGGTAATGCTTACCTGGGCAATCTGGTGCCGGAGCTGGCAGCCAAGTCGATGCCTTGCGGTACCCAGGTGATCGCCACCGAGCCCTTGGGGGAAGAGTTGGCTCATCGCCTGTTGCCGCAGGATTATTGTGTCGAAGACTGCAACTACCTGCTCGATTACTACCGACTGACAGGCGACAAGCGCCTGATCTTCGGCGGCGGCGTGGTGTATGGCGCGAGGGATCCGGCGAACATCGAGGCGATCATTCGGCCGAAGATGCTCAAGGCGTTCCCGCTGCTCAAGGATGTGAAGATCGACTACGCCTGGACCGGAAATTTCCTGCTGACGTTGTCGCGTCTTCCACAGGTCGGGCGACTGGGGGATAACATTTATTATTCCCAGGGCTGCAGCGGCCATGGCGTGACGTATACGCACTTGGCGGGCAAGGTGCTGGCCGAGGCGCTGCGTGGGCAGGCTGAGCGTTTTGATGCGTTTGCGGACCTGCCGCACTACCCCTTCCCGGGTGGTCAGTTGTTGCGTACGCCGTTTGCCGCGATGGGGGCTTGGTATTACGGGTTGCGGGATCGGTTGGGGTTCTGAGGCGAGTTCGCCATTTCACCGAGGGGCTGCTTTGCAGCCCAGCGGGAGCAAGCTCCCTCGCCACAAGGGGGCTTGTTCCAATCTTTCAAATCCCGGAAACAAAAAACCCCGGTCTTTCGACCAGGGTCTTTGCTATCGATTGGAAGAAGCTCTTCAGCTTTCTTCCTAGCTTCAAGGCGTTCAGTGGGCCTCGAAGCAGATATGGCGCAGCGGACGGGACTCGAACCCGCGACCCCCGGCGTGACAGGCCGGTATTCTAACCGACTGAACTACCGCTGCGTATCGCTGTGGACTTTCGTCCATCTAACTCGTCTGATCAAAACCCGTAGGCTTTGATCTCGAACCAGGCAAACCTGTTTCGGAAAATATGGCGCAGCGGACGGGACTCGAACCCGCGACCCCCGGCGTGACAGGCCGGTATTCTAACCGACTGAACTACCGCTGCGCGTCGGTGGAGGCTTTTGACAGCTTCCATCTTGCTTTCGCAAGACTCTCAAGAAACATGGTGGGTGATGACGGGATCGAACCGCCGACATTCTGCTTGTAAGGCAGACGCTCTCCCGGCTGAGCTAATCACCCTTTGCTGCGTTGAGGCCGCGAAATTTACGCAGGTACTGAAGCTAAGTCAATAGCAGGATTGAGTTTTTTTCAAAAACAGCTTCGAGCGGCAAGCGCCAAGCTACAAGTAAAAAGCACCGGACCCGCACCACGCTGCTTGCAGCTTAAAACTTGCCGCTTGCAGCTGCCCCTCACTCATAAATCATTTTCTTGGTCATGCCGCCGTCCACCACGAACTCCTGCCCCGTGACAAAACCGGCGTTGCGCGACAACAACCACGCCACCATCGCCGCCACGTCCTCCACCGTGCCTACCCTGCCCGCCGGGTGCTGAGCGTGATCGGCGTCGGTGAGCGGCTGCGCACGACGTTGTGACGGATCTCGCGCATCGATCCAGCCAGGGCTGACAGCATTGACCCGGATCTCCGGCCCGAGGCTGATCGCCAGGGCGTGAGTCAGGGCCAGCAGGCCGCCCTTGCTTGCCGCATAGGCCTCTGTGTCCGGCTCCGATTGTGCTGCGCGGGTCGAGGCCAGGTTGACGATGGCGCCGTTGTGGGCACGCAGGTACGGAGCACAGTGCTTGGCCAGCAGCATCGGCCCACCCAGGTTCACCGCCAGGACCCGGTTCCAATAGGCAAGATCGAGGCTTTCCAAGGTGATGTTGTGCGGGTCGGCGATAGCGGCGTTGCATACCAGCGCATCGAGGCGTCCGAACTGCCCGAGCACCTCGGCGATACCTGTGGCGACCTGCCCTTCGTCCGCCACGTCCATGGCAATGAACCAGGCGTTGTCGCCCAACGCCTTCGCCACTTTGGAACCGCGCTCGCGATCCAGATCGGTCAATACGACCTGCCAGCCTTCACAGATCAACCAGGCGGCAATACCGAGGCCGATGCCCCGCGCGGCGCCCGTAACCAATGCAACCCGGCCATGAGTACCGCTCGGCGGCGTTGCCAGCTCAATCACAAGGCCGCCAACCCGCGAGCCAGGTCGGCTTGCAAATCCGCCACATCTTCGAGGCCGACCGCCACGCGGATCAGGCTGTCACGAATACCCGCCGATTCACGCTCCTGGGGGGACAGGCGACCGTGGGACGTGGTGCTCGGATGGGTAATGGTGGTCTTGCTGTCACCCAGGTTGGCGGTGATGGAAATCAATCGGGTCGCGTCGATGAAGCGCCAGGCGCCCTCCTTGCCCCCCTTGACCTCGAAGCTCACCACTGCGCCAAAACCACGCTGCTGACGCAAGGCCAGTTCATGCTGCGGATGGCTCTTGAGGCCGGCGTAATGCACTTTCTCGATGCCCTCCTGCTGCTCCAGCCACTCGGCCAAGGCCTGGGCATTGGCGCAATGGGCCTTCATCCGCAGGCCGAGGGTTTCCAAGCCTTTCAGGAAGACCCAGGCGTTGAACGGGCTGAGGGTCGGCCCGGCGGTGCGCAGGAAGCCCACGACCTCTTTCATCTGCTCGCCACGACCGGCGACGACACCGCCCATGCAACGGCCCTGGCCGTCGATGAACTTGGTCGCCGAATGCACCACCACGTCCGCGCCCAGCTTCAGCGGTTGTTGCAGCGCTGGCGTGCAGAAGCAGTTGTCGACCACCAGCATGGAGCCCTTGGCATGGGCGATTTCCGCCAGTGCGGCGATGTCCACCAGCTCAGCCAGGGGATTGGAAGGCGATTCGACGAAGAGCAGCTTGGTATTGGCCTTGATGGCAGCGTCCCAAGCGGATAGGTCCGCCAAGGGTACGTAATCGACTTCCACGCCGAAACGCTTGAAGTATTTTTCGAACAGGCTGATGGTCGAACCGAAGACGCTGCGCGACACCAGCACATGGTCGCCGGCGCTGCACAGGCTCATCACCACGGCCATGACCGCGGCCATGCCAGTGGCGGTGGCAACCGCTTGCTCGGCGCCTTCCAGGGCGGCGATACGTTCCTCGAAAGCCCGCACGGTGGGGTTGGTATAACGCGAATAGACGTTACCCGGCACTTCACCAGCAAAGCGCGCAGCCGCATCGGCAGCGGTGCGGAATACGTAGCTGGAGGTAAAGAACATCGGATCGCCATGTTCGGCTTCCGGTGTACGGTGCTGGCCCGCGCGAACCGCCAGGGTATCGAACGCTACGCCGTCAAGGTCGCTGTCCAGCCGACCGGCATCCCAATCCTGACTCATGCTGCCACTCCTTTATTCGGTTGAACGCAAACCGGCCCCTCAGGGCCGGTTGGGTGTCACTTAGTTGTTGTACAGATCGATGATCGCGCTGACCGCCTGAGTCTTGGCCTTGGACGCGTCGTTACGCGCGTTCTCGATCCGGTTCAGGTAGGCCTCGTCGATGTCGCCGGTGACGTACTTGCCGTCGAATACCGCGCAATCGAACTGCTCGATCTTGATCTTGCCGCCACCCACCGCTTCGATGAGGTCAGGCAAGTCCTGGTAGATCAGCCAGTCGGCGCCGATCAGGTCGGCCACTTCCTGGGTCGTGCGGTTATGAGCGATCAGCTCATGGGCACTCGGCATGTCGATGCCGTAGACGTTCGGGTAGCGCACGGCCGGGGCCGCCGAGCAGAAGTAGACGTTCTTGGCGCCAGCTTCGCGGGCCATCTGGATGATCTGCTTGCAAGTGGTGCCGCGCACGATGGAGTCGTCCACCAGCATCACGTTCTTGCCGCGGAATTCCAGCTCGATGGCATTGAGTTTCTGGCGTACGGATTTCTTCCGTGCGGCCTGGCCCGGCATGATGAAGGTACGGCCGATGTAGCGGTTCTTCACGAAGCCTTCGCGGAACTTCACGCCCAGGTGGTTCGCCAGTTCCAGGGCCGCGGTGCGGCTGGTGTCCGGGATCGGGATGACCACGTCGATATCATGGTCCGGGCGCTCGCGCAGGATCTTGTCGGCCAGCTTCTCGCCCATGCGCAGGCGCGCCTTGTAGACCGAGATACCGTCGATGATCGAGTCCGGGCGCGCCAGGTAGACGTGCTCGAAGATGCACGGGGTCAGGCTCGGGTTGGTCGCGCACTGGCGGGTGTACAGCTTGCCGTCTTCAGTGATGTAGACCGCTTCGCCCGGAGCCAGGTCGCGAATCAGGGTGAAACCGAGCACGTCCAGGGACACGCTCTCGGAGGCGATCATGTACTCGACGCCTTCGTCGGTGTGACGTTGGCCGAACACGATCGGACGAATACCGTGCGGATCGCGGAAGCCGACGATGCCGTAGCCGGTGATCATCGCCACCACCGAGTAGCCACCCACGCAACGGTTGTGCACGTCGGTCACGGCAGCGAACACGTCTTCTTCGGTCGGCTGCAGCTTGCCGCGCTGGGCCAGCTCGTGGGCGAAGACGTTGAGCATCACTTCCGAGTCGGAACTGGTGTTGACGTGGCGCAAGTCAGATTCGTAGATCTCCTTGGCCAGTTGCTCGACGTTGGTCAGGTTGCCGTTGTGTGCCAAGGTGATGCCGTACGGCGAGTTGACGTAGAACGGCTGGGCTTCGGCCGAAGTCGAGCTGCCCGCTGTCGGATAGCGCACATGGCCGATGCCCATGTGGCCGACCAGGCGCTGCATGTGACGCTGATGGAACACGTCACGCACCAGGCCGTTGTCCTTGCGCAGGAATAACCGGCCGTCATGGCTGGTCACGATACCGGCAGCGTCCTGGCCGCGGTGCTGGAGCACGGTTAGCGCGTCATACAGCGCCTGATTGACGTTCGACTTACCGACGATACCGACGATGCCACACATGCGACGCAACCCCTACTTAATGGATCTGAACTGAACAACACTCACTGCGGCGTTTTGGCCGTCGGCAAGAGGTGTTCCTTGAACGGTATTTCAGCGGGTACGCTGATACCGCTGGCAAGCCACTGACTGCTCCAACCCAGGATCAGGTTCTTGGACCAGTCTGCGACCAATAGAAATTGTGGCACGAGCCGGGACTCCTGCCACCACGTATCCTGCTGTACCGGCCCCAGGCTCAACAGCCCGACGGCGACGACCACCAGCAACGCGCCACGCGCCGCGCCGAAGGCCATGCCCAGGAACCGGTCCGTCCCGGAAAGCCCGGTGACGCGAATCAGTTCGCCGATCAGATAATTGATCATTGCGCCCACCAGCAAGGTGGCGATAAACAAGATGGCACAGCCCGCGATCACGCGGGCCGACGGTGTTTCGATGTATCCGGCGAGGTACTGGGACAACGAGCCACCAAACATCCAGGCTACGACTCCCGCAATGATCCAGGTCAGCAGCGAGAGCGCTTCCTTGACGAAGCCGCGACTCAGACTGATCAAAGCGGAGATGGCGACGATTGCAACGATCGCCCAGTCAACCCAGGTAAATGGCACGGTGCAGCCTACAGACGGATAAGGCGGCGCATTTTAGCAGAGCGCAGGGCTGTCGGTAAGCTGCGTGATTCAAATCAGCCAAATGGCGGTCAACCGCGCTCTGGCTGGAAGCGCACCACAAAGCCCTTGAGGTTCTGCTGGCGATTGAGCAGGTCGCGCAGGCGGTCGGCCTCGGCACGCTCGATCAACGGACCGACAAAGACCCGATTCTTGCCATCGGCAGAACGGATGTAGGCGTTGTAGCCCTGGCTGCGCAGGTTTTTCTGCAGTTTTTCGGCGCTGTCACGACTGGTCAGGCTGGCCAGTTGCACCGACCAACTGACCGACAGGCCATTGGCATCCACACGGCTTTGCGTGGTGTCCGGCTTGGGGGCTGCGGTGATCGGCTGGGTCGGGGCTGGCTTGATAGCGGGTGCCGCCGGAACAGGCGTTGGCGCGACGGCTGGCTTGCTCGGCACAGTCGGAGCGGGCGCGACAGGCGCTGTTGGCGCAGCAGGTTCCTGGGCGAGTTCTTCATCGCTCGGCACCGGCTCCTGAGGCAGCGCCTGGGGCTCGGGAACCGCGACCTGCTCAACCTGCACAGGCGGCACCGAAGGCGCCTGCGGGGCGGCCGGCGCATCAACCGTGACCTGGCGCTGCTCGTCCTGACGGGAAAACAGCATCGGCAGGAAGATCACCGCCAGGGCCACCAATACCAGGGCCCCGACCATGCGCTGCTTGTACGCCTTATCCAGCAATGCCATCTGCAGCTTCCTCCGTGGAGCGCCGGGCCAGCCATTGCAGGGCCTCGGCAACGCAAAAAAATGAGCCGAACAACAGGATCTCGTCATCGGGTGTCGCCAGGGCACACTGCCCTTCCAGGGCGGCGGCGACGCTGCCATAAGCATCCACCGAAGCGCCACGACGCTGCAAGGCTGCCTGCAACTCTCTGGCCGGACGCGAACGCGGTGATTCCAGCGGCGCCACGGCCCAGTGCTGGACACTAGCATTCAACGCGTCGACAACGCCATCCAGGTCCTTGTCCGATAGCAGCCCGAACACCGCCAGGCGCTTACCTGTCACCGGACGGCGCGCCAGGCGTTCCGCCAGATACAGCGCCGCGTGGGGGTTGTGGCCGACATCCAGCAACAGGTTCAGGCGCTTGCCTTGCCAATCGAACGAGCGGCGATCAAGACGACCGACGACGCGAGTCGCCTGCAACGCCTGGACAATCTGCCCGGACTCCCAGGGCAAGCCCAGCAATAGGTAGGCCTGGAGTGCCAGCGCGGCGTTCTCCATCGGCAAGTCCAGCAGCGGCAGGTCATGCAGCTCCACCGGGTTGCCCTTGGCATCGCTGCCACGCCATTGCCAGTGCTGCTCGGTCATGGCCAGGTCGAAGTCCCGCCCACGCAGAAAGAACGGGCAACTCAGCTCGCGAACTTTATCCAGCAACGGTTGCGGCGGATCGAGATCGCCGCAGAGTGCCGGCGCACCCTGGCGAAAGATGCCGGCCTTCTCGAAAGCCACGGATTCACGGGTGTCGCCCAGGTAATCGGCGTGATCCACGCCGATACTGGTGACCAGGGCGATGTCCGCGTCCACGAGATTGACCGTATCCAGACGCCCACCCAGGCCAACTTCGAGCACGACGGCATCCAGGCCGGCACGGGCGAACAGCCAGAACGCCGCCAGGGTGCCCATTTCGAAATAGGTCAGGGAAGTCTCGCCTCGCCCGGCTTCCACCGCCGCGAAGGCTTCGCACAGCTGCGCGTCGGAGGCTTCGATGCCGTTGACCTGCACCCGCTCGTTGTAGCGCAGCAGGTGCGGCGAACTGTAGACACCGACATTCAACCCCTGGGCCCGCAGCAGCGAGGCCAGGAAGGCGCAGGTCGAACCCTTGCCGTTGGTGCCGGTGACGGTGATGACCCGAGGCGCCGGCTTGGCCAGTCCCATGCGGGACGCTACCGCTTGCGAGCGCTCCAACCCCATGTCGATGGCCGATGGATGCAACTGCTCGAGGTAGGCAAGCCATTCGCCCAGGGTACGTTGGGTCATAGGCCTGCAGGCACCGGCGGAACCACCATCGGTTCGATCGGCGTGGCGACGAACTTGGGCGTCGGCAGGCCCATCAACTGCGCCAGCAGGTTACCCAGGCGCGGACGCAGTTCCTGACGATGAATGATCATGTCGATGGCGCCGTGTTCAAGCAGGAATTCGCTGCGCTGGAAACCTTCCGGCAGCTTTTCACGCACGGTCTGTTCGATTACGCGAGGGCCGGCAAAGCCGATCAGGGCTTTCGGCTCGCCGACGATCACGTCGCCGAGCATCGCCAGGCTGGCGGAAACACCGCCGTAGACCGGGTCGGTCAGCACCGAGATGAACGGGATGCCTTCTTCGCGCAGACGCGCCAGCACCGCGGAGGTCTTGGCCATTTGCATCAGCGAGATCAGGGCTTCCTGCATCCGCGCGCCACCGGAGGCGGCGAAGCAGATCATCGGGCAACGGTTTTCCAGGGCGTAGTTGGCGGCGCGAACGAAGCGCTCGCCGACGATGGCGCCCATGGAACCGCCCATGAAGGAAAATTCGAAGGCCGAAACCACCACCGGCATGCCCAGCAGGGTGCCGCTCATGGACACCAGGGCGTCTTTCTCGCCGGTCTGCTTCTGGGCCGCGGTCAGGCGATCCTTGTACTTCTTGCCGTCGCGGAACTTCAGGCGGTCCACGGGCTCCAGGTCAGCGCCCAGCTCCACGCGACCTTCGGCGTCCAGGAAAATATCGATACGGGCACGCGCGCCGATGCGCATGTGGTGATTGCACTTGGGGCAAACGTCCAGGGTCTTTTCCAGCTCAGGGCGGTACAGCACCGCTTCGCAGGAAGGACATTTGTGCCACAGACCTTCAGGCACCGAGCTTTTCTTTACCTCGGAACGCATGATCGAAGGGATCAGTTTGTCTACCAACCAGTTGCTCATGCTTTCTTTCTCCAGTACCGGCGGCCCGAACGCTCTGGTTCGCGGCCCCGCGTATGCCCTTGAGCTTAAATTCATTGTGCGGCGAGGATCGAGGAACCACCGCGGTCAGCGCGAAACATGACCTGCGCCCAGCTCCACCATCCCTGCCATTCCCGACAACCGCTGCACCGCGATTGCCACTACGCTATCGGCCCACCCGGAGGCGGCGCCTGCCTGCTTTGTACAGTGCAGGTATGGACGGCGGCAGTCTGCCAGCCGTCACATTGACGATTGGCTGCTGCGCACAGCCGCCATGAACGCCCGGATCTTCGCCGGGTCCTTGATGCCCCTGGCCTGTTCCACCCCGCCGCTGACGTCCACCGCATAAGGGCGAACCCGCACAATGGCCTCACCGACGTTGTCCGCCGTCAGGCCACCGGCCAGGATGATCGGCTTGCTCAAGCCCTGCGGTACCAGCGACCAGTCGAAGGCTTCGCCAGTCCCACCCGGAACCCCTTCCACATACGTGTCCAGCAAGATACCGCTGGCACTGGCGAAGGCTGCACAACTGGCCGCGATGTCATCGCCCGCCTTGACCCGCAACGCCTTGATGTACGGCCGATGCCAGCCTTCACAGTCAGCCGAGGCCTCGTCACCGTGGAACTGCAAGAGACCCAACGGCACCGCATCGAGGATTTCCCCCAGTTCGCAACGGCTGGCATTGACGAACAGTCCCACCGGGGTCACGAACGGCGGCAGAGCCTGGATGATCGCCCTCGCCTGCTGCACCGTCACCGCCCGCGGGCTCTTGGCGTAGAACACCAGCCCGATGGCGTCCGCACCGGCCTCGACCGCCGCCAGCGCGTCTTCGACCCGGGTGATTCCGCAAATCTTGCTGCGAACGACCGGCATGGTGGCTAAAACCTCAGGCAAATCCGTGAAAGTCCCGGATGGTAACAAATGCAACGAAGGGCGTCAGCCGTCGAGTTCCGAGAAGCCCGTGAGGAAATGTGGCCCGATGTAACGCTCCGGCAGCTCAAACTCGTCACGGTATTCGACCTGCACCAGGTACAGGCCGAAGGGGTGCGCCGTCACGCCACCGGAACGGCGAATGCGACTGTCGAGCACTTCCTTGACCCATTCCACCGGCCGCTCGCCGGCGCCGATGGTCATCAGCACGCCGGCAATGTTGCGCACCATGTGGTGCAGGAACGCGCTGGCGCGGATGTCGAGCACGATCATCTTGCCGTGACGGGTCACGCGCAGGTGATGCAACTCCTTGATCGGCGACTTGGCCTGGCATTGGCCGGCACGGAAGGCACTGAAGTCATGCACACCCACCAGGTATTGCGCAGCCTCGGCCATGCGCTCGACGTCCAGCGGACGGTGATTCCAGGTGATTTCCTCGTTCAGGTGCGCCGGGCGAATCTGATCGTTGTAGATGACGTAGCGATAACGCCGGGCGATGGCCTTGAAGCGCGCATGGAAATGCGCCGGCATCACCTTCGCCCAGCTGACGCTGACATCGTGCGGCAGGTTGATGTTCGCGCCCATGACCCAGGCCTTCATCGAGCGCTCGACCTGGGTGTCGAAATGCACCACCTGGCCGCAAGCGTGCACACCGGCATCGGTGCGTCCGGCGCAATGCAGCGACACGGGCGAATCGGCGACTTTGGACAGCGCATTCTCGAGGGTTTCCTGCACCGTCAGGACACCGGAGGCCTGACGCTGCCAGCCGCGATAGCGAGAGCCTTTGTATTCAACGCCCAAGGCGATTCGAAAAAAGCCGTCGGCCGCCATTTCGGCGGCCGGGTTGTCTATGTTTGCCAAGGAATTACAGCCTGCTGAGGTACGCAAAGGCGGGCATTATAAAGCGGGTGCGGCGGGATGCCAGTGCAACCGTGATCCGGGTTGGAACGACGGGCCCTTGTGGCGAGGGAGCTTGCTCCCGCTGGCTGCGCAGCAGCCCCTCCCTTGGTGCGCCGGCTATTTTTGCGAGCGCTGCGCACTCGAGCGGGAGCAAGCTCCCTCGCCACTACAGCCGCGTGAACTGCCTGCAAACAAAAACGGCAGCCTCACCGGCTGCCGTTTTTAGTTACCGCCGACTCACGCCAGTCGCGACAACATCTCCTTCGCTTCGCTCTGCTGGGTCGCATCGCCCTCACTGAGGACTTCGCCAAGGATATCCCGCGCACCATCGTTGTCGCCCATGTCGATATAGGCCTGGGCCAGATCGAGCTTGGTCGCCACTTCGTCGGTGCCGCTGAGGAAATCGAAGTCCGGCTCGTCGTCGGCGGTCGCCAGGGCATCTTCAGCCGTGAAGGTTGGCTGGGCCAGACTGTCGGAGAGCCGGTCCAGCTCGGCGTTGACGTCGTCCAGCTCGGATTCGAAGGCATCCTTCGGCTGCTCATGAGCATCCATCTCGTCGGCCAGGGACAGATCGAAATCCGCCGGCAGCTCAAGATCGTCCGACGGCGTATCGTCCAGGAGCGGCGTTTGCTCTGCTGGAACGTCCAGCCCCTTGAGGTCGTCATCCAGGTCCAACAGGAAATCTTCATCGGCCAAGGCCGGTGCCGGAGCATCGGCGCCGAGGTCCAGATCGAATTCCGGCAGATCGTCCAGGCTTTCATTGGCTTGGGTCTGCTGCTTGAGCACCGATTCGAAACTCAGGTCGTCGTCTTCCGGAAACGCGTCCAGCTCGGCCAGCGGCTCGGGTGCCGGGGCGGTCGGAGTTGTGTCTAGGTCATCCAGGCTCAGGTCGAAGGCGCTGTCGAGTTCTTCATCGGTTGCCGGCTTGTCTTCCAGCAGGTCCTTGACGTACTGCGCGTCCAGCTCAGCGGCCACAGCCGCTGCTGCCAGGCCTGCCGAGGCGGCGACGACCATGGCCGGGAAACGGCTCTTGAGCTGTTCCACCTGGGCATAGTTCTCGCCATTGGCGACCAATTGGCGCTCCTGGGCGATGAACGCATCGCGGTCGCCCTGCTGGCCGTAGACTTCCATCAGTTTCAAACGCAGGTCGCTGCGCTGAGGCTCGGCCTTGATGCCTTGCTCAAGCAGGTCAGCCGCCTGGTTCAAGCGACCACGATCGATGTGGGACTGTGCCTGGGGCAACACATCGTCGGAGCGGTCGGCGGCCGGGGCCACCAGCGGCGCGGCGATCGGTGGCGTGACGACGACGGGCGCGACCACCGGGGCTGGCTTCGGTGCCGGTGCCGGTACTGGCTTGGGTTCGAGTTTTACGCTGGGGGATGGAACCTCAATGCCCTCGAAGCTGCTCGGGGGCAGATCGAGCTCCGGGGAGAAGTCGGCCTCCTCCTCGAGGGCTCGGGCCATACGCACATGTTTCTCGGCTTCCTGCTGGGCCTTGCGGCGACGCGCAAGCAGCAATAGCAGCAGCAACAGGACCAACGCACCGCCACCAATCAACCCCAGCAGGATCGGATTGGTCAGCAGGTCATTGTATTTTTTCTCATCGGAAGCCGCCGGCGTCGGCTCGACCGGCGTGGCCGGTGGGGTCGCTTCAGGAGCCGCCTCGGGAGTCGCTGCTGGCGCGGTTGCCGGTGCTTGTGCCGACGGTGCGGGCGTCAGTTCTGCCGACATCGCCGGGGTCGATCCGCCCGCGGGCGGGACAGCGGCGCCTTCGGCCTGCATCTTGGCCAGTTGATTGTTCTTCAGTTCGATCAGGCGCTGCAGCTTATCCAACTGGCTCTGCAAATCCGCCATGCGGCTTTTCAGTTCTTCGTTGTCGCGACGAGCCGAATCGAGGCTTTCCTGGGTCACGGCAAGCTTGTTGCTCAGTGCCTGGGCATCGCCGGCAGCCCCTTTGCCCTTGCCGCCGGCCTTCGCCGACTCGGCGGAAACCAGGCTCAGGTTATCGCGACCGGCGGCCTGTGCCGGCGCGCCTTCCTTGCCGCCACGCTTGGTGGCATCCAACTGTTGCCGGCCGTTACCCGCCACGCCTCGACGGCCCTGGCGCCAAGCGGCATTCTGGGCCGCCACTTCGGCGATCGCCTGGGGTTGCGGCAGCGCCGTGCTCTGCACCGGATCGGGCAGGCGCAATACCTGGCCGGTCTTGAGCAGGTTGATGTTGCCATTGATGAAGGCGTTCGGGTTCAACGCCTGGATCGCCAGCATGGTCTGCTGGACCGACCCACCGTTGCGTACCTTGGCGGCGATTTCCCACAGGGTGTCGCGCGGCGTGGTGGTGTATTGGGACGGCTTGGTCGCGCCAGTGACTGGCGTGGCAACCACTTGGGAAGGCTTCGCCCGGGCGGCATCGGCGGCCTGCGGCGAGAATTTGGACGGATCGAGCAGTACGCTGTAGTCGCGCAGCAAGCGGCCGTTGGGCCACATCACCTGCACGAGGAACTTGACCATCGGCTCGGACACCGGCCGGCTGGACGTGACGCGCAGGACGCTCTTGCCGTTGGCGTTGATCACCGGGGTGAAGCTCAAGTCGTTGAGAAAGGCTTGGCGATCAATGCCCGCCTTGGCGAATTCTTCGGGTGGAGCCAGGCTCGGCACCACTTCGGCAGCGGTCAATTGCTGGACATCGAGCAGTTCGATTTCGGCCACCAGAGGCTGGTTCGGCGGCGATTTCAGGGTCAACTCCCCGAGCCCGAGCGCATGCGCCATACCGGAGGACAGCGCCGAGGCGGCCGCTATTGCTAACACCAGTTTGCGAACTTGAACCATAGCCTCTTCCTTTGTTTGAACATTCCTCGGCCAGCGAGAAGGTGTTGATGCCGCTGCCGTAAGGCATTGCGCGCAGCCCCGAAGCGACGGTGCGCGCGATCGTTTCACTCATGCCCGGGAAAGCGTCCCCGGGAGGGAGGTTCGCCTTCAGCACTCTGGCCAAGCATAGCGCCCAGCTAGAATCATTCGACAAATTGTTGCCAAGTATCTTTTACAGCAGGTCTTTTATCAACAACTCAGCCACCTGCACCGCATTGAGTGCCGCGCCCTTGCGCACGTTATCTGACGTCAGCCACATATTTAGTTCCGCCGGATCGTCGATACCGCCGCGCACGCGACCGATGTAGACCACATCCTGCCCTACCGCATCGCCTACCGGGGTCGGGTAATCCCCCGCCTCCACCAGTTCGATACCAGGCGCCGCCTCCAGGGCCGCGTTGACCTTAGCCAAGTCAACAGGACCGGCAGACTCTACGGTCACGCTAAAGCTATCGCCAAAAAACACTGGGGCTTGAATGCAAGTGACGGAAATCTTTAACAAAGGTTGCTCCAGCACTTGGCGCAACTCACTCACCAGGCGTCTTTCAAGCTGGGTATGGCCCTGCTCATCGGGAGTGCCCACCTGGGCCAACAGATTGAATGCCATCTGCCGATCGAAGAATTTCGGCTCGAGCGGACGAGCATTGAGCAACTCGGCGGTCTGGCGCGCCAGCTCGCTCACAGCTACACGGCCCTGGGCGGACACGGCGAGGCTGGCGGTCAGGCTCACGCGCTGTATATCCAGGCATTGGCGCAGCGGTGCCAAGGCAACGGCCAGGACCGTGGCCGAGGGGCTGGGGCTGCTGACCTGAAACGGTTTGGACAGGTTGGCCAGCACCTGCGGGTTGGCCTCCGGCACGATCTGCGGCGCCTGGTCGGCTGGCAGCGCACCGGACAGGTCGATCAGCGCGCAACCGGCGGCGGTGGCTCGCGGGGCGAAGCTCAGGGTCACTGCCGGCCCCGCCGCGAAAAACACCAGTTGGACTTTGCTGAAATCGAACTCATCGACCTCGCGCACCCGCACGTTTTTGCCACGGAACATCACCGAGCTGCCCGCCGATTCGCTGCTGGCCAGCAGGTGCAGGTTGCCTATGGGGAAGTTGCGTTCTTCGAGAATCTGGACGAGGGTTTCGCCGACAGTACCGGTGGCGCCGATCACGGCAATATCAAAGGACTGGCTCATGGGTCTACCTCAGGTAAAACGTGGGGAGCGGCACTTTACCGGGTGGTGGGTGGGCAGGCAATTGGCAAGGGATTTGCGGAGCCTGGGCTGGCCCCATCGCGAGCAAGCTCGCTCCCACAAGTCTTGCGGCCACTGAAGATCCCATGTGGGAGCGAGCTTGCTCGCGATGAGGCCGCCTCTGACACCACATGCCTCAAGCGGCTCTTCCAATAAAAAACCCGCGCCTCTCACAAGGCGCGGGTTCTTTCACAGCAGCAACCGATCAACGTTCAAGCAGGATCCGCAGCATGCGGCGCAGCGGTTCAGCCGCGCCCCACAGCAGTTGGTCGCCGACGGTGAAGGCACCGACGAACTGCGAGCCCATGTTCAGCTTGCGCAAGCGGCCCACCGGTACGTTCAGGGTGCCGTTGACCTTGGTCGGGCTCAGCTCCTGCATGCTGGTCTCACGGTTGTTCGGCACCAGCTTGACCCAAGGGTTGTGCTGGCTGATCAAGCCTTCGATGTCGGCGATCGGCACGTCTTTGTTCAGCTTGATGGTCAGCGCCTGGCTGTGGCAACGCATGGCGCCGATGCGCACGCAGATGCCGTCCACCGGGATCGGGCTCTTGAAGCGACCGAGGATCTTGTTGGTCTCGGCCTGGGCCTTCCACTCTTCGCGACTCTGGCCGTTCGGCAGTTCCTTGTCGATCCACGGAATCAGGCTGCCGGCCAGCGGCACGCCGAAATTCTCGGTCGGGTAGGCATCGCTGCGCATCGCTTCGGCGACCTTGCGGTCGATGTCCAGGATGGCACTGGCCGGGTTCGCCAGTTCATCGGCCACGGCGCCGTGGGTCACGCCCATTTGCTTGATCAGCTCACGCATGTGCTGCGCGCCACCGCCGGAAGCCGCCTGGTAGGTCATCGCGCTCATCCACTCCACCAGACCAGCCTCGAACAGACCGCCCAGGCCCATCAGCATCAGGCTGACGGTGCAGTTGCCGCCGATGTAGTTCTTGGTGCCCGCATCCAGCTGCTGGTCGATGACCTTGCGGTTCACCGGGTCGAGGATGATCACCGCGTCGTCCTGCATGCGCAGGCTGGAAGCGGCGTCGATCCAGTAACCCTGCCAGCCGGCTTCACGCAGCTTGGGGAACACTTCGCTGGTGTAGTCGCCGCCCTGGCAGGTCAGGATCACGTCGAGGGTCTTGAGCTCTTCGATGCTGTAGGCATCCTTGAGCACACCGGTGTCCTTGCCCACGGACGGGCCTTGGCCACCAACGTTGGAGGTGGTGAAAAACACCGGCTCAATGAGATCGAAATCCTGCTCTTCCAGCATTCGCTGCATGAGCACGGAACCGACCATGCCGCGCCAACCGATCAGACCTACACGTTTCATCGCAACTACACCTTTACAAAAGTGGGCCACCGTCGAAGCGGTGGGCCCGAAAGATTACAGATTCCGCAGCGCGGCGACTACTGCATCGCCCATTTGCTGCGTACCGACTTTGGTACAACCTTGCGACCAGATATCACCGGTGCGCAAGCCTTGGTCCAGGACCACGCTGACGGCTTTTTCGATCGCGTCGGCGGCATCGTTCAAGTTGAAGCTGTAGCGCAGCATCATCGACACCGACAGGATGGTCGCCAATGGGTTGGCAATGCCCTGCCCGGCGATGTCCGGTGCCGAACCGTGGCACGGCTCGTACATGCCCTTGTTGTTAGCGTCCAGGGAAGCAGACGGCAGCATGCCGATGGAGCCGGTGAGCATTGACGCTTCGTCGGACAGGATGTCGCCGAACATATTGTCGGTGACGATCACGTCGAACTGCTTCGGCGCGCGGACCAGTTGCATCGCGGCGTTGTCGACGTACATGTGGCTCAGCTCGATGTCCGGGTAATCCTTGGCCACTTGCTCGACCACTTCACGCCACAGTTGGCTGGAAGCCAAGACGTTGGCCTTGTCCACCGAGCACAGCTTCTTGCCCCGCACGCGGGCCATGTCGAAGCCGACCCGGGCGATACGGCGGATTTCGCTTTCGCTGTACGGCAGGGTGTCGTAGGCCTGGCGCTCGCCGTTTTCCAGCTCGCGGGTGCCGCGCGGAGCGCCGAAATAGATGCCGCCGGTCAGCTCACGGACGATGAGAATGTCCAGGCCGGAGACGATTTCCGGCTTCAGGCTCGAGGCGTCGGCCAGTTGCGGGTAAAGGATCGCCGGACGCAGGTTGCCGAACAGGCCCAGTTGCGCACGAATCTTCAGCAGGCCGCGCTCAGGGCGGATGTCGCGTTCGATCTTGTCCCATTTCGGGCCGCCCACGGCGCCCAGCAGCACGGCATCGGCGGCACGGGCCCGGTCGAGGGTTTCATCGGCCAGCGGCACGCCGTGCTTGTCGATGGCCGCGCCACCGATCACGTCGTGGCTGAGCTCGAAGCCCAAGCCGTACTTGCCGTTCGCCAGTTCCAGGACCTTGACCGCCTCGGCCATGATTTCCGGGCCGATGCCATCACCTGGGAGAATCAGAATCTGCTTGCTCATGCTTTCCTCGTTTGTTCGGTTTTCGGCACCACCCGCTGGGGCTGGCCGGGAAAAATCTATCGCTCGGCCCACAGCACCAGCACATCTGTACTGAACGAACCATCGGCCTCAATCTGAAAATATTCACGCACTTCGTCGCCCATCGAACGCTGCAGCTCGAGAATCGCAGCACGCATTACCTCGGGGGTGCGCATGCGCTCGACCCAGGACAGGTATTCCAGGCGCAGGCGCTGGCGCGAAGTACTGCGGGTGTGCAGCCCCGCTTCGCTGACCTGGCGCAACCATTCATCAGCCGAATAATCACGCACATGGCTGGTGTCGCGCAGCACTTCGATGCTCTGCAAGTAGGTGTCCAGCAACGGCGTCCCCGGCGACAGGATGTCGATGAACGCCATCACCCCGCCAGGCTTGAGCACCCGGCGCACTTCTCGCAGCGCCAGGCCGAGATCGCTCCAATGATGCGCCGAATAACGGCTGAACACGAAGTCGAACTCACCGTCGGCGAACGGCAACCGCTCGGCGGCGCCACGAACCGTGCTGATATTGCCCAGGCCGCGCTCAGCCGCTGCTGCGGTCACCACGTCGAGCATCTGCTGCGACAGGTCGTAGGCCACCACTTCACCGGCCAATGGCGCCACGTGGAAACTCACATGGCCGGCGCCGCAGCCCAGGTCCAGCACACGGGCATCGCCACGACCGGCCAACGCTGCCTGTAGCAGCGCGAACTCAGCGCCCTGGGCGTGCACGGCACTGCTCAGGTAGGCCGAGGCCTGTTCACCGAATTGCTTTTGTACGACTTGGCTGTGGGCGGTGCTGGTCATGGGGACTTCCTTTTTAGGTCTAGCTTTGTATTGCCAGTGCCGCCGTCTTCGCGAGCAAGCCCGCTCCCACAAGGGGTTTTGTGAACGCCGCTAATCCAGTGTGGGAGCGGGCTTGCTCGCGAAGAGGCCAGCACTGACTGCATCAATTTCCGGTCAATCAAGCATCACGAAACAACCAAGGTTGGCTCGCCCGATGCTTGGCTTCGAACGCAGCTATCGCCTCGCCGTCCTGCAAGGTCAGGCCGATGTCATCCAGGCCATTGAGCAGGCAATGCTTGCGGAACGCATCGATCTCGAAACCCAGCACCTTGCCGTCGGGACGGGTCACGGTCTGGGCCGCCAGGTCGATCTGCAATTGATAGCCAGGGTTGGCCTCGACCTGCAGGAACAGCTCATCCACTTCGGCGTCGCTGAGGATGATCGGCAGCAAGCCGTTCTTGAAGCTGTTGTTGAAGAAGATGTCGGCGTAGCTCGGCGCGATGATGCTGCGGAAGCCGTACTCTTCCAAGGCCCATGGCGCGTGTTCGCGGCTCGAACCGCAGCCGAAGTTCTCCCGGGCCAGCAACACACTGGCGCCCTGGTAACGCTCGGCGTTGAGGACGAAATCCTTGTTCAGCGGACGCTTGGAGTTGTCCTGGTACGGCTGGCCGACATCCAGGTAGCGCCATTCGTCGAACAGGTTCGGGCCGAAACCGGTGCGCTTGATGGATTTCAAGAACTGCTTGGGAATGATCTGGTCGGTGTCGACGTTGGCACGATCCAAAGGCGCGACAAGACCGGTGTGCTGGGTAAAAGCTTTCATGCTGCGCTCCTTCAGATCAATTCGCGGACGTCGACGAAACGGCCGTTGACAGCCGCCGCGGCGGCCATCGCCGGGCTCACCAGGTGCGTACGGCCACCGGCGCCTTGACGGCCTTCGAAGTTACGGTTGGAGGTGGAAGCGCAATGCTCGCCCGACTCCAAACGGTCCGGGTTCATGGCCAGGCACATCGAGCACCCCGGCTCACGCCATTCGAAACCGGCTTCGAGGAAAATCTTGTCCAGCCCTTCTGCTTCGGCTTGGGCCTTCACCAGGCCAGAGCCTGGGACCACGATCGCCTGCTTGATGGTCGAGGCGACCTTGCGGCCCTTGGCGATCACGGCAGCGGCGCGCAGGTCTTCGATCCGCGAGTTGGTGCAGGAACCGATGAACACGCGATCGAGCTGAATGTCGGTGATCGCCTGGTTGGCGCTCAAGCCCATGTACTTCAAGGCGCGGACAATGGAATCGCGCTTGACCAGGTCCATTTCCTTGGCCGGATCCGGCACGTTCTGGTCCACCGCCAACACCATTTCCGGCGAAGTGCCCCAACTGACTTGCGGCTTGATCTGCGTCGCGTCGAGCTCGACCACGGTGTCGAACTTCGCATCGGCGTCGGACACCAGGTCTTTCCAGGCTTCGACCGCCATGTCCCATTCCGCGCCCTTTGGCGAGAACGGACGGCCCTTGACGTATTCCACGGTTTTTTCATCGGCGGCCACCAGGCCGACGCGGGCCCCGGCCTCGATGGACATGTTGCAGATGGTCATGCGGCCTTCGACGGACAAGTCGCGGATCGCGCTGCCAGCGAATTCGATGGCATGGCCGTTACCGCCAGCGGTGCCGATCTTGCCGATTACGGCCAGGACGATGTCCTTGGCGGTCACGCCGAACGGCAACTTGCCCTCGACGCGCACCAGCATGTTCTTCATTTTCTTGGCGACCAGGCACTGGGTGGCGAGCACATGCTCGACCTCGGACGTGCCGATACCGTGGGCCAAGGCGCCGAATGCACCGTGGGTCGAGGTGTGCGAGTCGCCGCAGACCACGGTCATGCCCGGCAAGGTCGCGCCCTGCTCCGGGCCGATGACGTGGACGATGCCTTGGCGCACGTCGTTCATCTTGAATTCGACGATGCCGTATTCGTCACAGTTGTCGTCGAGGGTCTGGACTTGCAGGCGCGAGACCTGGTCGGCAATCGCCTCGATGCCGCCCTTGCGCTCCGGCGTGGTCGGTACGTTGTGGTCCGGGGTCGCGATGTTGGCATCGATGCGCCACGGCTTGCGCCCGGCCAGGCGCAGGCCTTCGAAGGCTTGCGGCGAGGTCACTTCGTGGATGATGTGACGGTCGATGTAGATCAGCGCCGAGCCATCGTCGCGCTGCTTGACCAAATGCGAATCCCAGAGCTTGTCGTAGAGCGTTTTGCCGGCCATCAGACGGTTTCCTCATCAGCTTGTTTCTATGCCCTGGGCCTTGAACAGGTCAATGACCCCTTGGCTTGTGAGGCTGATGTTATGAGGCTACATTAAATAACTCAAATTCATATTTTTCATACTTTGCATAACCAACAGGAATTCGACTGAAACGGCCATGGACCTCGCCAACCTCAACGCCTTTATTGCCATCGCCGAAACGGGCAGCTTCTCCGGTGCCGGCGAACGCCTGCACCTGACCCAACCCGCCATCAGCAAGCGGATTGCCGGGCTGGAACAGCAGCTCAACGTGCGCCTGTTCGATCGACTGGGCCGCGAAGTCGGCCTGACCGAAGCCGGTCGGGCCCTGCTGCCGCGGGCCTACCAGATCCTCAACGTACTCGACGACACTCGCCGCGCCCTGACCAACCTGACCGGTGAAGTCACCGGGCGCCTGACCCTCGCCACCAGCCACCACATCGGCCTGCACCGCTTGCCGCCTTTATTGAGGGAGTTCACCCGACGCTACCCACAGGTGGCCCTGGATATTCAGTTCCTGGATTCGGAAGTGGCCTACGAAGAAATCCTCCATGGCCGGGCAGAACTGGCCGTCATCACCCTCGCCCCCGAACCCCACGCGCTGGTACGCGCCGCGCCCGTGTGGGACGACCCGCTGGATTTCGTCGTGGCCCCGGAGCATGCGTTGCTGGAAAACGGCGCGGTGAGCCTGGCGGACATTGCCTTGCACCCAGCAGTCTTCCCGGGCGGCAATACCTTCACTCATCACATCGTGCGGCGATTGTTCGAAGCCCAGGGCCTGACGCCGAACATCGCCATGAGCACGAATTATCTGGAAACCATAAAGATGATGGTCTCCATCGGCCTGGCCTGGAGCGTTTTGCCGCGCACCATGCTCGATGAGCAGGTAGCGCGCATTCCTTTGCCGGGCATACAGCTCAGTCGCCAGCTAGGCTATATCCTGCACACCGAACGGACGCTGTCGAACGCCGCGCGGGCCTTCATGGCTCTATTGGACGCACAAATCGATCTGCCAGGGACAAGGGCATAAGTTGTGCTACTCCTATAGGGCCACTACGCCTGCGCATAACGCCCATCTGCCCAAGGCCCGCTAGAGAATGCCCAAACCCGCTGACCATCTCCCGCCCCTGCCGCGTATCCAGGCGCTGGACCCGAAACGGTCCGAGCAAAGCTGGGACAGCGCGCCACAATTGCTGGCCGCCCTGAACGGAGCGCGGCTGGGGGCTTGGTCTTGGGACATCGATACCGGGCAGATCAGTTGGTCGCGGGGCACCCAGGCACTGTTCGGCTTCGATCCGCGCCAGCCGTTGCCCGCAGACGTGGATTACCTCGACCTGCTGCTGCCTGAGGACCGGTCCAGGGCCGTGCGCGCGTTCCACGCGGCGGTGGCCGGCGCACCGCTTGAACAGGCGATGCACCACCGCATCGTCTGGCCCGACGGCAGCCTGCACTGGCTGGAAATCAGCGGCAGCGTGCTACCCGACAAACACGGTCGGCCGCGCATGATCGGGGTCATTCGGGAAATCACCCACCAGCGCGAACGGGAACAAGCGCTGCGCAGCTCGGAAAAGCGCTTCGCCACGCTCTTTCACCTGTGCCCGAACATGGTCCTGCTCACCCGTCAGGAGGACGGGCTGATCAGCGAAGCCAACCAGTATTTCGAAAGCCTGTTCGGCTGGCCGGTGCATGACGTGATCGGCCGCACCACCCTGGAACTGGGCTTGTGGGTAGACCCCAGCCAACGGGCGAAACTGGTGGAAGCGACCAAGGCCAAGGGCGAACTGATCAGCATGGAGGTGGAGTTCCGCGCCAGTAACGGCCAGATCCACAATGGCATTCTCAGCGCCCAGAAGGTCGAGCTCGAAGGCCAGCCTTACTTGCTGAGCACGTTCCTCGACACCACCGAGCGCAAACTCGCTGAACAGGCTCTCAAGGACAGCCAGGAGCGCCTCGACCTGGCCCTCGACTCGGCACAACTGGGGACTTGGGACTGGCACATTCCAAGCGGCATGCTCTACGGATCGGCCCGGGCAGCGCAGCTTCATGGCCTGGAACCCAAGGCATTCCATGAATCGTTCGATGCGTTTTTCGAAGGTGTACCTACCGAAGAGCGCAATAACATGCGCAACGCCTACCGCAGCCTGCGCGAAGGCCCGGCGGGCAACTATCAACTGACCTACCGCGTACAACTGCCGGACGGCAGCTCGCGCTACCTGGAAAGCCGTGCCCGCCTCTACCGCAACGACGACGGCAGCCCCCTGCGCATGGCCGGCACCTTGCTCGACATCACCGACCAGGTGGAGCGCGAACAGAGCCTGGCGGCCTCGGAAGAAAAATTCGCGACACTGTTCCAGGTCAGCCCCGACCCGATCTGCGTCACCCACCAGGACGACGGCCGGTTTATCGAAATCAACTCCAGCTTCACCCAGACCTTCGGCTGGGCCGCCAGCGACGTGCTCGGTCGCAGTGCCGACGAGATTGGCCTGTGGGACGCTTCGGGCAGCAGCCTGCAACGCATCGAGCGGGTGATTCGCGAACAATCGCTGAGCAATGTCGCCGTGGTGGTCTATCACAAGAATGGCCAGCCGCTGACGTGCGTCATTTCCAGCCGCCAGATCAACGTCGGCAACCAGCCTTGCATCGTCACGACCCTGCGAGACATCACCCAGCAGCAACGCTCCGAAGCGGCGCTCAAGGCCAGCGAGGAAAAGTTCGCCAAGGCGTTCCACTCCAGCCCGGACGCCATCACCATTACCGAATTCGAAAGCGGCCGATACCTGGAAGTCAACGACGGCTTCTGCCGCCTCACCGGTTATCGCGCCGATGAAGTGATTGGTCGTACGGTCTACGAAGTTGGCATCTGGGCCGAGGAGAAACAGCGCGCGGCCCTGTTGGCGGAATTGCAGCTCAAGGGCCGCGTCCTTCACCAGGAAATGCTCGGGCGCAACAAGCGCGGGGAAGCCCTCACGGTGGAGGTGTCGGTCGAACCGATCACGCTCAACGAGAAGGCTTGCCTGCTGCTGACCGCCCGGGACGTGAGCCTGCTGCGCAACGCCGAGGCCCAGATCCGCCACCTGGCCTACCACGATTCCCTGACCAACCTGCCCAACCGGGCGCTGTTGATGGACCGACTGAGCCAGCAGATCGCCTTGCTCAAGCGCCACAATCTGCGCGGGGCATTGCTGTTCCTCGACCTGGACCACTTCAAGCACATCAACGACTCCCTTGGCCATCCGGTGGGCGACACGGTGCTGAAAATCATTACCGCCCGCCTCGAAGCCAGCGTGCGCCTCGAAGACACCGTGGCGCGATTGGGCGGCGACGAGTTCGTGGTGTTGCTCAGCGGCCTGGAAGGTACGCGCGGCATGGTCAGCCAACAGGTACAGAACCTCGCCGACACACTGCGTGAACTGCTTTCCGAGCCGATGTTCCTCGACGGCCAACGGCTGCAAGTCACGCCAAGCATCGGCATGGCACTGATTCCGGACCATGGCTCGACGCCCACCGACCTGCTCAAGCGCGCCGACATTGCCCTGTACCGCGCCAAGGATTCGGGACGCAACACCTCGCAGATGTTTCACACCACGATGCAAAAAGCAGCCAGCGAGCGGTTGCGCATGGAAACCGACCTGCGTCAGGCCTTGGCCCGCAACGAGTTCAGCGTGCATTTCCAGCCCCAGGTCGACGCCCGGGACAACCGCATCATCGGAGCCGAGGCGTTGGTGCGCTGGCATCACCCGGACCTGGGCGCACAATCGCCCAACGAGTTCATCAAGGTCCTGGAGGACAGTGGGCTGATTCTCGAGGTCGGCACCTGGATCCTCGATGAAGCCTGCGATGGCTTCAGGCAACTGATCGCCAAGGGCAAGATCGATCCGCAGCAATTCAGCCTGTGCGTGAACATCAGCCCACGGCAATTTCGCCAGAGCGATTTCGTCGAACGCATCGAAAACAGCCTCGCCCACCACGGCCTGCCGTGTGGCATGTTGAAGCTGGAAATTACCGAGGGCATCGTGATCCAGAACCTGGACGACACCATTGCCAAGATGCGCCGGCTCAAAAAGCTTGGAGTGAGCTTCGCCATGGATGACTTTGGCACCGGTTATTCGTCGCTGACGTACCTCAAGCGCCTACCGGTCGACACGTTGAAAATCGACCAGTCATTCGTGCGGGACGCCACCAGCGACCCGAACGACGCCGAAATCATCCGCGCCATCGTCGCCATGGCCCGCAGCCTCAACCTGGTGATGATTGCCGAAGGCGTGGAGACCTTGGAGCAACTGCAGTTCCTGCAAGGGCTCGATTGTCATTTGTACCAGGGTTATCTGCACAGCCGGCCGTTGCCGCTGGAGGCGTTTGAGCGGTTGTTGCCGTGACATGGAAACGCGGCGGGGAACCCTTGTGGCGAGGGGATTTATCCCCGTTGGGCTGCGAAGCAGCCCTAAAGCCGTCGCCTCGGTGTGCCAGGATAAACAGCGTCGTCTGTTCTTTTTTGGGGCCGCTTCGCAGCCCAGCGGGGATAAATCCCCTCGCCACAATTAATCTTCCACCAATCTCAAAAATGAAAAAGGGCGCCATTTCGGCGCCCTTCTTCAATGACGATGGGATCAATTCTCCAGCGCGGGTTTCTGCTGCGCACCGTTGATAGGGATGCGCTTGGCTTTCGCCTCTTCCGGTACCACGCGCAACAGGTCGATGCTCAACAGACCGTTGCTCAGGCCGGCGGATTTGATCTCGATATGGTCCGCCAACCGGAAGGACAGCTTGAACGCACGCTGGGCGATGCCCTGGTGCAGGAAGGTCACGCTGTCGTTGCTGGCCTCGCGCTTGCCGCCACTGATGGTCAGCACACCTTTCTCCACTTGCAGGTCCAGGTCTTCTTCCCGGAACCCGGCGGCGGCGACTACGATGCGGTATTCGTCATCGCCATGTTTTTCTACATTGTAGGGTGGATAGCTGCTGCCCGGCTCGTTGCGCAGTGCGGTTTCGAACAGGTCGTTGAAACGGTCGAAGCCCACCGAGGAACGGAACAGAGGGGCCAGCGAAAATGCAGTACTCATGATTCAAATCTCCTGAAAGTTCAGCAAGTTTTTTTGTCTCCGCGACCCGAATTCGGCATCGCGTACCCCTTATCTAGGGTCCGCCAAAAACTTTTCAAGAGCCTTTTTTGAAATTTTTTCAGGCCGCTTCGGTGCGCTGCACACCCAATAAATGGCCCACCGCGTCCAGGTCGGTTTCCCGGCGCACGGCACTGAACAGCTCAACCGCCTCAGGGTAGTTGCGGGTCAGCATGGCCAGCCATTGTTTCAAGCGACCCGGCGCCTGGCGTGGCGTCAGTTGCTCGACCACTTGCAACCAGAAATCCTGGAGCATCGGTTGCAGGTCGGCCCAGGTCATCTCGATGATCTCCTCACCGGCCCGGGCAGCGGCGATCTGCCGGGCCAGGTCGGGACGGGACACCAGGCCACGGCCGAGCATGATGTCCTCGACACCGCTGATTTCGCGGCACCGGCGCCAGTCTTCGACGCTCCAGATATCGCCATTGGCGAACACCGGCACCTTGACCACGTCCTGGACGCGGGGAATCCACTCCCAGTGGGCCGGTGGCTTGTAGCCGTCAACCTTGGTCCGCGCATGCACGACGATATGCGCCGCGCCACCTTCAGCCAGCGCCGTGGCGCAGACCAGCGCGCCGTCCGGGCTGTCGAAGCCGAGGCGCATCTTCGCTGTAACCGGAATGTGCTTGGGCACGGCGCGCCGTACGTGCTCGACAATTTCGTTGAGCAGCTCAGGCTCTTTGAGCAACACCGCCCCGCCCCGGGATTTGTTCACGGTCTTGGCGGGGCAGCCGAAATTCAAGTCGATCACCTCGGAACCCAGCTCGCAGGCCAGCGCCGCGTTCTCCGCCAGGCACACCGGGTCGGAGCCCAGCAATTGCACCCGCAGCGGCACGCCCGCGGCAGTCCAGGCACCGGTCAGCAGTTCAGGGCCGAGTTTGTGGAAATAAGCCGGCGTGAGCAGACGGTCGTTGACGCGGATGAACTCGGTGACGCACCAGTCGATACCGCCAACACGGGTCAGGACGTCCCGCAGGATGTTGTCGACCAACCCCTCCATGGGCGCCAGGGCAATTTGCATGGAAACACACACTCGAACGAAAAAACGTGCGGCAGTTTAGCGGATTTTGCCCCCGACATCGGAATTCACCACCAAACCCTGTGGGAGCGGGCTTGCTCGCGATGGCGGAATGTCAGTTTGCGGGGAGGTTGGCTGTGCCGACGCCTTCGCGAGCAAGCTCGCTCCCACAGGGTACTTGAGCGTTCAAAAATCCAACATTCACCACAAATCCCTGTGGGAGCGAGCTTGCTCGCGATGGCGGCGGGTCAGTTTGCGAGGATGTTGGATGTACCGCCGCTATCGCGAGCAAGCTCGCTCCCACAGGGATTTAGCGCTACGCCATACCCTTCGATGAATTCCGCCGGCATGCGCTTGGGCCGGCCAGTGGACAGTTCAATGCAGACGAACGTGGTCTGGGCCCGCAGCAACGTGGTGTTGTCGCTGGGACGTACCAGTTGGAAATGCCGGGTCATTTTCAGCCGCTGGTCCCAGTCGACGATCCAGGTCGCCAACTGCAATTCGTCGCCCTCATAGGCCGCCGCCAGGTAATCGATTTCATGCCGCACCACTGCCATGGCCCGATCCAGCCGGCGATACTCCACCAGGTCCAGGCCCAGGCGCTGAGAATGGCGCCAGGCGCAGCGTTCCAGCCAGGTGACGTACACCGCATTGTTGGCGTGGCCCAGCCCGTCGATGTCTTCGACATTCACCTGAAGGTCAATGATGAACGGCGTTGCCCGATCCCAGCCCATGCCCGTCTCCTGTCAAATGTGGATCGGGGCAGTGTAACGGAAGCTCAAGCCGATTGCCGCGCTTGCAGGCTGCGTCCGGCCAACAGTGATAACACGCCATCAATGACACGGGGATCGGCCAGGACTCGCTGATGGCCGCCCTGGGGTAACCGCAGCAAGCGACTGTCGAACCAGGCCTCATGGATCAGCTGCGATTCCTTCACCGAAACCGACGTATCGTCCTCGGCGTGGACGATCAAGCCCGGAATATCCAACTGGTATTGCGCGACGTCCATCTTCGAAGCCTGCATGCCCACGTCTTGCTCCACCTGGCGAATAAAGGCCGAGCGCGCCCGGGGTGGCATTCCCATCATCCGGGCAAAGCCACGCAGCACGCCGAGGATCCGCGCCGGCGCGGCGATGCTCACCAGCGTCTCGGTGCGCAAGCCCAACTGAACTGCCAGCATGGCACTGGCGCCTCCCATGGAATGGCCGATGACCGCTTGCAATGGTGGCAATTCCGCCGCGGCCTCAAGCATTGCCCGGGCAAACAACAGGACGTTGGCCTCATGACCGGGCGAGCGGCCATGGGCCGGCCCATCCAGCGCCACTACCGTATAGCCGGCATCGACGAGCGCGTTGATCAAGGCCGCGAACTGCGTTGGCCGCCCTTCCCAGCCGTGCATCAGCAGGACGGCCGGGCCTTTGCCCCAACGCAAGGCGGACAGGCCGAAGCGCAAGGTGATGCGCTCCGACGAAGCCAGCAATGGCAGCTCCCAATCTCGCGGTGGCAGGTTGCGGGGACTCATGAACACCTTACGCATTTTCTTCGCCACCAGGCGCGGAGCTATCCGGCCAAGGGTGCCATTGACGCCACGAATCCAGCTCAACCTGTCCATGCTCATCTCCAGGGCTTGCGCCTCAGCTCAGCGCACCGCCGACTTGGCGGCGCGCAGCAAACGATCCGATAACTCGCCCGGGCCCAACGCCCGTGCCAGGGCCAGGCCGCCAACCATCAAGGCAATGTCGGCCAGCGCTTTGTCAGCGTCTTCAGGACTGGCCGCCAACTGCGCGACCATCAACTCGATATGTTCGTTAAGCACCTCGCGAAACGCATCCGGCAGCCGCCCGAGTTCACCGACCGACGCCGGGATCGGGCACGCCTGCTCGGTGGAGTCACGGTGCTTGCGCGACAGGTAGAACGCTGCGACCAAGGCGCGCCGCTCCTCACCCGTCAGTTCCGAATCCATGTCGGCGATCAAGCCACGGCGACGATTCAGCAATTGCTTGAACGCCTCCAGCATCAACGCGTCCTTGCTTTCGAAATGGGCATAGAAACCGCCCACCGTCAGCCCGGCCGCGCCCATCACCTCGCCCACGCTCGGCTCGGCCGGCCCGCGCTGGATCAGTGCATCACTGGCGGCCTTGAGAATGCGCTCACGGGTTTGTGCTTTTTTATCGCTCATCGTTGCCTCCGAATATTACGATTGAAATATTATTCCCATAATAAATTTCCGCAAGCGAAATATCGACCGCTGGTCAGAAGTATTTTTCGAGGATAAGGAAATTGGCTGAACGCCAGACAAACAAAAGGGCCATTCAATAATTGAATGACCCTTATAAAATCCCGCAGAGCGGGTAATCGTGGCGTCCCCTAGGGGACTCGAACCCCTGTTACCGCCGTGAAAGGGCGGTGTCCTAGGCCACTAGACGAAGGGGACACAAACCTTCTGAACATGATCAGCGCTGAGAACTGATCGCTTCAAGGCCGGTGTGGCCAGACCTTGAAGTGTAAATTGGTGGAGCTAGACGGGATCGAACCGTCGACCTCTTGCATGCCATGCAAGCGCTCTCCCAGCTGAGCTATAGCCCCGGATTTTTCGCCTCGCGGCGGAGCGACATCTTGTAACATCGCTTCTGTAAAACTGGCGTCCCCTAGGGGACTCGAACCCCTGTTACCGCCGTGAAAGGGCGGTGTCCTAGGCCACTAGACGAAGGGGACGCAAACCCTTCTATACAACTGATCAACGCTGAGTGTTGATCGCTTCAAGGTCGGTGTGGCCAGGCCTTGAAGTGTAAATTGGTGGAGCTAGACGGGATCGAACCGTCGACCTCTTGCATGCCATGCAAGCGCTCTCCCAGCTGAGCTATAGCCCCTCATCGCTGAGGACGGGGCGAATCTTAAGGGCGTATCGGAGGGCTGTCAAATTTATTTTCAAAGAATTTGAAAATTTTTTGCCGGGATAACAATCACTTACCGACAAACCCCGGAAAACCGGGGCATGCCCTGCTCCATCGACCGCTTAAGCAATCGCGCCCAGCAGTTTTTCCCACTCCTTGTTTTCCTTCTTCGACACGCCACCGAGCAGATCGATGGCCTGGCGCAGGCGGAAACGGGTCAGGTCCGGGCCGAGGATTTCCATCGCATCGAGCACCGACACCGAGCTCGCCTGGCCGGTAATGGCGGCAAACATCAGCGGCATGGCGTCGCGCAATTTCAGCTCCAGGGATTCGACCACGGCCTGGATGGTCGCGGTGATGCTGTCCTTCTCCCACTGGCGCAGGCTTTCGAGCTTCCACAGGATCAACTGCATCAACTGCCGCACCTGGTCGCCCGAGAGCTTCTTGGATTCGAACAGCTTCGCATCAGGCGTCACGCCGCCGGCAAAGAAGAACCCGGCCAACGGGGCGATCTGGCTGAACGTCTCGACCCTGCCCTGCACGTGCGGCGCGATCTTCATCATGTATTCGGGGTTGAATGCCCACTTCTGCACGCGAGCGGCGAATTCTTCAACCGGCAAGTCGCGCAGCCACTGGCCGTTGAGCCAGGATAGCTTTTCGACGTCGAAGATCGGCCCACCCAGGGAAACACGGGACAGGTCGAAGTGCTCGACCATTTCCTGCAGGGAGAACTTCTCGCGCTCGTCCGGCATCGACCAGCCCATGCGTCCCAGGTAGTTGAGCATCGCCTCGGGCATGAAGCCCATGCGCTCGTAGAACGTCACCGAGGTCGGGTTCTTGCGCTTGGACAGCTTGCTCTTGTCCGGGTTACGCAGCAGCGGCATGTAGCACAGCTGCGGTTGCTCCCAGCCGAAGTATTCGTAGAGCAGGATCAGTTTCGGCGCCGACGGCAGCCATTCTTCACCGCGCAGGACGTGGGTGATGCCCATCAGGTGGTCGTCGACCACGTTGGCCAGGAAGTACGTCGGCAGGCCGTCGGTCTTCATCAGCACTTGCATGTCCATGCGATCCCACGGGATCTCGACATCGCCACGCAGCATGTCTGGCACCACGCAGACGCCTTCGCTCGGCACCTTCATGCGGATCACGTGGGGCTCGCCAGCGGCCAGGCGACGGGCGACTTCTTCCTTGGACAGCAGCAGCGCGCGGCCGTCGTAGCGCGGGGTTTCGCCACGGGCAATCTGCTCGGCGCGCATCTGGTCGAGCTCTTCGGCGGTGCAGAAGCACGGGAATGCGTGCCCCATGTCCACCAGTTGCTGGCAGTACTGCTTGTAGATCTCGCCACGCTCGCTCTGGCGATACGGGCCGTGCGGACCGCCAACGTCCGGGCCTTCGCTCCAGTCGATGCCAAGCCAGCGCAGGGCGTCGAAAATCTGCTGTTCCGACTCGCGGGTCGAACGCAACTGGTCCGTATCCTCGATCCGCAGGATGAACTCACCGCCGTGCTGCTTGGCAAAGCAATAGTTGAACAAGGCGATGTAAGCGGTGCCGACATGGGGATCGCCAGTAGGCGAAGGCGCGATGCGGGTACGGACGGTGGTCATGGCATGTCTCGGAAAGAAGATAAAAGCAAAGATCAAACAGGGGGCGAATGGTAACAGGCGATGGTGGGCGGGCTCCAGTGAGAGCGGGATTTGTGTGGCATCTCTCAGACCGAGTCGCCTCCTTCGCGAGCAAGCCCGCTCCCACAGGAGATCGCATGCAGCCTGGACGACTCGGTCAACTGTGGGAGCGGGCTTGCTCGCGAAGAGGCCGTCGAAGCCACCGCAAATTCAGACAGCCAGCAACCGCTCCCGCAACTTGCCAATCTCATCGCGCAATTGCGCCGCCGCCTCGAACTCCAGGTCCCGAGCCAGTTGGTACATCTTCTCTTCCAACTGCCGGATTCGCTTGGTGATTTCGCTCGGCGAGCGCAGTTCGGCCTCGTAGCGGGCGCTCTCTTCGGCGGCCTTGGCCATGCCCTTGCGCTTCTTGCTGCGCGAGCCGGGCACGGTGGCGCCTTCCATGATGTCGGCGACGTCCTTGAACACACCTTTAGGGGTGATGCCATTGGCCAGGTTGAAGGCGATCTGCTTGTCGCGGCGGCGCTCGGTCTCGCCGATGGCCCGCTCCATGGAACCGGTCATGCGGTCGGCATACAGAATCGCGCGGCCATTGAGGTTACGCGCCGCGCGGCCGATGGTCTGGATCAACGAGCGCTCGGAACGCAGGAAACCTTCCTTGTCTGCGTCAAGGATCGCCACCAGCGACACCTCGGGCATGTCCAGGCCTTCACGCAGCAGGTTAATGCCCACCAGCACGTCGAAGGTGCCCAAGCGCAGGTCGCGGATGATCTCGACCCGCTCCACGGTGTCGATGTCCGAGTGCAGGTAACGCACCCGCACGCCATGGTCGGCCAGGTAGTCGGTGAGGTCTTCGGCCATGCGCTTGGTCAGCGTGGTGACCAGCACCCGTTCCTCCAGCGCCACGCGCTTGGTGATTTCCGACAACAGGTCGTCGACCTGGGTCAGCGCCGGACGCACCTCGACTTGCGGGTCGACCAGGCCGGTCGGCCGTACCACCTGCTCGACCACCCGCCCGGCATGCTCGGCTTCGTAGTTGCCAGGGGTGGCCGAGACAAAAATCGTCTGCGGGCTGACGCTTTCCCATTCGTCGAAGCGCATCGGCCGGTTGTCCAGTGCCGAAGGCAGGCGGAAACCGTATTCCACCAGGGTTTCCTTGCGCGAACGGTCGCCTTTGTACATGGCGCCGACCTGAGGCACGCTGACGTGGGATTCGTCGATCACCAGCAAGGCGTCAGGCGGCAGGTAGTCATACAAGGTCGGCGGCGGCGCACCCGCCGGACGGCCCGACAGGTAGCGCGAGTAGTTCTCGATGCCGTTGCAGTAGCCCAGTTCCAGGATCATCTCCAGGTCGAACCGGGTCCGCTGCTCCAGACGCTGGGCTTCCACCAACTTGTTGTTCGAACGCAGATACTCCAGGCGCTCCTGCAACTCGACCTTGATCCCCTCGATGGCGTCCAGCAGGGTTTCCCGGGGCGTCACGTAGTGGCTCTTGGGGTAGAAGGTGAAGCGTGGCAACTTGCGGATCACTTCGCCGGTCAGCGGGTCGAACGCCGAGATGCTCTCGACTTCATCGTCGAACAGCTCGATGCGGATCGCTTCCAGGTCCGATTCCGCCGGGTAGATGTCGATCACATCGCCGCGCACCCGGAACGTCGCCCGGGCGAAATCCATGTCGTTGCGGGTGTACTGCAAGTCCGCCAGGCGCCGGAGCAAGGCGCGCTGGTCGAGTTTGTCGCCGCGGTCCACGTGCAGCACCATTTTCAGGTAGGTTTCCGGGCTGCCCAAGCCGTAGATGCACGACACCGTGGTGACGATGATCGCGTCCTTGCGTTCGAGCAGTGCCTTGGTCGCTGACAGCCGCATCTGTTCGATGTGGTCGTTGATCGAGGCGTCTTTCTCGATGAAGGTGTCCGACGACGGCACATACGCTTCGGGCTGGTAGTAGTCGTAGTAGGAAACGAAGTATTCCACGGCGTTGTTCGGGAAAAACGCCTTGAACTCGCCGTACAACTGCGCCGCCAGGGTCTTGTTCGGCGCCAGCACCAAAGTCGGTCGCTGCACCTGGGCGATCACGTTGGCGATGCTGAAGGTCTTGCCCGAGCCGGTTACACCGAGCAATGTCTGGTGCGCCAACCCGGCCTCGATGCCTTCGACCATCAGGCGGATGGCTTCTGGCTGGTCGCCGGCGGGCTGGAAGCGAGTGACGAGCTGGAATTCAGACATGACATGACCCCTGGGTTCATTCCTGTCGGCTAGGCGACGGGAACAAGAAAGACCGAAACGACTGACGCCGCCCGAGGAAAAAGTTGGAATTCACACAATGTGGAGGTGAATGCCTTCGCTTTCAAGACGAACGTCCTACACGCCTTGCAGACTTTGACGCTGCGAAGGGACTAACGGTCGAAAAAAATCGAAAATACTTACGGTAAACGCCGATTAGCCTGTCGCCCTGCCCGGTGATGGCCTCTATACTAGCTCCCCGTTTGTGCACCGCTCTAGTGCATCCGGCTGGAGCGCGACACGTCCCCTCACTCTCCATTCAGAGCCGCGCACTAATGAGCCTGTTTTCCGCTGTCGAATTGGCACCACGCGACCCCATCCTGGGCCTCAACGAAGCTTTCAACGCCGACCCCCGTACCAATAAGGTCAACCTGGGCGTGGGTGTTTACTGCAACGAAGAAGGGCGCATTCCATTGCTGCGCGCCGTGGTCGAAGCCGAGACGATTCGCGTGGCCCAGCACGTTTCCCGTGGCTACCTGCCGATCGACGGCATCGCCGCCTACGACCAGGCGGTCCAGACCCTGCTGTTCGGCAAGGACTCCGCGCTGATCGCCTCCGGTCGCGTCATCACCACCCAGGCCGTAGGCGGTACCGGCGCATTGAAGATCGGCGCCGACTTCCTCAAGCAGCTGCTGCCTGACGCAGTCGTGGCCATCAGCGACCCGAGCTGGGAAAACCACCGCGCCCTGTTCGAAACCGCCGGCTTCCCGGTGCAGAACTATCGCTACTACGACGCCGCCACCCACGACGTGAACCGCAGCGGCCTGCTGGAAGACCTCAACGCCCTGCCCGACCGTTCGATCGTTGTGCTGCACGCCTGCTGCCACAACCCGACCGGCGTGGACCTGAGCCCGGAAGACTGGAAAAACGTGCTGGCCGTGGTCAAGGCCAAGAACCACGTTCCGTTCCTGGACATGGCCTACCAGGGCTTCGGCAAAGGCATCGATGAAGACGCCGCCGCCGTGCGCCTGTTCGCCGAGTCGGGCCTGACCTTCTTTGCCTCCAGCTCGTTCTCCAAGTCGTTCTCGCTCTACGGCGAGCGCGTCGGCGCCCTGTCGATCGTCAGCGAGTCGAAAGAAGAAAGTGCCCGCGTGCTGTCCCAGGTCAAGCGCGTGATCCGCACCAACTATTCCAACCCGCCGACCCACGGCGCCAGCATCGTCGCCGCCGTGCTCAACAGCCCGGAGCTGCGGGCCCAGTGGGAAGAAGAACTGGCCGAAATGCGCCTGCGCATCCGTGGCATGCGCGACCAGATGGTGGACATGCTGGCCAAGGCCGCACCGCACCACGACTTCAGCTTCGTCGCACGCCAGAGCGGGATGTTCTCCTACTCCGGCCTGACCGTTGAACAAGTGACGCGCCTGCGCAACGAGTTCGGCATCTATGCCCTGGACACCGGCCGCATCTGCGTGGCCGCGCTGAACCAGAACAACATCGAAGCGGTGACCAAGGCCATCGTCCAGGTGATCTGACACTCGACGGGTTGAAAAATGGGAGGCCCTTGGCCTCCCGTTTTTTTGGGCCAACCTTGTGGCGAGGGTTAGTGTTCCGGCCGGAGCTGTGTGAAGCGGTAACATTTGCTACCTGAACGCCTCAGCCACGAAAATCCCGCCCAATCATCAACCCAAGCTTGACTTCTCTTTTCCAATCAGTAACATACGCGTCATTCCGCGATAGCTCAGTTGGTAGAGCAAGTGACTGTTAATCACTGGGTCCCTGGTTCGAGTCCAGGTCGTGGAGCCAGACAGCAATAATCAAAGCCCCTGAATCGAAAGATCCAGGGGCTTTTTTGTGGGCGCTTTTCCAGCCTCCAAGGCCCGCTGATGGCCGTGGATCGCCTGTCCAAGGTCGCTACCAGAACAATAATCTGGC
Source organism: Pseudomonas alvandae (assembly GCF_019141525.1). GTDB lineage: Bacteria > Pseudomonadota > Gammaproteobacteria > Pseudomonadales > Pseudomonadaceae > Aquipseudomonas > Aquipseudomonas alvandae. The sequence continues at coordinate 4,490,062 of NZ_CP077080.1, forward strand.
GCCAATGCGGCATCATGGTCTGAATCCTGCTTTGTTTTTCCAACTCCCCAAGCTGTCACCTGAGCGTCATGGCGGTGCCGCACACTGTCCCGGTCCGCCATTGCAGCTTCATAACAACAAGGACGAAGCCATGCCAACACAAAACCCTCACCGCATCGTCGGACTGTGCACCTCGAGCAAGGTGTACAACGCACTGACCGAGCTCAAGCACCTGGAAGGCCACCGCAGCGCCAAGTTCCTTTCCCTGCTCGCGGAAAACCTGGTCCGCAAGGGCCTGCTCAACGAGCAGGAAGTGGTGCACATGCTCGATCTGGTGGTCGATTGAGCGACATCGATTCCAACTATCGAGCCTGTTGATTTTTCCTCATCCCGCAGGACACGTAAGGTAACCCCATCGATTGATGGAGGTTCCCATGCCGAAGGTTCAAATCATGTCTGTTGTTGGCAGCGCCGTCCCCGCCCCGCTCAGGGAGCGCGGCCTGTTGGCTTGCTGGTATCTGGTGCAGGACGGCGTGACCGTCAGCGGCCCGCTGACTTCCCTGCCCGCCGCCCAAGCCATGTCGCAGCGTATCGGCCCTTACTTGCTGCGCGCCTAGGGCAATTGCACCCGAGGCGTGTTCTCGACGAACAACGCCCAGCAGGACATGAACAGCGCCGCGATCAACGGGCCGATGACGAAGCCGTTCAGGCCGAACACCGCCAACCCGCCCAGCGTCGAGACCAGCACCATGTAATCGGGCATCTTGGTGTCCTTGCCCACCAGGATCGGACGCAGGAAGTTGTCCACCAGGCCGATCACGAAGACGCCGAACAGCACCAGCACCACGCCCTGCCAGATCGAGCCGGAAAGCAGGAAATACACAGCCACCGGCGCCCAGACGATACCCGCGCCCACGGCCGGCAACAGTGACAGGAACGCCATCAGCACCGCCCAAGGCAACACCGTCGGAATGCCCAACACCCAGAAAATCAAGCCCCCCAGCGCACCTTGGGTGATCGCGACGAGCAGGTTGCCCTTCACGGTCGCCCGCACCACCCGGTTGAATTTCAGTTGCAGGCGGCGCTTCTGGTGCTCGGCCAAAGGCACGGCCGAGCGCACCTTGCGCACCAGCTCCGGACCGTCGCGCAGGAAGAAGAACAGCAAATAAAGCATCACGAAAAAACTCACCAGGAACTGGAACGTGCCCTGGCCGAAACTGAATGCCTGGGTGGCGAAGAACTCGCTGCCCTGCATCGCGCTCTTGACGATCTTGTCCCGCAGCCCGCTCAGGTTGCCCAAGCCGAAACGATCCAGCAGGTGCTGGAAGTACGGCGGCAGCGCGTCCTTGAAGCGAGCCAGGTAATCGGCAACATCCAGCTCGCCGCTTTCCAGGCTCTTGTACAGCGCAGCACCTTCCTGGACCAGCAAGGTACTGATGACAATCACCGGCAAGATCGCAATCAGCGTGCAGATGGCCAGGGTCAACAGCGTGGTGAGGTTGCGCGGCCAGTTGAGCTTGAATTGCAAGCGACGCTGCAGCGGCGCGAAGACGATACCCAGGATGACCGCCCAGAACACCGCCCCATAGAACGGCAGCAGGATCCAGACGAAGGCGATGCTGACCAGGATCAGCAGCACCATCTGCGACTTGTTTTGGAGGTTCTTGCGGTTCATTTGCTTTCCATGTCCTTGGCAGATACACGTTAGTCCGCCAGGACTCGCCGGAGTGCCGTCGCGTCTGCAGCGCATCCTTGATCCAGATCAATACCGCCTGGCCGGTCGTGGCCTACCCTCGGCGCCTTTTGCGATCCGACGCCACCATGCCCCTCGTAGCCCCCGAACTGCTCGCCCCCGCCGGCACCTTGAAAAACATGCGCTATGCCTTCGCCTACGGCGCCGACGCGGTATACGCCGGCCAACCGCGCTACAGCTTGCGGGTGCGCAACAATGAATTCGACCACGCCAACCTGGCCGTCGGCATCGACGAGGCCCACGCGCAGGGCAAACGTTTCTACGTGGTGGTGAACATCGCCCCGCACAACGCCAAGTTGCGCACGTTCCTCAAGGATCTTGAACCGGTGATCGCCATGGGGCCGGACGCCTTGATCATGTCCGACCCTGGACTGATCATGCTGGTCCGCCGACATTTCCCGCACATGCCGATCCACCTGTCGGTACAGGCCAATACGGTGAACTGGGCGAGTGTCGAGTTCTGGCAACAACAGGGCCTGAGCCGGATCATCCTGTCCCGGGAGTTGTCGCTGGAGGAAATCGCCGAGATTCGCCAGCAGGTGCCGGCCATGGAACTGGAGGTGTTCGTCCACGGCGCGTTGTGCATGGCCTATTCCGGACGCTGCCTGCTGTCCGGCTATCTGAACAAGCGCGATGCCAACCAGGGCAGTTGCACCAACGCCTGTCGCTGGAAATATTCAGCGCAACCGGCGATGGAAAACGCCGTGGGGGATATCGTCCAGGTGTATCAGCCGGAACCGACCCTGGGCCTCGGCGCGCCGACCGACCAAGTGTTTTTGCTGCAAGAGACCAATCGCCCGGACGAATCCATGCCCGCCTTCGAAGACGAGCATGGCACCTACATCATGAACGCCAAGGACCTGCGAGCCGTGCACCATGTGGAAAAACTGACCCACATGGGCGTGCATTCATTGAAGATCGAGGGCCGGACCAAGTCGCACTTCTATTGCGCGCGCACCACCCAGGTCTATCGCCGCGCCATCGATGACGCCATGGCTGGCCGGGAATTCGACCGCAGCCTCATGGCCGACCTGGAATCCCTCGCCCAGCGCGGCTACACCGAAGGCTTCTTGCGCCGGCATGTGCATGACGAATACCAGAACTACCAGAACGGCAGCTCGGTATCGGAGCGCCAGCAGTTCGTCGGGGAGCTGACCGGCGCCCGGCGCGAGCGCTTGGCCGAGGTCCGGGTAAAGAACCGCTTCGGCCTGGGGGATCACATGGAGCTGATGACACCCAAGGGCAATTTCCACTTCGACCTGCACCAGTTGCAGAACATCAAGGGCCAAGGCATCGACGTCGCGCCGGGGGACGGGCATGTGGTGTATGTGCCGATTCCGGATGCGGTGGATTTGCGGTTCGGGTTGTTGATGCGGGATGTGCGGGAGCCATAGCACTGGCACTGATCCGATAATGCAGGCGCAACCAAACAACTGTGGGAGCGAGCTTGCTCGCGATGGCGGTGGGTCAGTCAAATGAATGCTGGCTGATCCGCCGCCATCGCGAGCAAGCTCGCTCCCACAAGGTTTTGTTGTGTTTGCGTCTGTCGAACCCGGCAGAAACTGCCGAAGGCTGCGATCCTCCGCTCTCGATAAGGCCTGGCGGGCCAGGCGAAAAACGTCTGGATCGAAAGCGAAAGATCGCAGCCTTCGGCAGCTCCTGTTGCCCCGGGATCAGATCCGGAACTGCCCCACCAACTTGCCCAGGCGCTGGCCCAGGTCGGCCAGGCTCCGGGAAGTCTGGGCGCCGAGCTGGGTTTCGTCGGCGACGCTGTCCACGGCCACGGCAATCTGGTGCACGCTGCGGTTGATTTCCTCGGCCACCGCGGTTTGTTCCTCGGCGGCGCTGGCAATCTGGGCGTTCATCGAGTTGATGGTGCCGATCAGCTGGGCCATGGTATCCAGCGACGCGCCAGCCTCGTTGGCCCGTTCCGAAGTACCATCGCCAGCCTCGCTGGAACGGCGCATGGCCTCCACCGCCGCATGGGTACCCGACTGCAGGCGGTCGATCATCCCCTGGATTTCCTGGGTACTTTGCTGGGTCCGGCTGGCCAGGGCGCGAACTTCATCGGCCACCACCGCAAAACCACGCCCCGCCTCACCGGCACGCGCAGCCTCGATAGCAGCGTTGAGGGCCAGCAGGTTGGTCTGCTCGGCAATCGAACGAATCACCCCAAGCACGCTGACAATCGAAGCCACGTCCTGTTGCAGGCTGTCCAGGGACACACCGCTGCTGCGGATATCGTTCACTAGTGCATGAATCTGCTGGATGCTGCCGGCCACCACCCGCTTGGCGGACTGGCCTTCTTCATCGGTCTGCTGGGCCGCGACGGCAGCACCCTGGGCACTGCGAGCGACTTCCTGGGCTGCGGACGACATCTCGTTGATCGCCGTGGCGACCTGATCGGTCTCGTGGCGCTGGCGCTCCATCGCCTGTTCGGAGCGCTGTGCCTGCTCGGACACCTGTGTTACCAGGCCGGTCAGTTGCGAGGTCATGTCGGTGATCTGCCGCACCAGGCCATGGATCTTGTCGACAAAACGGTTGAACGAACCGGCCAGTTGGCCCAGCTCATCCTGACTGGTGATCGCCAGGCGCCGGGTCAGGTCGCCCTCGCCCGCCGCGATGTCGTCGAGGTTGTCTTTCATCAGGTGCAGCGGCCGCAGGATGGTGTTGGCGAGCAGCAGGCCCACCACCGCGATCACCAGCAACACCACGGCGGCAATCCCGACGATGCTCAGGATCACGCCTTGCACGCGGTCGTGGACCTTGGCTTCCACCAGTGCGACCTGGGCTTCGATGCCGTCCAGGTTGACCGAGCTGCCGACCGCCATGTCCCATTTGGACAGGTATTCGGTATAGCCGAGCTTGGGCACCAGGTCCTTGCTGCCGGGCAGCGGCGAGCTGTATTCCAGGTAATGCGTACCGTCCTTGGCGACTTTCACCAGGTCGCGGTTGACGTAGACACCGTTCGGGTCGCGGTTGTCCTTGAAACTCTTGCCCACGCCATCGGGGCTGTTGGCCTTGAACAGGCGAATGGTCTCGGAGTCGTAGCCGAAGAAGTAACCATCCTTGCCATAACTGACGTTGGACAGCAGCTTGATCGCCTGGGCGCGTGCCTCGTTGTCGCCAGGCGCGGCGGCATCGTAGAGCGGCTTGATCGCGGTAAGGCCCACCGCCACGTAGTTCTGCAACGTGGCCTTGGCTTCGCTGAGCAGACGCTCGCGAGTTTGCTGGACTTCGTTGCTGGCTTGCTCCTTCAAGATGAATGCCGTGGTCAAGCTGATGATCACCGCAGACAGCAAAACCGGCAGTATTGCCAGGGACAGGACTTTAGCCTTCAGGCTCAGGCGCATGCTGTTCACTCTTGTAGATGTTATGGCGTGGTTAGCTGGGTTAACGGCAGCGCACGGCAAAACTGTAGGACAAGGTGAACGGTTGGCGGGAGTCATTGAATTCAAGGGCCCCATCGCGAGCAAGCTCGCTCCCACAGGGGGATGATGCGAACACAACATGTGTGAGCACCACCGGACCCTGTGGGAGCGAGCTTGCTCGCGAAGAAGGCGGCGCGGTCTTGGCCTACAACACCATCGCCGCCACCCAACCAAACGCCAGCAGCGGCAGGTTGTAGTGGAGGAAGGTCGGGACCACGGTGTCCCAGATATGGTGGTGCTGGCCATCGATGTTCAGGCCGGAGGTCGGGCCCAAGGTCGAGTCCGAGGCGGGCGAGCCGGCGTCGCCCAGGGCACCCGCGGTGCCGACGATGCAAACGATCGCCAGCGGGCTGAAGCCCAGTTGCAGGCACAGCGGCACGAAGATGGTCGCCAGGATCGGCACCGTGGAAAACGACGAGCCGATGCCCATGGTCACCAACAGCCCCACCAGCAACATCAGCAGCGCACCGACACCCTTGTTGTGGCCGATCCAGGCCGCCGAGGTTTCCACCAGGCTCTGGACTTCACCGGTGGCCTTCATCACTTCGGCGAAGCCCGAGGCGGCGATCATGATGAAACCGATCATCGCCATCATCTTCATGCCTTCGGTGAACAGGTCATCGGTCTCGCGCCAACGCACCACACCCGAGACCGAGAAGATCAGGAAGCCCGCCAGCGCACCGATGATCATCGAATCGAGCAGCAGTTGGATGGCGAATGCCGCCGCGATCGCCAGCCCCGCCACCAGCAGGCTGAGGGGGTTGTAGCGTACGGTGACCTGCTCGGCGCGAGCGATCTTCTTCAGGTCGTAGACGCGTTTTTTTCGATAGGAAATGAACGACAGCACCAGGCCAAACACCATGCCCAGCGCCGGGATGCCCATGGCGTGGGTGATGTTGATGCCGCTGACGTCCACGCCACTGCGGGCGATATTGGCGAGCAGGATCTCATTGAGGAAGATGTTGCCGAAGCCCACCGGCAGGAACATATACGGTGTGATCAGGCCGAAAGTCATGACGCAGGCGATCAGCCGGCGGTCCAGCTGCAGCTTGGTCAGCACATAAAGCAGCGGCGGCACCAGCAGCGGGATGAAGGCGATGTGGATGGGCAAGATGTTCTGCGAGGCGACGGCAACCGTGCCCAGCAGGCCGATCAGCACCCATTTGACGCCTGTGCCGCCCGCGGCGTCCTGGCGATCCACCATGGCCAGGGCCTTGTCGGCCAGGGCGTGGGCCATGCCCGATTTGGCAATCGCCACCGCGAAAGCGCCCAGCAGCGCGTAGGACAATGCCACCGTAGCACCGCCACCGAGGCCTGCGTTGAACGCCTTGAGCGTCGCCTCGATCCCCAGGCCACCCATCAAGCCGCCGACCAATGCGCCGACAATCAGCGCGATCACCACGTGCACGCGGGACAAGCTGAGCACCAGCATGACGCCAACCGCGGCAATTACTGCATTTATCATCGTTACCTCAAAGCACAGCGATGGAAAGCCACCGGACAAAAAGGTCGCGACTTTGCAGCAAGCGGCGGCAAGCTGCAAGGGTCATGCAGCGGGTTTTGCAGTCACTGCCCATCCATTGTGGGAGCGAGCTTGCTCGCGATAGCGGAGGGTCAGTTGATATTCATTTTGCTGAACTGACGCTATCGCGAGCAAGCTCGCTCCCACAGGGGCTCTGCGCCACCATTGGTATGTTTCAGCGCCTGGGCAAGTCGATCACGACCTTCAACCCGCCCCATTCGCTTTCATCCAACGCCAACGTCCCGCCCCAGGTATCGACGATGTCGCGCACGATGCCCAGGCCCAGGCCGTGGCCGTCCGTCTGCTCGTCCAGGCGCGTGCCGCGGCTGAAGACCTGGTCGCGGCGGTCTTCGGGGATGCCCGGGCCGTCGTCCTCCACGGTCAGGCTGAAGCCCTCGGCCGTCTCGGTCACGCTCAAGCGCACTTCGGCGTCGGCCCATTTGCAGGCGTTGTCCAACAGGTTGCCCAACAGTTCCAGCAGGTCTTCCCGATCCCACGGCAGGTGCAAGCCGGGCGGCGCGACGCAGGCCAGATGCAGGTGCTCGCCATGGATCATGTTCAGCGTCGCCAGCAACCCCGGCAACTCGGCGTCGCAGTCCAGGTGTGCACCAGGCAAGGCATCGCCCGCCAACCGGGCGCGGTTGAGTTCGCGGTTCAGGCGCTGGCGGACCTGCTCAAGTTGTTCAAGCAACAGTTTGCGCAACTCCGGATAGGGATCGAGCTTTTCGTTCGAGGCCAGGCTTTGCAGCACCGCCAGCGGGGTTTTCAAGGCGTGGCCCAGGTTGCCCAGGGCATTGCGTGATCGCTTGAGGCTGTCTTCGGTATGGGCCAGCAGGTGGTTGATCTGTGCCACCAGCGGCTCCAGCTCCCTCGGTACCTGTTCATCGAGCTGCGAACGCTGCCCGCGCTGCAATTGGGCGATCTGCTCCCGGGCTTTCTCCAAGGGACGCAAGGCGCGCTGCACCGTAAGCCGTTGCAACAGCAGAATCAGCAGCAAGCCCGCCAAGCCAAGGCCAAGGCCGACCTGCTGCATTCGCAGGAAGCTGTCACGCACCGGGGTGTAGTCCTGGGCGACGCTGATGGAAATGGCCTGGCCCAGGCGTCGATAGTCGGTACGCAAGACCAGCAGTTTCTGGCCTTCGGGACCCAGTTGCAGGTTGCTGTGCAGCCCCGGATGGTCGAGCTGGGGCAGTTCCTGGTCCCATAGGGAACGAGAGCGCCAATGCTCTTCGGCAAAATCGATACGGAAGTAATGTCCCGAAAACGGTCTTAGATAAGCCGGGGACAAGCGTCGCTCATCCAGTTGCAGGCCTTGCGGACCACGTACCAGCGCCACCAACAGGTTTTCACTGTCGTTGCGCAATCCTGCTTCCAGGTAACGCTGCAAGCCCAACTCGAACAACCACAGACTGGTCTGTGCCAGGATCAGGCCGACCACGACCATCACACCGATCAGTCCAAGGCTCAGGCGCCGCTGGATGGATCTCACTGCGCCTGTCCGCCGAACAGGTAACCCTGGCCGCGGCGGGTTTCGATCACGCTGCGCCCCAGTTTGCGGCGCAGGTGATTGACGTGGACTTCCAGCACATTGGAATCGCGCTCGGTTTCACCGTCATACAGGTGCTCGGCGAGATGACTTTTGGACAGGATTTGCTCGGGATGGAGCATGAAGTAGCGCAACAGGCGGAACTCGGCGGCGGTCAATTGGATTTCCGCGCCGTCGCGAATCACGCATTGCCGACCTTCGTCCAGATGCAATCCCGCCGCCTGTAGCGTGGGCTGATTGACCTGGCCATGGGAACGGCGCAGCAGCGCCTGGATGCGCAGGTGCAGTTCCTCGGGATGGAACGGCTTGGTCAGGTAGTCATCGGCCCCGGCCTTGAGCCCTTCGATGCGCTCGGCCCAGGAACCGCGGGCAGTGAGGATCAGCACCGGAGTGCTCAAGCCTGCGGCCCGCCATTGGGCCAGGACGTCGAGCCCTGGCACTCCGGGCAGGCCAAGGTCGAGAATGATCAAGTCGTAGGGCTCGCTGCTGCCCTGGTACACCGCATCGCGACCATCGGCGAGCCAATCGACTGCGTAACCCTGTCGGGCCAGCCCGGCCATCAGCTCGTCGGCCAGGGGAACATGGTCTTCCACGAGGAGCAGGCGCATCAATCTTCCTTATCTTTGAGTAAACGGCCGGTTGCGGCCTCAAGGTCCAGTTCGCGCACTACGCCATCGGTATCCAGCAGCTCGACTTCATAAATATAGACGCCGTGCTTTTCCTCAAGCTCGGCTTCCAGCAACTTGGCACCGGGGTGGCGGTCCAGTGCCTGTTGGAGCAAGTGTTCCAAGGGCAGGATCACGCCCTGCTGGCGCAATTGCAGGGCTTCGTCCTGATCCAGGTCTCGGGCTGCCGCCAGCGAGCAAAACGTCAACAGCGCCAGCGCCCAGCGGCTGCGGGCGCGAAGATTAAGCTTCATTACGTATCCTGATGATTCTTGAGCACCTCGCCGGTAACGGCGTCGAGTTCCAGGTCCCACTCGATGCCTTTGGCATCACGCAGGTCCACCTTGTAACGGTACTTGCCGTAATCCTCTTCCAGCTCGGTATCGGTCACCTTGGCATCAGGGTGTTTGGCCAGGGCAGCGGCGTTGAGTTTCTCGAAGGACAGGATGGTACCAGCGTCCAGCAGTTTTTTGGCCTCGTGGTCATGGAGGTCTCTTGCTTGAGCCAAGCCAGCGGTCAGGATCACGAACGTCGCGATAAAAAAGGCAGTCAGGCGGTTCACGGGTTATCTCCTTTTTATAATTTCACCGGAAAACTGTATCGGGGTGAACTTAACTGAAACTGAATTGCCATCATGGAACACATGTCAATCTGGGAGCTTGCTCGCTCCCACAGAGTCTTGTGTCGTTATAATTCACCGCTTGCCAGCATTCGAGACCGGTATGACCGCCATCCATATCAAGTTCCCCGCCCTTGCCCTCAAGGCCGGCCCCCGTGCCTTCCTGCGTATCCGCCAGGCGGGCCTCAGTGCCGCCGACGTCGGCACCCTGCCCGGCGCCGCCGGTGGTCCGAAGGCATTGGGTATCCAGGGGCTGGACCTGGCACTGTTCGGTGAATGGCTCCCCGCCGCGCCCCGGGAGCGTTCGCTGATCGGCGCTTCGGTTGGTTCCTGGCGCTTTGCCAGCGCCTGCCTGCCGAACGCAGCCGAGGGCATCCAGCGCCTGGGCACGTTGTATAACGAACAGAGTTTCGCCAAAGGCGTGACCATGGCAGGCGTCAGCCAAAGCTCCCAGCGCATGCTCGATGACTTGCTGGAAGGCCGCGACCTGACGATCCTCGACAACCCGCATTACCGGCTCAACATCATGGTAGTCAAGAGCCACGGCCTGCTGTCACAAGACCACCGAGGCCGGCTGGGCCTGGGTTTGTCGTCGGTGATTGCCGACAACCTGCGGGGCCGCGCACGCCTGTCGCGGCATTTCGAACGACTGATCGTGCACGACCCACGCCTGGCCCCACCGCTGCACCCGCTGACAGACTTCCCGTCGCGCTTCGTGCCCCTGGTGGCCGGCAACCTGCGCCAGGCACTGCTGGCGTCCGGCTCGATCCCGATGGTGATGGAAGGCGTGCGCGATCTCCCCGGTGCCGGCGCGGGCACCTACCGCGACGGCGGCCTGCTGGACTACCACCTCGACCTGCCCTACAGCGGCGAAGATATCGTCCTCTATCCGCATTTCACCGACCGGGTCATTCCCGGCTGGTTCGACAAGGGCCTGCCATGGCGCAAGGGCAACGCCGAGCGTCTCCAGGACGTGCTGTTGCTCGCCCCATCGCGCGAATACCTCGCCCGCCTGCCGTACGGCAAACTACCGGACCGCAACGACTTCAAGCGCTTCATGGGCGACGACGCGAGCCGCCGCAAATACTGGCGCACGGCGATGGACGAAAGCCGCCGGCTCGGCGACGAATTCCTGGAACTGACGGCCAACGGTGGATTGGGCGAGCGTTTGCTGACCCTTTAGTCAGCACGCTCGGGCATCACACGGATCAACCTGATAAACTCCGCCGCCTGCCTCGCGACCGCTATCTTAAAGAGCCTGAACCTGTGGAAATTTTCAAAGAATTCACCTTCGAATCCGCCCATCGCCTGCCCTACGTGCCCGAAGGCCACAAGTGCGGCCGTTTGCATGGCCACTCGTTCAAGGTGGCGATCCACCTCAGTGGCGACATCGACCCGCAGACGGGCTGGATTCGCGACTTCTCGGAAATCAAGGCGATCTTCAAGCCGCTCTACGAGCGCCTCGACCACAACTACCTCAACGACATCCCTGGCCTGGAAAACCCGACCAGCGAAGTCCTGGCCAAGTGGATCTGGAATGAGTTGAAGCCGCTACTGCCGGAACTCAGCGCCATTCGCATCCACGAGACCTGCACCAGCGGCTGCATCTATCACGGCGAATAACGCCGCTCTCCGGCAAGGGCGCTTTTGTGGTGAGGGCGCTTGCTCCCTCGCCACGGTTTGTTCTGCCGATGTATTGGCCTATGATTCCAAAGCCAATTCAGACGGGAGCTCGAGCATGACCCACTGGCCGCTGGATCAGGTCTACGACTTCAACGGGCACTCTGTCCGCTACGCCATCCACGGCGAAGGCCCGCCGCTGGTATTCGTCCATGGCACGCCGTTTTCTTCCTATGTATGGCATCGGATCGCGCCGCTGTTCTTCACTACGCACCGAGTGCACTACTTCGACCTGCTGGGTTATGGCCAGTCCGCGCAACCAGATGCCGACGTGTCCCTGGGCGTACAGAACCAACTGCTTGCCCAACTGCTGGAACACTGGAAGCTGGAACGCCCCGACGTGGTGGCCCACGACTTCGGCGGAGCCACCGCGCTGCGTACGCACCTGCTCAATGGCAAGGACTACCGCAGCCTCACCCTGATCGACCCGGTGGCCCTTTCCCCGTGGGGTTCACCTTTTGTCCAGCACGTGCGCCGGCACGAAGCGGCGTTCAGCGGCCTCCCCGATTACATTCAGCAGGCCATCGTCCCGACTTACATCCGCGGCGCGATCAAGCGGGACATTCCCGATGAAGAATTGGCGCCCTACGTGCAACCGTGGCTTGGCGAGCCGGGCCAGGCGGCGTTCTATCGGCAGATTGCGCAGATGGACGAGTGCTACACCTGCGAGGTCGAAGGGCTGTACCCGAGCGTACGCTGCCCGATCCAGATATTGTGGGGCGAAGATGACCAGTGGATCCCCATCGAGCGCGGTCGGACGTTGCACGGGATGATTCCGGGGGCGCTGTTTCAGCCCGTTCCGAACGCTGGGCACCTGGTCCAGGAAGACGCGCCGGAAGTGATTGTCGCGGCAGTTATGCGGTTCCTGGCGTGACTTCCCTCGATACAAGCACGGCGCATTCCCCTGTGGGAGCGGGCTTGCTCGCGAAGGCGGTGTGTCAGGTCCAGATACATTGACTGACACACCTTCGCGAGCAGGCTCGCTCCCACAAAAAACCGGATAAGCAGTGAGCGCTGTGTTCCAACTTGAATCACCGCCGCACCGCTTTCGCTCCTCGCAGCACACCCAACCCACAAATTGACTATAAATAACCAGCCCTCACCCGCTTGGCACGGCCGCTGCACGCTTGCGACTTCCCTTCTCCTACGCAAGGACCGCCACAATGACTCAGAACGATCCGGGCAACGACTATCCCTTGAGCGAAGTCCCGATGAGCGCTCGCAAGGGTTTGGCCTCCACGGCCATGGTGCTGCTGGGCTTCACGTTTTTCACCGCGACCATGTTTGCCGGCGGCAAGCTGGGCGTGGCGTTCGGTTTTGCCGAGATGCTCACAGTCATCGTCATCGGCAATCTGCTGCTGGGCCTTTATGCCGCGGGCCTGGGTTATATCGCCTTCAAGAGCGGGCTCAATTCGGTGCTGATGGGCCGCTTCTGTTTTGGAGAGGTGGGCAGCAAGCTCAGCGACTTGATCCTCGGCTTTACCCAGATCGGCTGGTACGCCTGGGGCACGGCCACCGCGGCGGTGGTGCTGGGCAAATATTTCGAATTGGGCCAGGGGACGGTGCTGGGGCTGATGGTGCTGTTCGGGCTGGGGTTCTGCGCCACGGCGTATATCGGCTATCGCGGACTGGAGATTCTTTCGTACGTCGCCGTACCGGCCATGTTGTTGCTGCTGATGCTCTCGATGTGGGGCGCGACGCAGAAGATCGGCGGCCTCGACGGGCTGCTGGCAGTCGTGCCCACGGGCAACCTGGACTGGTCGACGGCGATCACCCTGGTTTTCGGCACGTTTGTCAGCGGCGCCACCCAGGCGACCAATTGGACTCGATTCTCCCGTTCGGCGAAGGTCGCGGTGCTGGCGAGCCTGATCGGCTTTTTCCTCGGCAACGGCCTGATGGTGCTGATCGGCGCCTACGGGGCCATCGTCTATCAACAGCCTGACGTGGTCGAAGTGCTGCTGTTGCAGGGCTTCGCCATGGCCGCGATGGCGATGCTGCTGCTGAACATCTGGAGCACCCAGGACAACACCATCTACAACTTCGCCGTGGCCGGCTGCAACCTGCTGCGCACCCGTCGACGCAAGGCCGTCACCCTGGCCGGCGCGGTGATCGGCACGCTGCTGGCGCTGCTGGGCATGTACGACATGCTGGTGCCTTATCTGATTCTGCTCGGCACGGTCATCCCGCCGATTGGCGGGGTGATCATGGCCGATTTCTTCTTCCGCTGGCGCGGTCGTTACCCGCGCCTGGCAGAGACGCAGCTGCCAGCGTTCAACTGGCCCGGGCTGTGCGCCTATGGCGTCGGCACCGTGGCCGCTTTCAACTCGCCATGGATCGCACCACTGGTAGGAATCGCCGCCGGCGCGCTAACGTATGTGCTATTGATCGGCGTAACCGGCACTCGCACTGCTGACGCGCCCCTACAAGACCTCTAAAGGACTCGCCCGATGCACATCATCAACGCCCGCCTGCGCAATCGTGAAGGCTTGCATGAACTGCACCTGGAAAACGGCCTGATCGCCAGTATCGCCCGGCAGACCGAGGCCCCCAGCCTGGGGGCCGAAGACATCGACGCCGGTGGCAACCTGGTCGTGCCGCCCTTCGTCGAGCCGCACATTCACCTGGACGCCACGCTGACCGCTGGCGAACCGCGCTGGAACATGAGTGGCACGTTGTTCGAGGGCATCGAGTGCTGGGGCGAACGCAAGGCCACCATCACCCACGAAGACACCAAGACCCGCGCCCGGAAAACCCTCCAGGCCCTCGCTGCCCATGGCATCCAACATGTGCGCACCCACGTCGACGTGACCGATCCCGCACTCACCGCCCTCAAGGCAATGCTCGAAGTGCGCGAGGAGAGCCGTCATCTGGTGGACATGCAGATCGTCGCGTTTCCCCAGGAAGGCATCGAGTCCTACCGCAACGGCCGCGAGCTTATGGAAGAAGCGATCCGCATGGGCGCCGACGTGGTGGGCGGCATTCCGCATTTCGAGTACACCCGCGACCAGGGCGTCAGCTCGGTGAAATTCCTGATGGACCTGGCCGAACGCACCGGTTGCCTGGTGGACGTGCATTGCGACGAAACCGACGACCCGCACTCGCGCTTTCTCGAAGTGCTCGCCGAAGAAGCCCGCAGCCGCGACATGGGCGCCCGCGTCACCGCCAGCCACACCACCGCCATGGGCTCCTACGACAACGCCTACTGCGCCAAGTTGTTCCGCCTGCTCGGGCATTCGGGCATCAGCTTCGTCTCCTGCCCGACCGAAAGCATTCACCTGCAGGGACGCTTCGACAATTTCCCCAAGCGCCGCGGCGTCACGCGGGTCAATGAACTGCTCGAAGCCGGGATGAACGTGTGCTTCGGCCAGGATTCCATCGTCGATCCGTGGTACCCCCTGGGCAACGGCAACATCCTGCGGGTGCTCGAAGCCGGATTGCACATCTGCCACATGCTCGGCTACCGCAACCTGCAAAGTGCCCTGGACCTGGTCACCGACAACAGCGCCAAGGCCATGAACCTGGGCGAGCGCTACGGGCTGGAGCCTGGCCGTCCGGCGAACCTGCTGGTCCTCTCGGCCGACAGCGACTACGAAGTGATCCGCAGCCAGGGCCTGCCGCTCTACTCGATTCGCAACGGTGAAGTATTGATGAAGCGGCAGATGCCGGTGGTGGAGTTCGGGCCGCAGCTGGACTGAAATCACCAATACCTGCAGGAGCGAGCTTGCTCGCGATAGCGGTCTGTCCGTTGACAGCGATGTGACCGACCGGGCGCTATCGCGAGCAAGCTCGCTCCCACAGGGGACCTCAGTCGTGCACTGATTTTGCGCCCGCCGAATATCTACTGTGGGAGCGAGCTTGCTCGCGATGGGGTCATTGGCCGCGCCGCACCAAACAATCTGACCCGCACCAGCTCCCCCGCCTCTTCTTCCAGCAGAATCGGCGCAGTCCCGCCCGGCATCACGACCCTGACCACCCCGGCCTTCACCCAACCCACCCGCCACGCGGCACTGGCCACCGCGCTGGCGCTGGTGCCCGACGACGCGGTAGGGCCTTCGCCCCGCTCGAACACCCGGGCGGCGATTTGTCCTTCGGCTTCGAGCCGCGCCCATTGCAGATTGATCCCGGCCAGACAAGGAACTCCCGCCCCGCCCGGCGCCGCATAGGCAATGTCGGTCAGGACCCGCGACAGGGCCGGCGCGCGCATCTGCGCAAGGCTGGG